>JAHAEW010000001.1 GCA_018374635.1 Clostridiales bacterium
GTGGTGGAAGCACCTGCGTTTGAAGTAATCGAGTAAAGCGCGACGCTCGCAACGGTCGCGACGGTGTTTTGAGGGGTACTCCCAGCACCGTTGCGACCGTCGCAACCGTCGCGGAAAGGAAAAACCGTGGGGGGTATTTTGCCACCCCGGCTTCCAAGGGACATAGCAAAAAGGGGTGAGCGATTCACGCACCCCTATGCTCTGAAACGGGGCACCGGGTACAGACAAAAAAGCGTTCGCAGAACGCGTAGCCACAGAATGAAATTCTGTGTTCAGAAGGGGCTTGGGGGCAGTGCCCTCAACAAGCAGACGGCAGGAAATGTGAGTGTGTATTAACACTCGCATTGCTTGCCTGTCATGTGTGTGGCTATCCACACGCATTGCTTGCGGATAACTAAAACAACCGAAACGGCCCTTGTGCCGCTGCGGAAAATCAACCAAAATTTAAGTATTGGGAGGCAACGAGTATGAGAAAGATTTTGTCCTGTGGGTTTAACCTGGACACTGCCTGCGTGGAGCTTCGTCTGGATGACGGGACACTGCTCTCCATCGACTGCACGACCGTGGAGAACGAACTAACAAACAGTATGTACCAGCGGTCAGAACTGGACTGGCTGATCTATAATGATCCGCTGGCCTATGCCGAACTGATTTTGAATGGGGAACCTGAATTATATCTAAAAGCTGTAACAAAGAAAACTCCCTTGGACTAAATCGCCAAATAAAAAAAGAAACCCGTCTGCATTCATAACAACTGTGTGGATGCGGACGGGTTATTTCTATTTAATTTCCTGTTCCAAATTCCGGAACAGTTCAGAATTGAAGAAGTCCTCAATCGTGATTCCCAGACCATCGCAGAGTTTCTTGATTGTAGAAACTGTTGCGCTGCGGTTCCGACCGCTGATGATGTTGTTGACGGTGGATTGGGTCACACCGCTCATGCTACAGAGCTTGTTGATGGAAATATCGTGCTCGCTGCACAGTTCCAAAATACGCTCCTTAACAGCTTCACCGATGTTCATGGGTATCACCTCTCTTCACTGATGATGATACCCGGTTCCTCTTGAAAAGATTAACCCTTTTGAGTTAAAATAACTCAAAAGGGTTGGAGGTTGTAAGATGATATGAAAAGCTGTTTTTTCGTCGGACACAGAGAGGCATCGGAAGAGATTTACCCGTCATTGTATGCAGCTGTTGAGCAGCACATTTTGGAATATGGCGTCACAGAATTCATCGTCGGTTACTATGGTGGATTTGACCGCCTTGCAGCATCGGCAGTCAAAGAAGCAAAGCGTTTTTACCCGGAAGTGAAGCTCACTTTGCTGCTGCCATACCATCCGGAGGAGCGGCCCATCCCAACTCCAGATGGATTTGACAGCACCTTTTATCCACCAGGGATGGAAAGTGTTCCGCGCAAGGTTGCAATCGTGAGAGCAAACCGCTATGTTGTGGATCATGTAGACTACCTCATCTCCTATGCTTGGCACCCCGCCAGCAACGCGTGGGAGCTGGTGGAGTATGCAAAAAGGCGAGAAAAGAAAGGCTCTCTTTTCATAACATTGATAATGTCCGCTGATTAGACATAAAGTTGAGTTTTTCACGAAAATGTGATAAAATAAATCCAAGCATTTCTTGCTTTGGAGGGACTAATATGGCGATTTGTTATGACCGCTTATTCCATCTGATGATTGACAAAAAGATAAGCAACGCACAGCTAAAAGAGAAGGCCGGTTTTAGTGCCAATATTATCACCCGTCTAAAGCGCAACGAGTATGTTTCTATCGAAAGCATCGAGAAGATTTGCCGCGTGATGGGGTGCGGTGTGGATGATATTCTGGAGTTTGTCCCGGAAGAAAAATAAGCAAGACTTTCGACAAAGTGGTCTGAAATTTGAAGGACACTTTCTGGATACAAGGCCCTAACAGGCTGAAAAGCTGTGAAAGATCGGATAGGAGTGTGGCTGTGATGGCGGCAGCAAACAAAACGGTTTGGGGAATCCATACGATGGACGATCCTCTTTTTTTGAATCAGAACCTAATTGCAATCGGCTGGGAAGAGATGGGCGACTTGTCGGCTATAGGTACATCCCGTGATGCCTACAAAGAAAAATATATCGCGGCCTATCCGGACGCTAAAAAAGGTTCGATTGCCACAAGTGCTGGAATGCTGTACCGATTTGTCCACGAGGTACAGGAAGGAGACTATGTGGTGTTCCCATCCAAAATTGACCGTAAGATCAATATTGGGGTCGTGGAGAGTGCCTATTTCTATGAGGCTACCGCAGCACTGTATCCTAATCGCCGAAAAGTAAAGTGGCTCAAACATCTGCCGCGTACAGCCTTTTCCCAGGGCGCTCTGCATGAAGTTGGCTCGGCACTGAGCTTTTTTCAGGTGAAAAACTATGCGGATGAGTATTTTAAGGCTCTGGATAAAGATTTCAAAGGCAATATTCTGGAGCCAGATACCGATGAGACGGTGGCACAAACGGCGGATGAAATCATCGAGGCTACCCGCGACTTTATCTTGAAAGAGTTGAGCAAAAATCTGAAAGGCTATGATCTGGAGCCGTTTGTCGCAAATCTTTTGCAGGCCATGGGCTACCGCACGATCCTGTCTCCGCATGGTGGGGATAGCGGCATCGACATTACCGCCTATAAAGACGAGCTGCCGCCCCGCATTGTTGTCCAGGTCAAAAGCCAGGATGGAGATATTAAAGAGACTACCATCCAGTCTCTGAAAGGTGCTATGCGTGAAGGAGATTATGGCCTGTTTGTGACACTGTCCAACTATACCAAAAATGCGCAGAAATACCTGGATAACACCCCTATTATTCGCGGCATTAACGGCACAGAACTTGTGGATCTGGTCTTGAAATATTACGATCAGCTCAGTGTCAAATACCGCAAAATGATCCCCCTGAAAATGGTGTACATCCCCGTTCCGCCAGAGGAGTAAATGGGAACCTGACAGGAAATTAAAAAGAGAACGGAGAGGTACCGATGGCAATCAAAAAGAGCGAAATTTACAGCCAGATATGGGCTGCGTGTGATAAACTGCGGGGCGGTGTGGAACCGGCCCGTTATAAGGATTATATTCTGACACTGCTGTTTGTGAAGTATGTGTCCGACCGTTTCAAGAGCAGTGATAACTGGGACATTGAAGTGCCAGAAGGCGGCAGCTTTGACGATGTTATTGCCTTGAAATATAAGAAAAACATTGGTGAAGGCATCAATATCATCATTGGCAAGCTGGCAGAAGCCAACGACTTGAAAGGCATTATCGACATTGCCGACTTCAACAGCGAGGAACTGGGCACCGACAAGGAAGCGGTAGATAAGCTCTCTGGTCTCGTGGAAATTTTCCAGAAACCGGAGTTGGACTTTACCAACAACCGCGCTGGCGGTGATGATATTTTGGGCGACGCCTACGAATTTTTGATGCGGAAATTTGCCCAGGATTCCGGCAAGAGTAAGGGCCAGTTCTATACGCCGGGCGAAGTCTCTCGGATTATGGCAAAGGTGATTGGTATTGATAAAGCCACCGATCCCAGTATGACAGTCTACGATCCTGCTTGCGGTTCTGGTTCGCTGCTAATTCGTGCGGCGGATGAGGCCCCCTGTGAGATCTCGATCTATGGACAGGAAAAGGACAACTCCACCGCCGGTCTTGCCCGCATGAATCTGGTCCTACACAACAAGGGCGCTGGCGTCATTGTCGGCAATAAAAGCACCTTGTCTGCACCCCAGTATAAAGATGAGAACAACCCTGAACTGCTGAAAACCTTCAACTACATCGTAGTCAATCCGCCTTTCTCGGATAAATCCTGGATGGACGGCATTACGATCCCTGATTCTTATGGGCGATACAGCGAGGCTGTGTTGGGCGTGCCGCCAGAGAAAAACGGCGACTACGCTTGGCTGCTGCATGTCCTGAAATCTTTGAAATCTACCGGCAAGGCAGCAATCATTCTGCCCCATGGCGTGCTATTCCGTGGCAATGCCGAGGCTGACATCCGCAAAAAGATCATTGACCGGGGTTATATCAAAGGCATTATTGGTCTGCCTGCTAACTTGTTCTTTGGCACAGGAATTCCTGCCTGTATTCTGGTGCTGGACAAAGAGGATGCTGCTGATCGTACCGGCATTTTCATGATTGACGCCAGCAAAGGCTATGTAAAGGATGGCAACAAGAACCGCCTGCGGGAACAGGATATTCACAAGATCGTGACCACCTTCCTTACAATGGATGAATCGGCCCCCAAGTATGCCCGGTTTGTTCCGAACGAGGAGATCAAAGTCACCAACGAGTACAACCTGAATATCCCGCGCTATATTGATAGCAGCGAGCCGGAAGATTTACAGGACATCAATGCTCACCTGAACGGCGGCATTCCTGAAGCCGATGTGGACAGTATGGCGGAATATTGGGCGGTATATCCATCTTTGAAGGAAATCCTGTTTCAGCCGCTGCGTCCGGGGTATCTGCGCCCGGCGGTGGGCAAGGACGAAGTGGTTTCCACGATTACCTCCCACCCGGAGTTTATCCGCCATGCCGACCAGGTGGACGATGCCTATGCCCGATGGAAGGAGACCGTTACCCACGATTTGATGCAACTCGGTCGGGATATTCACCCCAAAGAGCTGATTGCCAAAATTTCCGAGCAGCTTCTGGATGATTTTGCCCAAGTGGCTCTTCTCGACAAATACGATGTCTATGAAGTGTTGATGGAGTACTGGGCGGAGACCATGCAGGACGATGTGTATGCGGTCTGCTATGACGGCTACGAGGCTGGGCGGGAAATTGCCTATGAGTATGTGACTAAGAAGAAAAAAGAAAACGGCCAGACCATCGAGGTCAAGGCCGATAAGATCAAGGGCTTTGAGGGCAAGCTGCTCCCCAAGGCTTTGATTGCCGCACACTTTTTTGAGGAGGATGTCAAGGCACTGGATACCCTTCTGGGCCAACTGGATGAGGTGTCCACCAAGCTGGAAGAACTGGCTGAAGAAAATGGCGGCGAGGATGGACTGTTTGCTCAGCTGGACGATCTGAAAAAAGCCACCGTCAGCGCCCGGATCAAGGCAATCAAGAAAGATCCCGCTGCCAAGGAAGAATTTGCTGCATTAAAGGAGTATATGTCCCTGTTGGATGCCGAAAGCAATTACAAAAAGGCAATTAAGCAGGCCGAGGCAGACCTGGATACCAAACTGGAGAAAAAATACCCCCAGCTGACGCTGGAGGAGATTCGCCATCTGCTGGTGGAGGAAAAGTGGTTTGCCGCTATTTACAGTGGAATTGATGCCATTCACGAAGCGGTGTCTCATCACCTTTCTGCGCGTGTGACCCAGCTGGTAGAGCGGTATGAGTATACCCTGAAGGAATGTGAGGATGAAGTAGACCAGTACGAGGTCAAGGTCAAATCTCATCTGGAAAGGATGGGGTTTGTATGGTAAAGGAAATGAAGAAAACGTCATTAGGTTTACTGCCTAACGATTGGGATGTTGATATACTTGAGCATCGTTTGAAAATTCAAACAGGTAGTAGAAACACTGAAGATAAACAAGAAAACGGCAAGTATCCTTTTTTTGTTCGCTCCTCGAAAATTGAACACATTGACACATATCACTATGATTGTGAGGCTATTCTAACCGCAGGCGATGGAGTCGGAACAGGAAAAGTTTTTCATTATATTAATGGAAAATTTGATGCTCATCAAAGGGTCTATATACTGACGGAATTTGAGGGTATTAAAGGGAAATATTTTTATTACTATTTTCGAGAAAACTTTTTGAAGGAAGTGTCTAAATACACTGCAAAGTCTTCTGTAGACTCTGTTCGCAGAGATATGATTGCTAAAATGGCAGTTCCTATTCCCAAAATTGAAGAACAGGTCGCTATTGCTGAAGCCCTTTCCGATGTAGATAGCCTGATTTCCTCCCTGCAAAAGCTGATTGAGAAAAAGAAAGCTATCAAGCAGGGGGCCATGCAGGAACTGCTCACCGGCAAAAAACGCCTGTCGGGGTTTAACGAGGAATGGGAAGAACTAAATTTTGCAGAAAGCGCCAAGCTAAAAGCACGGATAGGTTGGCAAGGATTAACGACTTCGGAGTATTTACAGTCAGGATTTGCTTATCTGATAACAGGAACAGACTTTCATAGCGGCAAAATTAAATGGGATACATGTCACTTTGTCGATGAAAAAAGATATAAGCAAGATTTGAATATTCAAATCAAAAAACACGATATTTTGCTTACCAAAGATGGAACTATTGGAAAAGTAGCGTATATTTCCGATATTCAAAAACCTACAACATTAAACAGTGGCGTTTTTGTCATTCGTCCTGCAAAAGAAAATTCGTTTGATCCTAATTTTGTTTATCACGTACTGAATTCATTTATATTTGACAATTTCCTCGCAAAATTGTCTGCCGGTTCGACGATCAACCATTTGTATCAAAAAGATTTTGTTGGGTTTACGTTTAAAGCACCATCAGAATTGGTGGAGCAACAGGCCATCGCTCAAGTCCTTTCTGATATAGACAGTGAAATCGAGAAGTTGGAAAAGAAAATGGCTAAGTACCAGCAGATCAAGCAGGGTATGATGCAGGAGCTGCTCATTGGACGAATTCGGCTGGTAGATGCAGATGACAAAGAACAGCCGAAAACACAGATTCTTCAGGAAAAGCAGTCTCAACCAGCACACAATCAGCATTTTGATGATGCAGTCATGATTGCAGGAATTGTGAACGCTTTCTATTCCGAGAAGTACCCTTTGGGACGTAAAAAAGTTCAGAAACTGCTCTATCTGGTTCGCCGCAAGGAGCAGGCGGATATTTCCGCCTTTCATAAAAAAGCGGCTGGTCCCTACGCTGATGAAGTCCGCTATAAAGGCGGCGAGCCGATTGCTCAGAAAAACAAGTATATCCAGGTCAAAAGGAACGAAAAGGGCAGCCGTTTTGAAAAAGGTGTGCAAATGCAACAGGCGTTGACCTATTTGCAGGACTGGGGAAAGCAGGGAGATGTGGATTGGCTGGTGTCGCAGTTCCAGTACACAAGTGTCAATGAGCTGGAGCTTTTGGCAACGGTAGATATGGCAATCTGCGACTTGCGGCGGGAAGGTAAGGAAATTTCCGTAGCTTCGATTAAAGACTTGATCCGTTCCAATAAAGAATGGAGAGATAAGCTGAAAAAGGCTTATTTCAAGGACGCAGATATTCAGCGAGCCATCAAACACTGCCAAGAACTATTCCCTGACAAGGAGGGATAAAGATGGCTGTTGGACAACGGGAAAAAGCCACGCAGAAGCGTGTCATAAAGCTATTTGCTCAGGAACTTGGGTACACCTATCTGGGCGATTTCACCGAACGGAAAAACTCCAATATTGAAACCGAACTGCTGACGAAGTTCCTGACCCGCAAGGGCTATTCGCCGGTACTTATCAGCCGCGCCTTGAAGGAGCTACAGGATGCTGCCGGAGATCAGTCGGTGAACCTTTACGACTTGAATGAGCAGACCTATAAAAAGCTGCGCTACGGCGTCAAGGTCAGCGAGTCTGTCGGCCAGCATAAGGTCACAGTCCAGTTTGTGGATTGGGAGCATCCCCTTGAAAATGATTTTTACATCGCTGAGGAAGTAACCATCAAGCACAAGCGCCCTGATTTGGTGCTGTACATCAACGGCATCGCTTTTGCCGTCATTGAGCTGAAGCGCAGCACAGTTTCCATGTCGGAGGGCATCCGCCAGAACCTGACCAACCAGCGCCCGGATATGATTATGCAGTTCTTTGCCACCATTGGGCTTGTCCTGGCGGGCAATGATTCAGAGGGGGCTCGTTACGGTACTACCGGCACACCAGAAAAGTATTATCTTTCCTGGAAAGAAGATCCCAATGCCAAAGATGAGGTTTCCGTAGCGGTACGCGCTCAAATCGAAAAATATCCGCTGCGTCTGGACAAAAACCTGATTTCTTTGTGCCGGAAAGAGCGGCTTGTAGAGCTGCTGCACAATTTTATCGTATTTGACAGCGGAGTGAAAAAGACCTGTCGGCCCAACCAGTTCTTCGGCAATATGGCAGCGCGGGATTTTGTAAGGCGGCATGAAGGCGGCATCATCTGGCACACCCAAGGCTCCGGAAAATCCTTGACTATGGTGTGGCTCAGCAAGTGGATCAAAGAGAATATTTCTGACAGCCGTATCCTGATTATCACCGACCGGGACGAGCTGGATGTGCAGATCGAGCAGGTGTTTGCAGGGGTCAATGAGAGCATAGTCCGCATCCGCCGTGGAAGTGAATTGATTCAGAAGATCAACGACACCTCGCCTGTCATGATGTGTTCCCTGATCCATAAGTTTGGCAAGAAAAACAGAAGCAAGAGCGGCGAGTCCGATTATACTGGATTTATTGAGGAGCTGAAACGCTCGCTGCCGGAAAACTTTTCTCCCAAAGGTGATTTCTATGTCTTTGTGGATGAATGTCACCGTACTCAATCTGGCAAGCTCCACAAAGCAATGGAAACCATTTTGCCGAATGCCACTTTTATCGGTTTCACTGGTACTCCGTTGATGAAAAAGGACAAGGAGACCAGTCTGGAGGTATTTGGTCCTTACATTCATCGCTACAAGTTTGATGAAGCAGTGCGGGATAAGGTGGTTCTGGATCTGCGTTATGAGGCACGAGAAGTGGAACAGAATGTTGTCCAGCAGGATCGGATCGACGCCTGGTTTGAGGCAAAAACGCGCGGGCTGACCGGCGTGGCAAAAGCCAAGCTGAAACAGCGCTGGGGCAATCTGCAAAAGATGTTCAGCTCCAAGGCCCGATTGGGACAGATTGTAGCGGATATTGTTTTTGATATGGAGACAAAACCGCGCCTGCACGATGGGCGGGGGAATGCCATGCTGGTAGCTGGCAGTATCTATCAGGCGTGCAAATTCTATGAATTGTTCCAGGAGACCGAGCTGAAGGGGAAGTGCGCTATCGTGACTTCTTACGAACCAGCGGTGGGCGATATTCGTACCGAAACCGTAGGTGATGATGGCGAGACCGAGGCTGTGGAGCAATACGAGATCTACATGAAGATGCTGGGTGGAAAAGACCCGAAGGCATTTGAAAAAGAGGTCAAGGAAAAGTTTATTAAGCAGCCGGAACAGATGAAACTGCTGATCGTGGTGGACAAGCTGCTAACAGGCTTTGATGCTCCGCCTGCCACTTACCTGTATATTGACAAGTCTATGCGAGACCATGGCTTGTTCCAAGCAATTTGCCGTGTCAATCGTCTGGATGGTGAAGATAAGGAATTTGGGTATATTATTGACTACAAAGACCTGTTTCGCTCCTTGGAAAATGCGGTTGCAGACTATACCTCCGAAGCATTTGACTGCTACGATAAGGAAGATGTCTCCGGCCTACTGACAGACCGTTTAGACAAGGCTAAGGAACAGCTGGAGGATTCGCTGGAAGCTCTGCGTGCACTGTGCGAGCCTGTGGCTCCACCCAAAGATATGGTGGACTACTACCACTATTTCTGCGGTGCCAACACCGAAGCCTTTGACTTGGATGAATTGGAAGAGAACATGCCCAAGCGGGAACAGCTTTACAATCTGTCAGCGACAGCTCTTCGCGCTTTTGGTGAAGTATCGGGCGAATTACAGGAAAAGTACCACTATACCGTGGAACAGATTAAGGCGTTGGAGAGAGAAGTTACCTACTACATCAAGGTGCGTAACGATGTGCGTTTGGCCAGCGGTGACTATGTGGATTTGAAGAAATATGATCCGGACATGCGCCATTTAATCGATACCTATTTGTCGGCCGATCCCAGTCGTGTGTTGACTTCCTTTGGAGGAGCAACATTGGTCGAGCTGTTGGTAGACAACGGAATTTCCGCGCTGAAGGATATGCCTTCCTCTACACCCAAAGAGCAGGAAGCAGTTGCAGAGACTATCGAAAACAATATTGGCAAGGAAATTGTTGAGAGAACCCAAAGCAACCCCAAATACTACGAGAAGATGTCTGCACTCCTTCGTGAATTGATTGAAAAACGCAAAAATGACGTGATCAACTATGAGGAGTATCTACGTCAGATTGTGGAACTGGCAAGGAAGGTACATAAGCCGGAAAGCGGCACAGAATATCCTCCAGGAATCCGGGAGAGTGCCGCTAAGCGAGCCTTTTATGACCATCTCAACGGGGATACGGTTGTGGCCAATCAGATATATGACGCTGTCATGTCCAGCAAACAGGATAATTTCCGGGGAAGCAAAATCAAAGAGCGCAAAATCTGGCGTGCTATTCGTGCTGTCGTAAAAGATGATCAGGAAGCCGATCAGTTGCTTGCATTGGTAAAGGAGCAGAGTGAATTCTAGTGGGTGAACTGCAAATCGGCAACATGAGTATTGCCGTTACAAAAAAGAACATCAAGAATATGTACATTCGCGTTCTGCCGCCCGATGGGAAAGTCCAAATTACTGCACCGCACTCTGCTGGGGATGACGCGATCCGAATGTTTGCGGTATCCAGAATTTCCTGGATTAAAAAGCAGCGTGCGAGCTTTGAAGCTCAAGCACGTCAAACAAAGCGACAGTATGTGACCGGAGAGAGTTACTATGTCTGGGGGCGGCGTTATCGCCTGGATGTGCAATACTCAAATGTTAGGAATGAGGTGTCCCTTACAGGCGGGCATCTGATTTTGCAAGTGCGGCCTGAAAGCACTCCAGAGCAGCGCGAGCATGTTTTGAATGATTGGTATCGGGAGCAACTAAAAAGCAAGCTGCCGGAAGTGATTCAAAAATGTGAACAGGTTGTAGGTGTCCATGCATCTGAGTGGAAGGTCAAAAACATGCGTACCAAATGGGGAACCTGCAATATAGACCGAAAAAGGATTTGGATTAACCTCCAGCTTGCAAAGAAAACTCCGGAGTGTCTCGCTTATGTCGTGACTCATGAATTGGTGCACCTGCTGGAGCGAAATCACAATGAGCAATTCCAGAAGTATATGGACGCCTTTTTCCCGGAGTGGCGAGTAGTAAAGGAAACACTGAATCAGCAAATGCTGGATTATATGAGCGAGTAAGCCTACATATCATTTGAAGCCGGATATCGTAGCCGTCAACATAAAGTATTGCAAAATTTCATTGCTTCTTTGGTCTCATGCTAAACCACATTTATTCTAAGTATGCGAAAGTTCATACCGGACAACTAAAAAGCTAGATATTTATATCTTTTTTAGCTTGGAGGGAGAAATATGGAACTTGAAGAAAAGCTTAAAGCAGCAAAAGTGCCAATGATAGTCGTACATTTTGACGAGAACTTTGAGACAACGTATACTGAAGAATATAACTTGGAGAATTTTGAACTGTCAGAATGGCAGATTGAGAGCTTTGCTAGAATTTTATTGCCTTCAATTCGTGAGTATTATAAAGATCCCAAACATGTGCAAGAGGCTAATGAATGGGCAAAGCAGCAAAATAAGCAAGCGACAGATACTTGAAGTGGATAGCAGAAAGTATTCAAGATTAGCGCAGTAATAAATTTGCTGAGCGACTTTTTGTATGGTATAATGATTCTTGCATAGAGTTTTTGCAGCTGCACTGCTGGCAACACCATGGCAACAAAAAATCAGATAGCCTCTACTATCTGAATAATGAAAATAATGCCAATACCCTGAGCTAAATCCCATAAGCAAATCTGTTTAGAAAACTTCTGACAGGAGCGAGTGGGAATAATTTCAGAAGTCCGGAAAAACCCGGAATGACGGGGCGTTTGAGGGGATAATGTCCCCCGCGGCAACCATTTAGCAACATTTTTTCAGGATTCACAAAAAGAGAGCGAACTGATTTTGATTCGTCAGTTCGCTCTCTTTTTCTTTTTATCATCCCTTTATTAACGTATCCATGCTAATGCCTAAGGCCTTTGATATTTTGTATAATGACACTAGTGAAACATGGTGCCTATCTTTTTCACTTTCGATCTGACGTAGATAGTCATGCCCAAGCCCAGCCTTTTCTGAAAGTTGAGCCGCAGTCAATCCTTGTTGCGCCCGATACTTCTTGATATTCTTCCGTATCGTATCGAAGAACATTTCATTGTTAAAATCGGACCCCATTCAATAATCACCATAAAAATTATACCCATATGTTTCGATAAAGTATGTGTGCCAATGGCAGATAAAATTGCTTGTCATTTCTTAAATACCATGGTAGACTGTAAATAAGATTTATTTGGGAGGGAATGTCCATGAAAAAACGGCTCATATCTTTGGTGGTGCTTTTAACTCTGTGCTTGGGCTTGCTACCAAATACGGCGTGGGCGGCGGAATCAGACTTTACTATTGATAAAAATGGGATGTTGACCGCCTACAACGGCCCCGGCGGGCATGTGGTGATTCCAGATGATGTTACTAAAATCAATTCAAATGCTTTTATCAATAATACTTCCATAACAGAAGTAATTATTCCTGACAGCGTTACGGTCATTGGCGATTTAGCTTTTTTGGGTTGTTCAAATCTGGAAAAAGTGGTGATCGGACAGGGGATAACGGCTATTCCTGAACTGGCTTTTTCCAAATGTACCAGTCTCACAGATGTCACAATTCCTAATAGTGTTACATCGATTGAAGATACCGCATTTGGCGGATGTACTAGCCTCAAAAATATTGTAATTCCAGATAGTGTTACCTATCTTGGAGAAAGGGTATTCAGTTACTGCTCTAATTTAGAGAAAATTATTCTGCCGGATACAACAGCATATCGTGAATCAACCTTTGTGGGTTGTAATAAATTGCCGGATAGTTTGACGGATGGATTTCATCAGCCGGAACAAATGGGCGATTTTACCATTTCAAACCAAACATTGACGAAATACTCCGGCTCTAACAGCCATGTAACGATTCCAGACGGAGTTACTGCCATTGCCGATTGGGCATTTTTAGATTGTACGGAACTTGTTTCTGTCGATTTAAATGATGTAGCGTTTGTGAGTGCTCATGCGTTTTCTGGATGTGTGAATTTGGTAACAATTACAAATTACCCAGATAAAAAGCTAGAAGAGAATGTAGCCTCGAATAAACGGATTACTCATGCGTGGACAACTTCTGTAATCCAGGAAGCAGTAAAACCACAAAGCGAAAAGATTGCAACCACATCAAACCAAATTTGTGCAGGGTTAGATTCAGACTATGAAAAGGCAGAGGCAATTTACAATTGGGTATCAGAAAATATCACCTATGATTATGATTACTTTTATGGGGAGAAATCAGAAACTACACATTTCCCTGAAGATGTTTTAGATAGTAGGCTCGCTGTCTGTGAGGGTTTTTCTCGTCTCACACAAGCACTTTTGCAGGCACAGGGCATTCCAGCTTTGCAAGTCGTGGGAATGGCTGATGGACTCGGCGGCTGGCCTGAGGACGGAACCAGCAATCACGGTTGGAATTTGGCCTATGTGGATGGACGTTGGATTTATATGGATACCACTTGGGGTGATGAGTCATATTGGTTTGACACCACCGAGTTGTATTTTTCGTTGACACATAGAGGCCTTTATTCTCGTGTCGATCCAACCCAATTCGCCGCTGATGATACGCCCGACCCCTCTGATATCACAGTAGGAAATTTTGACGATGTAAAAGTTGGGGATTTTTATGCCGATGCAGTTTTGTGGGCGGTAGAGAAAAATATTGCCAGCGGGACCAGTGCCACGACATTCTCTCCTAACAGCACTTGTACCAGGGCGCAGATTTTAACATTCCTCTGGCGTGCGAATGGCTCCCCGGCTCCTACCATAAGCAATCCTTTTTCTGATGTGACCTCTGGGGCCTATTATGCGGATGCCGCTGTATGGGCCTATGAAAAGGGCCTGATTTCCAGGTCTGCCTTTGGCGGCGATACCCCGGCTACCCGTGCCGCTACTGTGACCTATTTGTGGAAGCTGGCGGGAAGCCCCTCCGCTTCGACTTTTGCTTTTACCGATGTTCCCAACACAGCAGACTACTCCCAAGCCGTAGCATGGGCTGTTGAGCAGGGAATCACTTCTGGTACAAGCAAGACCGCCTTCTCTCCAGACACCACTTGCACCCGGGGTCAGATCGTAACATTCCTGTATCGAGCGTTTACCAAGTAAGAAAATAGTGGCATTCAAGGGGGCGTGTCCAGCTTGTGGACACGCCCCCCTTATTCTAGTCTGACATATTCCTATAAAAGCAAGGGACGAGAGTGTTTTTCGCCAGCGAAAAATCTTCCTCTCAAAAATTATATGTAGCTGTGCCCATTGAGATATGAAAGACCCGCTCCACGTTGTAAGCGTGATTATGGAAAGGCACCTTTATTCTGGTCATTATTGGGTCTTTATTCCTGCTGAGAGTCACTCTTTTTTGCTTGCCCTCACTTTTGGAAAACCCTGGTTTAATGCAGGTTTGCGGCATGTGCTTTAATTTAGTGGATGCAGGAAAAAATTTTTCAAAAAGATAGTTGTATATTTTCTTCTGGTCAGGTATTATATAAATACTGATTTAGAATTTTGTTCTTTATGTAACGGGGAGGAGGAGAGAAAGATATGGCGCGAAAAGCCTATTCTGAACAGGAACGGGAGCAAGTGCGGACTGCTCTGCTGACCACGGTGATCCAGTGCATTGTGGACCGGGGCCTGATCCACAGCAGTATTGACGTCCTGTGTAAAAAAGTGGGCATCTCCAAGACCTTTTTCTACACCTTTTTCCCCTCCAAGGAAGAACTGGTGTTGGAAGCGCTTCGGTATCAGCAGCCCCGGCTGCTGCAATATGCCCGGCAGCTGATGGAAGATCCTGCACTCGGTTGGAGGGAGGGCGTCCGAACCTTTTTGGAGACCTGCGCTTACGGTGAGAAAAAAGGGATCGCCGTACTGTCCATCGAAGAAGAACAGGAGGTTTACCGCTGTCTCTCCCAAGAAAATTTCCAGATCTTCCGCGAAGATCAAACCAAGTTGTTCCGTGATTTGTTTGTGATCTTCGGCCTTCCTTCGGACAGCATAGATCCCAGATTGTTCGGCAATCTGGCCCTGTCCATGATGATGGTCTACAAGGCAATTCCAGACACCATGCCCTTCCTGTTTCCGGAAATGGCGGAGGATATGGTGGAGTTTCAAATCAGCGCCCTGCTGGATGAAATGCAGCGGGCAAAAGAAAGAGTAAACAGAGTGAAAAAAGATGCACAGAAATAACCGACAAACCTCTATAAGGGTGCAATGCGACTCCGTTGTACAGTTAGGGAAGAAGGCCGTTTTTTTTGAAACCGGCCGCTGGTTCTGTGCGGCTTTTTGCCCTGCGTCAGCCTGTCCAAGCGACAGTGTGGCGTGGGGTTTTTTATTGTTCGGAGAGATGGGCGCTGTTCCTGGACGCCGTCCGATATACGGGAGGAGCTACAACCGCGCTTTGACCGGTGCATCCAGGATGTGATGGACGGCCGGCAGCGCATGGAATTATGACGAGAGACGCAGTGATCATGACTTTTACCGCCCGGTGCTCCGGGCGGAGGAGTAAATAAATTTTTTCAAACACAATGAGGAGGATACCATCATGGGACTGTTCAGCAGACTGTTTAAGGGGTCGGAGCCGGATATGGAAAAGAGCGCGGCCAACGCCCAAAAGGCGCGCGCCCTGTTTGACCAGGCGGTGGAGCACGGCGAGGCGTACCGTCTGATTGTGGGCTATACCGAGGATGTCAAGCGGTTTAATTATGGCTTTGTCCATGGGAGCAAAACCAAAATCGGTAATTTGATCGTGGGATGGAATGAGGCTGCCAACACCATCGTGGTGGTGCCTACGGTTCCCGACCTCTCTGGATATGGAGAGCCCACCTACTACCGCCGGGAGGAGATCCACAAAGCGTACCGGAACAAGTACCCCACCGATGCCTTCATCATCTATCCCGACCGGAAGGGGTATATCGGCATCAACGCCTATGAATGGCTGGAGGATGAGAGCCTGTACGTCTACCTCTATCAGAAAGAGGAGCTGGAGGCATTTACCGCATTCTTCCAGAACGAGTTTTCGACCAAATAAGCAGAGCATGAGGGAAGGAATGGGGAGCAACTTGTGATCGACAGAGAGACGAAAGGAGGCGCTGATATGGAATTCTTGGAACAGTGCCTGAAATGGAGCGAAAACAAGGAATACCAGAAGCTCATTGACGCCTTGGAGAATATCCCCGCCGGGGATCGCACCCCGGAGCTGAACAGTGAGCTGGCCAAGGCATACATCGCCATTGCAGACATAGGAGAACGGGAGCCTTATGAAAGAGCCCTGGAACTTCTGAAACCTCATGAGGAGGAAATGGGCGAGGACCATTGCTGGAATTATCGCCTGGCATCCGCTTATTATTATCTGGATGAAGAAGGTCCCGCCCTGCATTACTTTGAACAGGCGCTCAAGGCCCGCCCCGGAGACAAGGACACCCAGGACTACATCGACGACTGCCGCCGCCGTCTGGCCCTGCCCCGGTTCAAGAAAAGCTTCCGGGAAAGGACGGAGGAGTCCTGGGCTGCCTTTGCCGGGATCGAGGCGGGGCTGCGCCAGATCATGGATACCGATAAAACGCGCCAGCGCGGCGAGGAGCTGATTGAAACATGCGGTAACGCACTCAAAACGGCCCTGCGTGATACTTCCTTTGAGCTGGGCTTCAATGGTGAAAAATATGAACTGATCCTCAGTCCGGAGGGCCTTCGCTCCCGCCTGTTCCCGCTGGTGTACTTCCAGCAGCGGGCCCCGGAATCGGTGCTGGAGCATTGGAATATCCGGGTAGGCCGTCAGCCCTGTGAGGGGTTCGAGCTGCGGGCCGGAGACATCAAAGTTCGGGCCGAGGACGTGCAGATGTGGGTAGAGAAAACAGAGGATCAGCAGGTGAATCTGGTCCTCTGCTGCGAAAAGCTGACGCCGCTCTTGAAAGAGGATACGGACCGGGTCTGGTGGGCGCTCTCCGTGCTGGTGGATCAAACCATAGGCGAAGTTTCCGCCATCGCGCTGATTGCCGGTCTCGATATCTATGCCCAGCCGAAAGACGAGCCGGCCATGCCTCTTACCAAACTACCGGAGCTGGTGCAAAGCATGGGGCTCTCTCTCTGGCGGGATGGCAGCGACTATCTGGAAAAGAGCTTCCTTGCCTATGGACTGGACCCTGTGGAGGACCCGGAGGCCGACTGGCGGCTGGATGTCTATACTGGAAGCTGCCGCCTGCCGGTGCTCATCAACGAATACCTGACTGCCCGCACTGATACGGTGGATGCGTACCATCGGGACGGCGTCGCGGCGGGGTTCCTCTGCTACCCGTTGGCGGGCTTTCCCGGCGAGGAGCGGAGCAAAAATATCCTGGATTTCCGGGATGCGCTGCAAGAAGCGATCCTGAACAAAGCCGGAGCGGAAGCTGTGACCTTCCTGGGCGGCGCGACCGGATTGTACTATGGGTATCTGGACTTCATCGCCTGGGATCTGCCCGTCGTGCTGGACGCGGCCGGAGCCTTCTTCGCCGGAACCGGCCTGGCCTGGGGCGGCTTCCATGTGTTCCGCCGGGACGTGGGGACGGTCCGCCTGTGGGAACAGGAAACAGAGCCGGAGGTGGACCCGGAGACCGGCTCCCTGCTCTCCGCAGAGGACATCGAAATACTGAAATCCTTTGACGAGGGCGTCTCCGGCTACTTTGGGAAAATGCTCCGTTGGCTGGAAAACTTTATTGAACAGGGCGTGCAGGAGGGGAAATTCACCCAGCGGCAGGCCCGGCAGGACCTCCAGATCGCCCTCTGGTACTCCTTTGCCTGCAACAATCTGGATGAGTACCGGTACTACTACAAGGCGGCAGACTGGATGAAAGATTCGGAGAAAAACGCCGGGGGCTGCGCCATGTGGTACTATCGCTATTCGGTGGCCCTCATGTACTGTGGGCAGCTGGAAGAAGCGCTGAACTATGCACAAAAAGGGATTCAGGAGGAACCGGACTACCCGTGGACCTGGCTGCAAGCCGGCAAGCTGCGCAGCCACTTTGGAAATAAAACGGGCGCGCTGGAGGCAGCCGCCCATGGGCTTGCCCTGGAACCGGGCGATTATGAATTCCTTACTTTGAAACGGGAGATCGAGCATGGCGCGCCGCTGGAACAGATGGAATACCACTGGATCAACCCCGATGCCGACCAAATGCTCCAGCAGGGGCTGGATGCAGACGCCGATGACAAGCAGCGCGCGATCTCCTGTATGACAGTCAGCGAGGAGGGGCTGGACCGTTTCTGGAGCATCTTTGGTCCAAAGCCGGAGCAGTACACACCCAACGCACCTTATACGCAGTTCCCGTATACAGGAAACGATTGCCGTGTAGATCTGGTGTTTCAGATGAATGAAGCCGGAATGTCCAAACTGGCCCCCGACTGGCTGGAGCAGTTGAAGGGCTGGCTCCAGAGCGGACAGTGGTTGGAACGGGCTCACCCGGACGGCAGAGCGGCCCGTCTGGACACAGTTTTGGTAGGACTGGACTACCGCATGGGCCTGCTTTACAAGCTGTCAGAGGAGGATGTATACTTCCAGATCTTCCGGAATCCGGACGGGACGGAACAGGAGGGCGTTTTCTGGTCCTCCGAGGAGGGCAGTGAACCGGAACTTTACACAGAAGAAGAGATGTCTGCGGTCGAACAGCATATCAAGAGGACCTTTGGGGAGTTTGACCATGTGTTCCACGAGATGGTTTCCCCTGATATCCATGTAGACATCTGCGTTATTCCGCCCTCTGAAGAGCGGGACTACTACACGCTGGTGACGATGGGAATGGGAGCCCACCGGATGAATGTGCCGGAGGAACTGGCAGAATACAAACTGGAACGGGCAGAACTGGCGATTGCCCTGCCGCCGGACTGGAAACTGGATGAGGAATCCATGAAGGATGAGCGGTGGTACTGGCCTGTTGGCTTGCTGAAGGTCTTGGCCCGTCTGCCGATTGCCGGCGATACCTGGCTGGGATCTGGCCACACCATGGACAAGCAATCCTCCTTTGCAAAGGACACGAAGCTCTGTGCCAGCCTCCTGACCGGTCCCCAAGGCGTGGAGGAAGGCGGTGAGGTCTGCATTTTGCCGGAGGGCGGGGAGGTCAACTTCTACCAGGTCATCCCGCTGTACCGGGAGGAGCTGGCATATAAACTGGAGCATGGTGCAGACACACTGATCGATCAAATGGCAGAGGTCAGCTTTGTGGTGCATCCGGATCGGCCAAGCAGTATAGAAGGAAGAGAGTAAGAGGCTGATATGCGAAAACTGCCTTGGTGAACCTGTGGCGGCGATTCACCCATATTTTGCAAAATTTAAGGGAGGACTGCTCTTCAGCAGTCCTCCCTCAGTCTGTCGATGAAGTGGAATACGATGCAGGAAAGAACCCGCTTCCTGCAAAGCCAAAAATCCTCGGCGGAGTTTCACCGCCGGCAGTGAGAAGCGGGTCGAAGTGTTTCGACCCGCGGAGGGAATTTACGGGAGATAGGGGCGCAGCAGATCCAGGATCTCTCCCTTGCCGGCCACACGCCCGGCGATCAGGAGCTTGCCGTCCACCATCAGGGCAGGGGAGGACATCACACCGAGCAGCACGATCTCCCGCAGGCCCTCCACTTTTTCCACCGGAACCTCTACGCCCAATTCAGAAAGGGCGTCCAGCGTGTTGGTATAAAGCTTGCCGCACTTGTCGCACCCGGCGCCGATTACCTTAATATCCATGTCCATGACCTCCTTCATCAGTTGCGCAGTTTCATCTCCTGTCCCACGCAGGTCTCCCAGGCGGAGAAGATATGCTTGATCACGGCCGGACCCACCCGGGAGATAAAGACCAGCTGGGAGAGCGGTTTTTCCGCACAGGGCCTGCTGTCGAGACGGGAGCCCACCAGATCGATCTGACTCCACCCCGCGTCCGAGAGGTGGAAGAAGCCCTTGCAGCGGTAGAGGTCGGCCTGGATCTCCTGGAGAAAGGCGCTGAGCTGCGCCTGGGTCACGGTCCCGGCGAAGTCCAGAAAGAGGGTCTTGGGCTTTGTCTCCTCAGAATTGGTGGTGGCCTCGCCCTCCGCCCACTGGTAGAGGAGCAGGTCGTCCTGGAGGAACCGGGGGGAGAGGGAGCCCATCCGGCTCTGCTCGATGGGGCAGACGGGGTTGATCTCCCGGATGGCCCGGATGACTTCCTCCAGCTGTGCGGGGGAGACCAGGTCGGTCTTGGTGATGACGGCTAAGTGACAGTGCTTGAGCTGGCGGTTGACCGTCTCCAGATCGCCGCGCTGTTCCAGGAAGTGGACGGCGTCCACCAGACAGACCACGCCCCGGAACTCGTAGGACGCACCGCCCGCCGCCCGGGCCGCCTCCAGGATCTCCTCCACATTGGAGGGGTCGCCCAGACCGGAGCTCTCCACAAAGAGGTACTCCAGATCCCGTCCGGCCATCTCCGTCAGCGCCTGGACAAACTGGAGCTGGAGGCAGGAGCAGAAGATGGAGCCCCGGTTGACCTCCACCATCTGGATGTTATCATTGCGGAGGATGTCGCCGTCGATCCCCAGCTTGCCGAATTCGTTCTGAATGACGCCGATGCGGCGGCCCTGGAGCGCGTCCAGGAGGCGGAGGAGAAGGGTGGTCTTTCCGGCGCCGAGAAAACCGGTGAGTACATAGAGCTTGGTGCTTTGTTCGGTCTGCATGGCGGGATCTCCTTTCAAAGTGGCGCCTGGGGCGGCGGGGACTGCGGAGGGCGGCTCCAGAGAATCCATCAGGCCGCCGATGGCCTGGCGGACGCGGTGGAGCGTGTCCCGGTCCAGGGTGTAGTGGGTCCAGCGGCCCCGCTTCTCCGGGATGGCAAGGCCTGCGCCGCACAGGAGCTTCATATCATGGGAGAGGGTGGGCTGTGTGATGGAGAAGGCCTCCAGGATCTTGCAGGCGCACAGGGGCTGCTGGGAGAGCATGGAGAGAATTTGCAGCCGCTTGGGGTCGGCCAGCGCCTTGCATACTTTGGCCAGTTCCTCATAGGTCATACACGGCCCTCCTCTCACCTGAATAAATAGAAAAATATCGATATGTTATGAGCGGATTATACCATACAGATAGAAAAACGTCAATGTATAATGCGAGGCAGGATCAGGAATCCAGCTCGTCCAGCCGGTCCATCAGATCGTCGGCCAGGTCTTCCAGCGCTTCCCGGCGGCCGCCCCAGATCTCATAGGCCTCGCTCGCCATGTCCTCCGGCTCCTCCAGGTCCAGCCGGGCGATCTGCTCCTTTACCTGGGTCAGCCGGGCGAGGAGGGCCTGCCTGCCGTCCTCTTCCGGTGCGGCGGGGGAACGGAAGGCGGTGATGTCGATGATGTCAGACATAAAAAACTCCTTTTCTCTGTTCTGCGGACAGAACATCCTTGCATGGGCCGAAACAGGGTACTCCGGCAGACCCTATTATAAAGGGCGCAACGCCGAGCGGCAAGACCTGTACGCGTTCCCGATGGAAAGAAAGAACCCGGCCTGTACAAGCAGGCCGGGTTTTTCAGACTGTCGATAAAGTATATTTCTTCGATTTATGCTGCAAGAGCCTCTCAGAGTTCCGCCGTCCGCAGACGGCGGAAGAGGGTCAAATCGTGTTTTCCGGCGGCGTGTACGTCGGAAAACACACTTCCCAGGACGCAAGTGTGCGAACCGGGAACCCAAACAAAGCCCAGCGAAGCGGGTTTGTTTGGGACAGAAGGGGCAAGGGAGCGGAGTGAACCCTGGCCGTCAGGCTGGGGCGAACGGTGCGGACTTTGACCCGACGAAGTGCGCGCAGCGGCCTGCATCCCCTCGAAAGAATGCTTGCATTTTTGAGAAGCGTGTCGAAGTTTTTCGACACGCTGAAAAACCCGGCCTATATAAGCAGGCCGGGTTTTTAAACATTGGATCACTCTTTGGCGGGGGCCAGGAGCTTGGTGAGCATGGCCACCTTGCGGCCGATGCCCTGGGCCTTTTCCAGACCCTCGGGATCGTCCATGGTGCCCGAGCCGTCGCCGGGGTTCCACAGGCTGGCGCCGGCATAGACGCAGACGCCGCCGTTACAGACGGTGATGCCCTGGGTGTGGTAGAAGCCCAGGATCCCGTTGATGGCCATTTCCTGGCCGCCGTTTCGGGTGCCGCCCACGGCGATGGCGCCGCCCACCTTGCGGGCAAAGAAATCGGGGTTGTCCTTCAGGATGGTCCAGGTGGGACGGAAACGGTTGAAGAAAGTGGCCAGCTGGGCGGTGATGTTCATCTCATACACCGGTGTGGCGATGATATACCCGTCTGCGTGGTAAAACTTTTCATAGAGCTCGGTCATGCCGTCGTCCTTATAGACGGGGCAGTAGGTGACCCCCTGCTTGGTGCACTGGTTGCAGTGGATGCAGAAATTGAGCTTGCGGCCCCGGAGCTCCACCAGCTCGACTTCCACGTCGCCGGTGGCCTCAGCGGCCTCGAGAGCGGCCTTCAGGGCGGTGTAGGCAGATTTTTTGCGGGGGCTTCCGCAGATACCAAGAATTTTTACCATGAGAGATGCGCTCCTTTCATCGATCTGTCCAGAGGAGAAACCAGCCTGACGGTATTTGGAGGGAGAGGCTGGAAAGACGAACTCTTTTTCTTTATCGTAGAATGCTTTTGCCGGGCCGTCAAGAGAAAAATAGGGATCAGCCGCGGCCCTCTATGGCGGCCTTGACCCGGTCCGGGGTCAGCGGCAGAACATGGAGGTCGGCGTCCAGGGCGTCGTTGACCGCGCCCACGATGGCGGGGACCACGGGGACGATGGAGGCCTCGCCGATGCTCTTGCCGCCGTAGGGACCGCCCTGCTCGAACTCCTCCACGAAGTGGATGGAGATGGGGGGCAGGTCGGTGGAGCGGGGCAGACGGTATTTTTTCAGATTGGCGTTGACGGGACGTCCCTTCTCGTCCAGCTGGAGGCCCTCGAAGAGGGCCATGCCCATGCCCATCAGGACGGCGCTCTGGATCTGGCCCTCCAGCAGCATGGGGTTGAGGGCGGTGCCCACATCGCACACGGCCAGATAGTCGGTCACCTTGACCTCGCCGGTCTGTTTGTCCACCCGGACCTCGGCAAAATGCGCGCCGTAGGAGCCGGCGTTGTGGTCGGAGCAGTAGGAGACCGTCTCCAGCAGCTTGCGCTTCTGGTGGTCGTAGGCGTAGCAGGCCAGGTCCGCCCGGGTCAGGCGGGCGCCGCTGCCCTCGGTCCAGTAGGCACCGCCGCTGTGCCGGACCTGTTCCAAAGCGCAGCCCAGGGCGTCGGCGGCCACGGCGCGGAGGGTCTGCTCCATCTGACGGGAGACCGTCTCCACCGCCGCGCCGCCCGACCAGGTGTTCCGGCTGGCGCCCGAGCCCATGTCGTAGGGACAGCTGTGGGTGTCCGAGTGGGTCAGTTCGATCTGGTCGAAGGGAATATCCAGGGTCTCGGCCACGATCTGCTTCATCAGGGTATAGGTGCCCGCGCCGTGGTCGGTGAGGCCGGTGCGCAGCAGGACGGAGCCGTCCTCGTGGACCATCAGCTCGGCCACGGTGATGTCGGGGGCGAAGGGGGCCACGCCATTGCCGTGCAGGGCGGTGGCCACGCCGTAGCCATAGACATAGCGGCCGGTCTCCCGGGCGGCCTTGCCGGCCAGCCTCTCCTTCCAGCGGAAGAGCTCCGCGCCCTTGACCAGGCAGTCGTGGACCCGGGCGTTGCCCAGGGTGTCGTTGGCCCCCCGGTCCAGGCCGTAGGGCCGGACCAGGTTGCGCGCCCGGAAATCCACCGGGTCCATCTGCACCGCCCGGGCCGCCTTGTTGACCAGAAGCTCCAGGGCGGTGAACACCTTGGGGGAGCCGAAGCCGCGCATGGCCCCGCCCACGGGGGTGTTGGTATAGGCGGCCTTGCCGTCAAAGCGCTGGCTGGGGGCCTGGTAGACCTTGAACATTTTTCCGCACATGGCGGCCTGGACATTGATGCTGCCGCCGCAGTAGGGGCCGGAGTTCATGAAGGAGCGGATCTCAAAGCCGGTCATGGCGCCGTCCTTCTGCACGGCCATCCGGCCGTAGAGCTTGACGGCGTGGCGGGTGTAGGTGGAGACCATGGACTCGGTGCGGTTGTAGCGGATCTTGACCACCTTTCCGCCGGCCTTTTTGGAGAGCAGCAGGGCGATGGGCTCCAGCAGGACGCCGTCCTTTCCGCCGAACGTGCCGCCGATGAGTCCGCCGTGAATGGCGATCTTGGTGTAGGGCAGGCCGAAGATCTGGCCCAGCATGATCTGGACCCGGTGGACGCCCTGCTGGGGCTCCCACACCTCCAGGTAGTCGCCCCGGTTCCAGCGGGCGATGCACTGGTGGGGCTCGATGGCGCCGTGGTGGATCATCTGGGTGGAGAGGGCGTTCTCCACCACCACGTCGGCCCCGGCCAGAGCGGCGTCCACATCGCCGCACTCGGCCCGCTGGGCCTTGAGCAGGTTGCCCTCGGGGTAGATGCGGGGGGCGTCCTCCTTCAGGGCCTCCTCGGGATCAAAGACGGCGGGGAGCTCCTCATAGTCCACCTGGATGAGCTTGAGGGCCTTCTGGGCAATGGCCTCGGTGTCGGCGGCTACGGCGGCCACCTCGTCGCCCACAAAGCGGACCACGTCGTCCAGCACCCGCTCGGTGGCAGGGATGCCGTCCCTGGCCCAGCGCATGATGCGGTTGAAGCGGACCTTGGGGGAGTCCCGGAAGGTGACGACGGCCCGCACGCCGGGCAGGGCCTCGGCCCTGCTGGTGTCGATGGAGCGGATGCGGGCATGGGCCACGGGGCTGGTCAGGACCTTGCCCCAGAGCATGCCGGGGAAGCGCAGGTCGTCGGTGTAAACGGCCTCGCCGGTGACCTTGGCCACGGCGTCAATGGCGGGGGTGGGCTGTCCGATGTACTTCATACTGGTTCCCTCCTGTATCAGCCTTGCTCCGCGCCGCCGTCCGTCCGCATCCGGCGGGCGGTGAGCTGAACGGCTTCCACGATCTTTTGGTATCCGGTGCAGCGGCACAGGTTGCCCTCCAGCGCGGTGAGGATCTCCTCCTCGCTGGGGTCCGGGTTGCCGGCCAGCAGGGCGAGGGAGGTCATAACCATACCTGGGGTGCAGTAGCCGCACTGGATGGCTCCGGCGTCCACGAAGGCCTGCTGGACGGGGTGGAGCTGACCGTTATGGCCGACCCCCTCGATGGTCAGAATGTCCGCTCCTTCCAGATTGCGGGCCGGCAGCACGCAGGAGTTCCTGGGCACGCCGTCCACCAGGACCTTACAGGCGCCACAGTCGTTGGTGCCGCAGCCGTACTTGGTGCCGGTCAGGTTCAAGACCTCCCGCAGCACATAGAGCAGCGTCCAGTTGTCCTCGATCTGCAAGGGATGGTCTGCGCCGTTGATGTGAAGGGTAATGTCTCGCATTGTCAATGCATCCTTTCTCGCCAAAATCCGTTTCGGTCACGACTGCGCGCCGATGTTCCAGTTTTGAAGCACGCGCATTCCATAGTGCTGGGGATGGAAGTAGTGGACATTGAGCAGGACGGGCACATCCTGCACGTCATAGAAGAGCTGTTCGCAGTAGAGAAGGGGAGTCCCCTTGGGGAGCGCAAAGAGGGCGGCGACCTTTTCATCCGCGGCCACGGCCTGATAGTCGTTGAGAGAGTGGGCCAGCTTTTTTCCGCAGTGATCCCAGATACACTCGTGGATGTACCAGTTCTGCTCCTCCGGCCGGAAGGGGCGCTTGACCAGATCCAGGGAGAGGCGGCTGATGGTAAAGACGCCCGGGTGTCCGTCGGCGGTATAGATGGTCTCATAGCGCTGAAGCAGGCTCTCCGGCTGGACCTGGAGCCGCTCCGCCAGCGCGGGCGAGGCCAGCTCGATCCCCAGGAAGAGCATCTTCATCCCGGGCGTGCGGCCGTTACGCCGGAAGGTGTCGGCAAAGGAGAAGCCTTGGTCCACCCGGTTCGTGGGGTCCAATGCGCTGGGGTGGATGAAATTCCCCACGCCGTGCCGCTTGGTCAGATATCCCTCCAGGGTGAGCATCATGAGGGCCTCCCGCAGGGTGACCAGGCTGATGCCCAGGCGCTTTGCCAGCTGAGCCTCGGGGGGGAGCTTGTTGCCTGGAAAGGTCTCACTGCGAAACATGTCCAAGAGGCGGCGTTTGACCGCCATATACGAGCTAAGATTGGCTGCACCCATTCCAACGTCCTCACAATCCCTATAAGTTATGCTATGTCCTTATAAGTTTATGGCGTTATTGTAACTCATTTGTATCACAAATACAAGAGCGGTTCTATTTGACCTTCATATTTGTACAAAGTGCCTCATTTGCTTGCGGTGGATTGGTAAAAAAGACGGAACCGGGGAACCATAAAAGACCGCCGAGAGGCCGCAGTCCGGTCGGTTTTCCTGCCGTAAGCCTTGCCTTTTGTTATCCAGAGTCCATATTGCCGGCGGGGCGCTCTGATTGTAAACTAAAAATATAATTCAGTTGACAATAGGGACGGGATATGGTAAAGTTCCAACCAGAATCATGGACGATACCAAAGACAGGAGGAACAAAAATGGATACAAGAGCGGTTTCGAGAGGCGGGACCCGGGCGCTGGCCGAGTGCGCGCTGATGGCGGCGGTGATCGCGCTGTGCGCCTGGATCTCCATTCCAGCGGCGGTCCCGTTTACCTTGCAGACCTTCGGTGTGTTTGCGGCGGTGGCCATCCTGGGCGGAAAGCGGGGGAGCGCGGCGGTGGCCGTCTATCTGCTGATGGGCATGGTGGGCCTGCCGGTCTTTGCGGGATTCAAAGGAGGGGCCGGCGCTCTGCTGGGGGCCACGGGAGGTTATATTCTGGGATTTCTGGGCTCTGCCCTGACCGTGTGGGGGATGGAGCGGCTCCTGGGCCGCCGGGGCTGGGTCCTGGCGCTGTCCATGGCGCTGGGTCTGGCGGTCTGCTATGCATTTGGGACGGCCTGGTTTCTGGCGGTATACACCCGGACCTCCGGACCCATGAGCCTCTCGGCGGCGCTGGGGCTGTGCGTGGTTCCCTTTGTGATCCCGGACGCCATCAAGATCGCCCTGGCCCTGCTGGTGGGCCGCCGGGTACGCATGGCGCTGGACCGCCGGGCGCGATAAGGGACAATTCCTCCAAATCCCTTGCGGCCCGCGCGCCGGTATGGTAGGATAAGACCAGAATCTGACATAGGAGGGACTGCGATGAAGCAGGATATGATCGTCATTCTGGATCTGGGCAGTGAAGAGAACCCTCGCCTGGCCCGGGAGATCCGTGCCCTTGGCGTGTACAGTGAGATCCACCCGCACGATATCACGGGGGAGGAGCTGGCCGCGCTTCCCAATGTGAAGGGCGTGATCCTAAACGGCGGCCCCAACCGCATAGTGGACGGCGTGGAGATCGACGTCTCCAAGGAGATCTACAACGCCCCCGTCCCGGTCCTGCTGGCCGGTCACGGGGGAGACGCCCCCTGGCCTGCCGATCCGGAGGAGCGGAAGGCGGCCTTGTCCAACTTTGTCTTTGGGATCTGCGGCGCCCAGGCCAACTGGAATATGGAGAACTTCATCGCCGACCAGGTGGAGCGCATCCGCCGGCAGGTGGGGGACAGGAAGGTCCTGCTGGCCCTCTCCGGCGGGGTGGACTCCTCGGTGGTGGCGGCGCTGCTCATCAAAGCCATCGGCAAGCAGCTGACCTGCGTCCACGTGAACCACGGCCTGCTGCGCAAGGGGGAGCCGGAGCAGGTGGTGGAGGTATTCCGCCACCAGATGGACGCAAATCTGATCTATGTGGACGCGGTGGACCGTTTCCTGGACAAGCTGGCCGGTGTGGCCGACCCCGAGGAAAAGCGGAAGATCATCGGCGGGGAGTTCATCCGGGTCTTTGAGGAGGAGGCCCGCAAGCTGGACGGCATCGACTTCCTGGCCCAGGGGACCATCTATCCGGACATCATCGAGTCGGGCACCAAGACCGTGAAGGCGGTCAAGAGCCACCACAATGTGGGCGGACTGCCGGAGGACCTGAAGTTTGAGCTGGTGGAGCCCCTGAAGATGCTCTTCAAGGACGAAGTGCGCGCCTGCGGCGTGGCGCTGGGCCTGCCCGACTCCATGGTATACCGCCAGCCCTTCCCGGGGCCTGGTCTGGGGGTGCGCTGCCTGGGCGCCATCACCAGGGACCGGCTGGAGGCGGTCCGGGAGAGCGATGCCATCCTGCGGGAGGAGTTTGCCAAGGCGGGCCTCCAGGGCAGGGTGTGGCAGTATTTCACCGTGGTGCCCGACTTCAAGTCGGTGGGCGTGCGGGACAATGTGCGCACCTTTGACTGGCCGGTGATCCTGCGGGCGGTCAATACCGTGGATGCCATGACCGCCACCGTGGAGGACGTGCCCTTTGCGCTGTTGCAGAAGATCACTCAGCGCATCACCTCGGAGGTCAAGGGGGTCAACCGGGTGCTCTACGATCTGACGCCCAAGCCCAGCGGGACCATCGAGTGGGAATGATTTCTTAAGGCCCGGAATAACGGGACTTTTGAGGGGGAAATGCCCTCCATAGCAACCAATTTGGCAGCACTTTTTCAAAATTTACAAAAAGAGAGCGAACTGACTCTGATGCGTCAGTTCGCTCTCTTTTTAAGTTAAATAACTTTTTATCGGTTCGTGCAACATTTCTGTTTCCTCAGTTGTATATAGGGCAGGACGGCAGGAGAGCCGCTCAACATTACAACAAATTGGAGGAAACATCACAATGAAACGGAACAAAATGATCGCCCTGGGCCTGAGCGCAGTCATGGCCCTGTCTTTGGCCGCCTGCGGCAACGTCAATGATTCCAAACTTCAGCCGCCCAACCCGTTCGCTGAATATGAGACTTTGGCGGATATGGAAAAGGAGCCCTCCCGAAAGGTTATGCGATTCCCTTATGTCAGGCGGATTGCGGCAGCAGCGGCTTGTCTTGCCATGGTGTTGGTTGGAGCGTTGACCCTGCCCGGCCTGTTCCAAAGCCCGGAGGAGCCTGTTGTTCTCTCTCCCGGAGACGGTATCGTGCAAGTTTCTTCGGTGGAGGAGTTGGCCGAACGGGTCGGCTTTGCGGTCAACGAATGGAACAGTCTGCCTTTCCAGGTGGAGGAAACCACCTACACCGCCTATTGGCAGGAATTGGCCCAAATCGTTTACAGCGGCGGGGGACAAGCCGCCGTTTACCGCAAGGGAACTGGTTCGGAGGACGTAAGCGGGGATTATAACGCATATGAGACCGAAACAAAGATTTTCGTAGGCGATACGCTTGTAACCTTAAAGGGCAACGGCGGGACCTACGCCTTGGCGGTCTGGAGGGATGGGGATTATGCCTGCTCCATCTCCGTTTCGGAAGGGATGTCGGAAAACAGTTGGGAAGCACTCTTAACTTCCGGCTTACCGGAGAACCAGCAAGGCCGATCCCGGTGAAAACTTACATCGGCTGCGGGACGCTTTGTGATAACAGTCCGCTTGCGGCTTGGAATGCCTGAAATTGCTTGTTTTGAAGGGATAAGGCTCCTTGTGGCGGTGATTTTGCAGTATTTTCATGATTGATTTAAAAGAGCGAACTGATTCTGATGTGTCGGTTCGATCTTTTTAAACTGATATTTGTTACAATTTCCACCAAATTGTCTTATCCCTAAAGTATTCAATAAAACCGTTTCTTTGCAAAACACGTTGAGAGGAAAAGTTGTCTATTTCTGTTTCTGCAATAATATGATTTACACTTGCTTGCATTTTCCCCCATGCGCAAAATGCTTCAACAGCTTCTGTCATATACCCCAAATGTTCATGTGTTTTTCCCAAACCATACCCAATCTCAACTTCTCTATTCTCATTCGGGATATTTTTAAAATCAATCATACCAACTGCAATATTATCGTCTTTTTTGACAATCAGCCAAAATGTCAGCCACAAATACGCATCGCTATTTGTTTCGATTTTTAAACTCTGCTCATAAAGAATATTTTTGAAAATCCCCTCTATTTTCTCGCCCTGATATGAACAGTTTAGCCTTTTCTCAAATTCCGAAATATTATCCACTAACATTTCAAGCTGTTCTCGTGTAAGAGCAATGATTTTCAAGCGTTTTGTTTCAATCACCATTCTCAAAAATCTCCTTTAACTTCCAATTTTTTCAGTATAGCACTCTTTCTTTGCAAAATCATCTTATTTGTTAAAGACTTATCGCAGTTCTAAATCCCTTTTTATAATCTATATTATCTCAATCATCAATCGTTCTATTTTATTACTTCCATATGTACCGATGTGTTGGAAGGATATTTGCCGAAGGTGTGGTTAAACTAGAAAAAAGGAGGTATTTTATGAACTTCTTGATTCTCTGCCTCACCTCATTTGGATCGTTTGGAGCGCTGTTTCTGATTGCCAAGCTGATCGGACACAAGCAGATTGCCCAGCTGGATTTTTTCGACTACATTACCGGAATTACCGTCGGCTCCATCGCGGCAGAAATGGCCACCGAACTGGAAGAGCCGTGGAAGCCGCTGGTCGCCATGGTCATATATGGAGCGGTTACCGTGCTGCTGAGCGCCCTGTCCGACCGCGTTCCGAGAGCCCGCAAGTACCTCAACGGCACGCCGACCATTCTGATGGATCGAGGGAAGATCTACCGAAAAAATCTCAAAAAAGCCAAGCTGGATCTGAGCGAATTTATGGTCATGTGCCGGCAGCAGGGATATTTTGACCTCACGGGCATCCAGACCGCTGTTTTCGAATACAACGGAAGGCTCACCATCCTGCCGGTGAGCAGCCAGCGCCCTGTGATTCCCAGCGATATGAATTTGTCCCCCAAGCAGGAGCAGCTGTTCACGGAGCTTATCATGGACGGCCGGATCCTGGAGGACAACCTGAAGCGCATGGGGCTGAATCTGACCTGGCTGGACAAGCGGTTAAAGGAGCGTCATGTGCGCTCCGCCAAAGATATTTTTCTGGCGGTCTGTGATCCAGATCTGAACTTGGTGCTCTATGAAAAGGATCCGGGGAAAAAAGAATAAGTGGATGCGTTTTCGATGGGGCGGGAAGATCTCCGGTCCATACGCATGTCTGAAAAAGGGGAGCGGCACGGTGAAAGCACACCGTGCCGCTCCCCTGAAATGTCGCTTGCTTCTCTCAGCGGCTGAGATGCGCGCGCTCTGCCGTCCCGGCCAGCAGAAGGGCGCGGAAGAGCGCCGCTCCCGGCGTCAGGCGGGCGATGGTCTCGGGCAGGATGCCCCAGCCCTCCAGCCGCTCCAGAAGGGAGGCGGAGAGACAGCCGCTCAGATCCAGCCCCTCCCGCCGGAGGAGCACCGCCCAGTGAAGGCCGCCGCGCGCTTCCAGAAGGGGAAGGAGCGCTTCGGCCTCTTCCCCCAGCGGGGCGGGAAAGGTGTAGCGCTCGCAGTAGATGCCGCATTCCGCTCCCTCGCGCTCCAGCTGGGCGGAGAAGGCGCGGCTGTCCCAGCCGTCCTCCACTAGGAGTACGGCCAGCCCCGGGCGGACCTCCAGCCGGCCGGTTTTGCCGCGCGCCCAGGAGCGGACCTCCCGGGCGGCGTTTTCATCGATCTCCGCCATGGCCGTCCTCCCCGGCGTCTTTGGCCGCGGCGGAGCGGTTGACCCACAGCTCCTCCGGGGTATGCCGGCGCGCCTTCAGATTCCAGACCAGCAGGGCGATGCCCACCAGCGCGGAGGCAAAGCCCAGCATCTGGGAGACCCGGATCCCGGTGCCGAAGAAATAGAGGCTGTCGGTGCGCAGGCCCTCGATCATCCCCCGGCCCACGCCGTACCAGGCCAGGTAGCTGTAAAACATCTGCCCGTCGAACCTGCGCCAATTCCGGGCAATGAGAATGAGCAGGACCAGTCCCACCAGATTCCAGAGGGACTCATAGAGAAAGGTGGGGTGGACCTCCTTGTAGACCTCCACGCCGTGGACCACCTCGGTGATCCCCATGCGCCAGGGAAGGGTGGTCTCGCTGCCATAGGCTTCCACATTGACGAAGTTGCCCCAGCGGCCCACCGCCTGCCCGATGAGCAGTCCGAACACGCCCAGGTCCGCGAAGGCCAGGAAGGGAATGCGCCGTTTCCGGCAGAAGACCAGAAGGGTGAGGGCCGCGGCGATCACGCCGCCGTAGATGGCCAGTCCCCCGTCCCAGATCCGGACCATTTTTGCAAAGTCCAGGGAGCCGTCGGCGGTGCGGAACAGGTCCAGATAGAAGATGATGTAGTAGAGCCGCGCCCCCAGGATGCCCAGAGGAACGGCAAAGAACAGCATGTCCAGCAGGTCGTCCTCCTGGATGCCGAAGCGCTTGCTGGCCCGGGTACAGTAGGCCACCGCCAGGAGAAAGCCCGCGGCGATGATGATCCCGTACCAGTGGATGGGCCAGCCGAAGATGGAGAAGGGAATGGGATTGAGGTCAAAGGAGAGCCCCAATCCCGGGAATGTGACGATCTGACTCATGCCTGCGCTTCCTCCTTGGGCCGGACCACGGCCAGGGTGGAGCGGGCAGGGACACACCAGGTGCGCAGCGCCTCCTCCACGTCGACCTTGCCGATGGAGTCAAACACAGCGGGGAAGTCCAGGTAATCCACGCCCGCAAAGTGGCTCTGGGCCTGCTCGATGCAGACGTGCTCAAAGGAGTTGAGGCTCCGGACCATGGCGCCGTAGAGAGCCTTTTTCAGCCGCAGGAAGAGGGCCTCGTCCACCCCCTCCTCGCTCAGGCGGCGGGCCTCCTCCAGAAGGGCGTCCCGCACGGCCTCGGGAGAGCGGCTCTCGCCGCCCGCGGCCAGGAAGGCGCAGCCCGGATAGGCCTCAAAGCTGCTGCCGAAATTCTTGTTGATGAGCCCCTCCCGGTAGAGGCGGGCATAGAGGGGGCTGGAGGTGCCGGCCAGCACTTCGCTGACCAGGACCCCGATCAGCTCTCCCCGCAGGTGCTCCGGCCCCTGGGGGAGGGGGTCGGCCTTAAAGCCCAGCTGGAAGATGGGGGTGGAGACCTCCATGCGCAGCTCCTGCACGGACTGGGCCGCGTGGGCGGGCTCCGGCCCGCCGTAATCCCGTGGGATGTCGGAGAGCCCATCCCTGGGGAGGATCTCCCTGGCGAGGCGCTCCACCTGCTCCGGGTCCACATCTCCCGCCACGCACAGCACCATGTTGGCGGGGTTATAGAAGGCCTTGTGGCAGGCGTAGAGGGTGTCGGCGGTGATGTGGGAGATGGACTCCCGGCTGCCCGCCACCGAAACCCGGATGGGATGGTGCTCATACAGGCCGGAGAGCAGGTGGATGAACACCTGCCACTCCGGGTCGTCCTCGATCATCTGGATCTCCTGGCCGATGATGCCCTGCTCCTTCTCCACGCTCTCGGGGGTGAACCAGGGGACTGATACAAAGGAAAGGAGGGTCTTCAGATTCGCCTCAAACTGTTCGGTGCACTCAAAATAGTACCCGGTGATGGCCGAGCTGGTGAAGGCGTTGGGGGAGGCGCCGTTGGACGCCAGATCCTGAAGGGCGTTGCCCTCCTTGGTATCGAACATTTTATGCTCCAGAAAATGGGCCACGCCGGCGGGGGTGTCCTGCCAGGCCCCGTCCAGCTGAAAGCGCAGATCCATCCCGCCGTAGTTGGTGGCGAAGAAGGCGAAGGCCTTGCGGAAGCCGGGCTTTACATTCACATAAATGGGCAGGCCGTTCTCGAGCCGGGTGTGGAAGAGGGTCTCTCCCACCCGGGAATAGATCGTTTTTTCCATGTGCATCACGCCTCTCTACCTTTCAGGAAATAGATGGTGTCCAGCTGAAGGGAGGAGAAGGCCGCCGCCACCTGCTCCCGGGTGACGTTCTCCACCCGGCGGGCCAGGGCCTCCGGGTCCTCGGTGAGGCCGGCCACCGCCTGTCCCAGCCAGAAATCCTCCAGCCGGGCCTGGGCGTCCATGGCGCTGTGGAGGGCGCTGACCACCGAGCGGCGGGCCCCCTCCAGCTCCCAGTCCTCAAACTCGCCCCGCTGACAGGCGGCCAGCTGGGCCAGGATCTCCTCCCGGGCCTGGTCCACCTTGTCAAACTCCACGCCGGAGGAGACCAGCATCACGCCCTTGAGCTTCTCCAGCTGGGAGCTGGCATAGTAGCACAAAGACAGCTTTTCCCGCACATGCAGGAAGAGGCGGGAGGTGGTGGTGCCGCCGAAGACGGCGTTGGCCAGCAGCAGGGCGGGGTAGTCCCCGCTCCACACCGCGCAGCCGGTGCGCAGGCCCATGGTCAGCTTGCCCTGGGTGACGTCCAGGGACTCCACCACCGTACGGGGCTGGGCGGGCGCCTCCTTGGCAACGGGCCGGGGCAGGGGGGCGCGCGCTCCGCCGGTGGGGAGCTGCCAGAGGGCGGCGCGCAGGGCGTCGGCCACCCGCTCCGGCCGGGCCGAGCCGCAGTAATAGAGTTCCATGGGCGCGGTGTGCAGGAGCTCCTGATAGCGCGCCCAGAGGCTCTCCGGCGTGATGGCCCGGGCGGAGGCCTCATCGCCCAGGCGGTCCACCCCGAAGGGCTCTCCAGCGCACATCTCCCGCTTGAGCCGCAGGAGGGCGTAGCTGCGCTTGTCGTTGACCTGGGCGCGGATGCGGTCGATCAGGTTCTGCCGCTCACGGTCGGTATAGTCGCAGCGGAATACCCCCTGCTCCGTGCAGGGACGGAGCAGGAGCTCCCCCAGCAGGGCGGCGGCCTTCTCGAGGATGGCCGAGCCGTCCAGGGTGTAGGCGTCGTCCAGAAAGCTGCCCAGGAAGCCCACGCACTGGACCTCGCCCCGGGTGCGGACCACCGGTTCGATGGAGCCGCCGTACAGCTCGTCCAGCGCGGCGGACAGGGACTCCATGTCGGGGTGCGCCTCGGCGCCCCGGCGGAGGACCGAGGGGAGCAGGGCGTTGCAGGCCGCCGTCGTCCGGTCCAGCGGAACCAGGAAAGACGCCCCCAGAACGCAGGACTTGAATTTTTCGGTATGGACCGCCGTCAGATGGACGCCGGGAAACAGTTCGCTTCGTGTCAATTCGGCCATAGGCCACCATTCCTTTCTTTGGGAGCCCCGGAGAGGCGCGGATGGAAAAATCCAACCGTCCTCTTAGGCTCTCACAGAGGTCAGTACTTTATCATACCATATTTTAGCGGGACTGACACCTCTATTCCGGAAAATTTACGGTTTGTTTCTATTTCCCCCTCCGGGAAGGGAAAAAATCCGGACAGGCCGTCATAAGCGGCGGCGGCTCCTCATAGAATGTGCCAGAACCGGATTCCAAAGCAAGGAGCGTGAATAAGATGGCGGCACAGCATCAACAGGGCCCGGCCGGGCGGTTTGCTCAGACGGCGGCGCTGCTTCCGGCGTGGCTGCGCAACCCGCTGGAGCGGCTTCCGCAGAGAGACCAGGCCCGCATTGAGGAGATCCGCCTCCGGGCGGGACAGCCTGTGACGGTCTCCGGCCCCGCCGGGGAGCGGGGCGTACCGGGCGCGGAGGAGGCGGTCCGTCCGGGAGACCTCTCCCTGATCCTGGAGGTGGCCACCCGCGCCTCGGCCCACACGGCCCTGGACCGGGTCCAGAACGGATTCGTCACCGTCCGGGGCGGCCACCGCATCGGCCTGTGTGGGACGGCGGTCATGCGGGAGGGCGCGATACATAACCTGCGGCAGCTCTCGTCCCTGTGCATCCGGGTGGCCCGGTCGGTCCCCGGCGCGGCGCGGGACGTGCTGGACCAGGTGCGGGACGGGCAGGGCGTAAAGGGCACTCTCATCCTCTCGCCGCCCGGCGGGGGAAAGACCACGCTGCTGCGGGACCTGATCCGCGCCCTCTCCGACGGAGAGGGCGGCGGGGCGGTACGGGTGGGCGTGGCCGACGAGCGCAGCGAGCTGGCCGCCCTGTGGGATGGAGTCCCGCAGCTGGATGTGGGCCGCCATACCGACGTGCTGGAGGGATGTCCCAAGGCCGAGGCGCTGATGATGCTCCTGCGGGGGATGAACCCCCAGGTGCTGGCGGTGGATGAGATCACCGCGCCGGCGGATGTGGCGGCGCTGGAACACGCGGCCAACTGCGGCGTGTCCCTTCTGGCCACCGCCCACGGCAGCGGGGTGGAGGACCTGCGCCGCCGCCCCCTGTACCGGGAGATGCTGGAACGGAATATCTTTCAGCAGCTCATTTTGATCCGGCGCAACGGGTCGGGGCGCAGCTATGAGGTGCTCCCCCTGGGGGACGGGCTATGCTGAGTCTGTTGGGCGCGGCGCTGGTGACCGCGGGGACCGGGGCCATCGGCTTTGGGGCGGCGGCTCAGCTGGGCCGCCGGGTGAGTGAGCTGCGGGCCATGGTCACGGCGCTGGAGCTGATGGAGCGGGAGCTCTCCTTCCGCCTGACCCCCATCCCGGAATTGCTGGACGAGCTGTCCCGGCGCACGCCCCTCCCCGCCCGGCCCCTGTTCGCTCGGTGCCTCGGGGGCCTGGACCGCCTGGGCGAGGAGAGTCTGGGGCAGATCTGGACCGCTGCGGTGGAGGAGAGCCTTCCCGACCTGCGGGGAGAAGACCGGGCCATCCTGGCCGAGCTGGGCCAGGTGCTGGGCCGTTTTGACGGAGATGGACAGGGGCAGGCCGTGGGACAGGCCCGCCTGCGCCTTTCCCATCAGCTGGAGGGCGCGGAACGGGAGCGGGACAGCCACGGGAGGCTCTATGGAGCGTTGGGGGTGACGGCGGGAGCCTTTTTTGTCATCCTGCTGCTTTGACGGGGAGAGAGGAAGTAGAACTGCATGGATGTGGATTTGATCTTTAAAATCGCGGCCATCGGCATTTTGGTCTCGGTGCTCAACCAGGTGCTCATCCGCTCCGGGCGGGACGAGCAGGCGACCATGGTGACCCTGACCGGTCTGGTGGTGGTGCTGATGCTGGTGGTGCAGCAGATCAGCGCCCTCTTCGACCTGGTCAAGACCCTGTTTGGACTGTGATGGCCCATGGACGATATGGTAAAGGTGGCAGCCCTGGCCATCACGGCTGCCCTGTGCGCCTGCGTGGTCAAAAAGCAGGTGCGGGAGCTGGGGCTGGTCCTGGCTCTGGCGGCGGGCGCCCTCATTCTGGGGATGGCCTTCCGGGCGCTGTCCGGTCTGGGGATGCTGCTGGACAGCCTGAGCGAGCTGGCCGGGCTCTCTCCGGCGGTGCTCTCCCCGGTGCTCAAGACGGTGGGGATCTCTATTCTCACCAAGATCACCGCCGAGCTGTGCCGGGACGCGGGGGAGGGGGGCATCGCCTCCTTTGTGGAGACGGCGGGCGCCGCCATGGCGCTGTGCGTGTCGGTCCCGCTGCTGCGCTCCGTGCTGGACACGCTGAGCGGGCTCTTTTAAAGCTGCTGGTGACGGTGTTCTGTCTGACCCTACTGTTCTCCCTGCTTCCGGCGGCCCGGGCGGCCGACACGGAGGAGGTGCTGGAGCAGCAGGCGGCCGCACTGGAGCTGGACGAGCTCCAGGACGCCGCGTCCTCCGAGCTCTCCGGCCTGGATCTCTCGGAGGGGGTGGACCTCAATGAGGGGCTGACGAAAATCCTGGATACCGGGAGCGGCGCGGTGCCCGGCATTCTCCGCAAGGCGGTGCGCAGCGGCGTGCTGCTGCTGGCGGTGGTGGTGCTGTGTGCCCTGGTGGAGGAGCTCTCCAAGAGCGTGGGCTCATCGGGCGAGCTGGATGCCGGGGCCCTGGTGGGCGCTCTGGCGGTGACCGCGGTGGCGGTGGCCGACGTTCACGCCCTGGTGGGCATGGGCCGGGAGGCGCTGGAGCAGATGGGGGGCTTTTCCAAGGTGCTGCTCCCCACCATCACGGCGGCCGCGGCCGCCAGCGGCGCGCCGGGGGGCGCGGCGGCCCGCCAGTTGGCCACGATGCTCTTCTCCGATGTGCTCCTCACCCTGATCGAGCGGCTCCTTCTGCAGATGGTATACGCCTATGTGGCGGCCTGCACCGCCTATGCCGCGCTGGGAAACGAGGGGCTCAAACGGGTGGCCGACCTTCTGAAATGGGCGGTGCGGTCCATTCTGACCGGGGTGCTGCTGACCTTTGTGGGGTATCTGACGGTGAGCGGCGTCATCGCCGGAAGCGCCGACGCCATGACGCTCAAGGCGGCCAAGCTGACCATCTCTGGCATGGTCCCGGTGGTGGGGGGCATCCTCTCCGACGCGGCCGAGACGGTTTTAGCCGGGGCGGGTATTTTGCGCAATACGGTGGGGGTCTTCGGCATGCTGGGGGTGCTGGCCCTGTGCGTGGTGCCCTTCTTACAGCTGGGGGTCCACTACCTGGTCTACAAATTGACGGCGGCGCTGGCCGCTACCGTGTCGGGCGGACGGATGTCCGCGCTCATCGACCGGATCGGCGGCGCCTTTGGACTGGTGCTGGGGATGACCGGAGCCAGCGCGCTTTTGCTGCTGGTGTCGCTGGTCTCGGCCATCACGGTCACCATGGGAGGAGGATAGCCGTGCTGGCTTGGATCAAAACCTGGCTTCTGGGCCTGACCGCCGCGGCCCTGCTGGTGGCGGCGGCGCAGAGCCTGATGCCCGGCGGCGCCGTCCGCCGGGTGGGACGGCTGACCGGCGGACTGGTCCTGCTGCTGGCCGCCCTGGGTCCCGTGCTGACGCTGGACCAGGACGCCCTCTCCCGGGCGCTGAGTGAATACCATCTCCCGGTGGAGCAGGTCGAGGCCTTTCAGAACAGCGGCGGAGATGTGTTCAAAGAACTCATAGAGGAGGAGGCCGGCGCATATATTTCGGACAAGGCGGCCGCCCTTGGCATTCAAGGTTCGATCGCGGTGGAGGCCCGGGCGGGCGAGGACGGCTATCCCGTTCCATACCGGGTCACCGTGGCGGGCGCGCTCACCCAGCAGCAGCGCCAGGCGCTCACCCGGCGCATCGAGGCGGATTTTGCGATTCCGGAAGAACGTCAGATTTATCAGGAAGCGGAGGGAGCGACATGAGAGAGCTGGACGTCGCGGGCTGGGGGAAGCGGGTCCCCGGCCTGCTGAGCAAATACCGCTATGTGCTGCTGGTGATCCTGGCGGGCGTGCTGCTTCTGCTCCTGCCCGGCGGGGAGGAGAAGGGAGGCGCGCCGTCCTCCGGAGCCGGAACGGCGGCGGGCCTGGATACCACCGCGGAGCTGGAGGACCGGCTGGAGCAGGCTCTCTCCCGGATCGAAGGGGCGGGGGATGTGACCGTGGTGCTCACGGTGGAGGCCGGGGCCAAGCAGATCTGGGCGGAGGACCGGAAATCGGAGGTGGACGCCCAATCCCGGAGCGAAGAGGAGAGCGCCGTGGTCCTCTCCCGGGGCAGCGGGACGGAGGAAGCGGTCCCCGTACAGCAGATTTCGCCCCGATTCCGGGGCGCGCTGGTGGTATGCTCAGGGGGCGGAGATCCGAAGGTGCGGCTCTCACTGGTGGAGGCGGTTTCCGCCCTGACGGGGCTGGGTTCCGATAAAATCTCGATTTGTAATGGAAAGTGAGGAAAATGAGTATGAAGCTGTGGAAACGAAATGCGGTGGTGGCCGCCATCGTCCTCTTTGTATGCGTGGCGGTCTATCTGAACTGGTCCTATAACCAGGGGGAGAGCGCGGGTGCGGGAAAGGTCCTGGGGCAGGCGGCGCTGGTGGGCGGACAGACCACAGACCCCCTGCTGGCGGGCGGAACGAAGGGGGACGCGGAGCACAGCGCCGCGCCGGCCCCCAGCGCCAGCGCCGCCCCCACCGGAAGCGGGGACGAGAGCGGATATTTTGCCTCGGCCCGGCTCAACCGCCAGCAGGCCCGGGACAGCGCGCTGTCCATTCTCCAGCAGTCGGCGGAGAGCGAGAGCGCGGATGAGACCATGAAGCAGGAGATGACCGCCGCGATCGAGACCATGGCAGACTTCACCGTCTCCGAGGCCCAGGTCGAAAACCTGGTCACCGCCAAGGGATATACCGACTGCGTGGCCTTCCTCAACGAGAACAGCGCCAGCATCGTCGTGGCCGCCACGGAGGAGGGCATCACCGACGCCGACGTGGCCCGGATCACGGAGATCGTCACCGGGGAGACCGGCCTGGCGGCCAGCCAGATCAAGATCATCGAGGCGGAGCCCTAAAGCGCCGGCGCAGGCTCAAAAAAATTTGTTGGTATTTTCCGGCTTCTGTGGTACAATACCAAAAAGAACAGCAACTTTGGAGTTGTACAAAAAAGGAGCGTGACCTGCAATGGCCGATGCAAGAGAATACGTTTCCCGTCCGGACGAGCTGGGAAATATCCATATATCGGAGGAAGTCCTGGCTGTCATTGCCGCCGCCGCCGCCCTGGAGACCGAGGGCGTGGCCAGCCTGGCCCCCAATCTGGGCTCCGACCTGGCCGAGCTTCTGGGCAAAAAGAACCTGTCCAAGGGCGTCCATATCGCTGTGAATGAGTCCAGCGTCAGCGTAGAGGTCTCCATCTTCCTGAAATACGGCTATACCATCCCCGAGGTGGCCAAGGCCGTGCAGGAGGCCGTGTTCAGCGCCATCGGAAATACCAGCGGACTGCACGTGGAGTGCGTCAACATCAATGTGGGCGGCATCGCTTTTGAGCGGGAGCTGAAGAAGGCCTGAATCCAGAGCAAAGACACGCGGGTGAGATCCCAGGATCTCTCCCGCGTGTTTTTCTGCGTCCGAGGAAAAGAAAGGGTTTTCTTTTTGAGGGTTCCTGTGTATAATAGAATGGATATTATGGATATGAACCGAAACTTTATTTACCGGGCCAGGCGCCCGGATTGGAGGAATCACGAATGACCAGAACCAATGCCCGGGAAATCGCGGTGCACTTCTCCTTTGAGCTTGGATTTTCCAACGAGACTGCCGACGAGCTGCTGGAACACATGCTGACCCAGCCGGTCTTTGCCCAGATCGGGGAGGAAGAGCCGCTGTACGCGGAGTTTCCAGACGACAGGCAGCGCGCCTACATCCGCACACTGGTGAAGGGCGTATACGACCACTGCCCCGAGCTGGACGAATATATCTCCCGCTATGCCATCGGCTGGAAGTACGCCCGCATCCCCCGCGTGGCCGTCTCCATCATGCGCGTGGCCATGTATGAGATCCTCTATATGCAGGATATTCCCAATGCCGCGGCCATCAACGAGGCCGTGCAGATGGCCAAGCACTATCTGGAGCCCGAGGTGGTCTCCTTTGTCAACGGCATCCTGGGCTCCTTTGTCCGCAGCGAGTGCCCGCCCGAGCGGGGGGCCGCTCCCGCCGGCAAGGACGGCGCGGAAGGATGAGCACGCTGCGCTGCCTGGGGCTGGATACCAGCAACTATACCACCTCGGCGGCCGTCTTTGACGGGACGGGCGGGACCAATGCCGGACGGCTTTTGGAGGTGGCGGAGGGCTCCCTGGGCCTGCGGCAGAGCGACGCGCTCTTTCAGCACGTCAAGCGTCTGCCCGCCCTCTTTGCCGCCCTGCGGGAGCAGGGGGAGCTGCACGACATCGCCGCCGTGGCGGCCAGCACCCGCCCCCGGGCGGTGGAGGGCTCCTACATGCCCTGCTTTCTGGCCGGCGAGGGACAGGGGCGGGCCCTGGCGGATACCCTGGGGGTCCCGTTCTACGCCGTCTCCCACCAGCAGGGTCACCTGGCGGCCGCAGCGTGGTCGGCCGGGCGGATGGAACTGCTGGACAGGCCCTTTCTGGCGTGGCATCTCTCCGGCGGCACCACGGAGCTGCTCCATGTGGTCCCCGACGGGGCCAACGTCCGCGCGGAAAAGCTGGGCGGCACCAGCGACATCTCGGCCGGACAGCTCATCGACCGGACCGGGGTGCTGCTGGGCCTTCCGTTCCCGGCGGGGAGGGGGCTGGACGCCCTGGCCGCCGCCTCGGAGAGCAAGGAGCGGTTCCCCGTGCGCCTGAGCGGCCTGACCTTCTCCCTCTCGGGGATGGAGAACAAGAGCCGCGCCATGGCGGAAGAGGGAAGAGAGGCGGCCGACATCGCCCGTTTCGTCCTGAACACCGTCTCCGACGTGGTGCGCCGCGCGACGCTGGAGGCCCAGAAGGCCTATCCCGGCCTGCCCGTGCTCTGCTCGGGCGGAGTGGCCTCCAACCGCATCCTGCGGGATGGGATGACCCGCGCCTGTCAGGCCGCCTTTGCCGAGCCCCGCTATTCCACCGACAACGCCATGGGCGTGGCCATCCTGGCCCACCGGCTGCGGAACGGAGGGGATGCGCCGTGAGCGGGACGCCGGTCTATACCGTGACCCAGGTCAACCAGTATATCAAGAGCATGCTGGACGGCGACAGGCTTCTGTCCGGCGTTTTTATTCGGGGAGAGATCTCCAACTATAAGCTCTACCCGTCGGGCCACCACTATTTTTCCCTGAAGGACGCGGAGGGGGCCATCCGGTGCGTCCTCTTCCGGCGGGAGGCGGCCAGCCTGCGCTTCCGGCCCCAGAACGGCATGAAGGTCATCGCCTGCGGCCGCGTCACGGTATTTCCCCGGGACGGGCAGTACCAGCTCTATTGCAGCCAGCTGACGGCGGACGGCGTGGGCGATCTTCACATGGCCTTTGAGCAGTGTAAGGAAAAGCTCTACCGGGAGGGGCTCTTCGACCCTGCCCGGAAAAAGCCGCTGCCCAGATTTCCCGGGAAAATCGCCCTCATCACCTCGCCCGCCGGGGCGGCGGTGCGGGACATGCTGCGCATCCTGAACGCCCGCTGGCCCATGGCCGAGGTGGCGGTCCTCCCGGTGCGGGTGCAGGGGAGCGAGGCCCCCGGCGAGATCTGCGCCGCGCTGGCCTGGGCCAACCGCCACCGGGTGGCCGACCTCATCATCACCGGCCGGGGCGGCGGCTCCATGGAGGACCTGTGGGCCTTCAACGATGAGGAGGTGGCCCGGAGCATTTCCGCCTCGGAGATCCCGGTGATCTCCGCCGTTGGGCACGAGCCAGACGTGACCATCGCGGATTTCGTGGCGGACATGCGGGCGGCCACGCCCTCCAACGGGGCGGAGCTGGCGGTCCCGGATCAAAACGACGTGTACGCCGCCCTCTTTCAGCTGGAGCGGCGCATGAACCGCGCCATAGAGCGCAGCCTGGAGCGCTCCCGCACCCGGCTGGAGCGCACGGCCGAGCGCCGGGTCCTCCAAGACCCCATGGCGTGCCTTACCGACCGCCGGACCTGGCTGGGCTATCAGGGGGAGCGGCTGGGGCACGGCCTTTCGTCCGGCCTGAGCGGCGGGCGGGAGCGTCTGGCCCGGCTGGCCGCGGCCCTGGACGCCATGAGCCCGCTGAAGGTGCTGGGCCGCGGCTATGCCATCCCCAAGGCGGAGGATGGGCATATCATTCGCTCCAGCCGGGCGGTGGAGCCGGGACAGCGGCTGTCGCTGACGGTGGCGGACGGCGCCATCGACTGCCGGGTGGAGCAGACCACGCATATAAAAGGAGTAACGCAATGGCGGAAAAAAAGCTGACCTTTGAACAGGCCGCCGCCCGGCTGGAGGAGATCGTCCGCCAGCTGGAGCAGGGCGACGCGCCGCTGGAGGAATCCATGACCCTCTTTGAGGAGGGGACGGCGCTCATGAAAAAATGCACGACCATGCTGGACCGGGCGGAGCAGAAGGTCCGTAAGCTCACCGCCGGGCCGGACGGCGCTCCGGTGGAGGAGCCCATGGACAGGGAGGGGACCGTATGACCCACGCGGAGATCATGCAGCAGGACCGGGAGCTGGTGGAGCGCTGGCTCCGGCAGTGCTTTGCGGGACGGGAGCCCCACGGGGATATTTACGACGCCATGGCGTACAGCCTCCTGGCGGGCGGGAAGCGGCTGCGCCCGGTTTTGGTCCTGGAGACCTGCCGGATGTGCGGGGGCGACGTGGAAACGGCCCTGCCCTTTGCCTGTGCGGTGGAAATGCTTCACACCTATTCTCTGATCCACGACGATCTGCCCTGCATGGACAACGACGATCTGCGCCGGGGCCGGCCCACCAACCACAAGATCTACGGCGAGGCCACGGCGGTCCTGGCCGGGGACGGGCTGCTCACCGCCTGCTTTGAGACTATGCTGGAAGCCGCGGACCTGCCCGCCGGGCGCATCGTGGCCGCTGCGGGCTGTCTTGCCCGGGCGGCGGGCGCCCGCGGCATGGTGGGCGGACAGGTGCTGGACGTGGCCGGCGAGGGCCATGCCCTGACCCTGGCGGAAGTGGAGGAATTGCAGCAGCTCAAGACGGGCGCTCTGATCTCTGCGGCGGCTGAGATGGGCTGCATCCTGGCTGGAGGCAGCGAGGACCAGCGCGCCGCGGTCCGGCGCTATGCCCAGAAGCTGGGCCTCGCGTTTCAGATCCAGGACGACATTCTGGATGTGGAGGGGGACGAGGAACTGATGGGCAAGCCCCTTGGCTCGGACCGGGAGAACGAAAAGACCACCTTTGTCACCCTCAAGGGGGTGGAGAGCTGCCGGGAACTGGTGGATACGCTGACACAGGGGGCGGTGGAGGCCCTCTCCGCGTTCCCCGATCCGTCCTTCCTGTGCTGGCTGGCGGAGTCCCTGGTGGGACGCAAGAACTGAGAAACGGGGCGCTGTCCATGAACGTAAAGAATGTGACCGATGTTCTGACCGGAAATCTGATTTTGAATCTCTCCATCCTGGCCTGGGCGGTGGCTCAGGCGCTGAAGGTCCTGACGGTGCTCATTACCAAGCACCGCTGGGACTGGCGCCACATCCTCTCCAGCGGAGGGATGCCCAGCTCCCACTCGGCTTTTGTCTGTTCCTGCGCGGCCTCGGTGGGTCTGGTGGAGGGGTTCGGCTCCGTCACCTTTGCCATCGCCGCGGTGGTGGCCATCGTCGTGATGTACGACGCGTCCAATGTCCGGCGGGCCGCGGGAGAGCAGGCCAAGATCCTCAATTATATGATGGATCACTGGAAGGAAATGCGGCCGGAGTTCTTCGGAAAAGAACTCAAGGAGCTGCTGGGACATACGCCGTTCCAGGTACTGATGGGCGGATTGCTGGGCATTGCCATCGGTCTGGGCGGCGTCTGGCTGTGGGGTTGACCGAATTACTCCACAAAAGAAAATTTTTGTTGAGTAATAGAGCGCGGTGCATCTCACACCGAGCATATGGAGGCGGTAGTATCATTACATTCGAGGATAACATTCCCGATCTGCATCATATCAGCGATGCCGAGGCCGAGGCGCTGTGCGCCCGTCTTCGGGGGGATCTGCTGCAAATCGTCTCACAGACCGGAGGGCATCTGGGGTCCAACCTGGGTGCGGTGGAGATCACGGTGGCCATCCACCGGGTCTTTGACACCAGCCGGGACCGCATCCTCTTCGATGTGGGGCACCAGTGCTATATCCACAAGATGCTGACCGGACGCAGGGAGGCGATGAAAACCCTGCGCACCTTTGGCGGGCTGGCCGGCTTTCCCAAGCCGTCGGAGAGCGTCCATGACGCGTTCATCGCGGGCCATGCCTCTGACTCCGTGTCGGTGGCGGTGGGCATGGCCCACGCCAGGACGCAGATGGGGGAGAAGTACCACGTCCTGGCCCTCATCGGCGACGGCGCGCTCACGGGAGGCCTGGCCTATGAGGGCCTCTCCAACGCCGGGGACAGCAAGGAGCCCCTCATCGTGATCCTCAACGACAACGGCATGTCCATCACGAAAAATGTGGGCGGCGTGGCGGAGCACCTGGCCCGCCAGCGGCTCAAGCCCCAGTATCTGCGCTTTAAAAAGGGCTACCGGAAGCTGATGGGGACCCTGCCCGGCGGAGCCCACATCTACCGCTTCACCCACAAATTAAAGACGGCGATCAAGGGGACGCTCCTCCCGTGCAGCATGTTCGAGGAGATGGGCTTCACCTACCTGGGGCCGGTGGACGGCCACGATGTGCGCAGGCTCACCCGGCTGCTCCAGTACGCCAAGGAGATCAATGGTCCCGTCCTGCTCCACATCAGAACTGTAAAGGGAAAAGGCTATGCACCTGCTGAGCGCAATCCGGACCGGTTCCACGGCGTGAGCCGGTTCTGTCTGGAGACCGGCGAGCCGGTCCAGCCCTCCAAGCGTGACTTCTCCAAGGCCTTCGGAGAGGCCATGTGCGCCCTGGCGGAAGAGGATGAGCGGGTATGCGCCATCTCGGCCGCCATGGTCCCCGGGACCGGGCTCCAGGACTTCTTTACGCGCTTTCCGGAGCGCGCTTTCGATGTGGGGATCGCGGAGGGGCACGCGGCGGCCATGGCGGCCGGCATGGCCAAACAGGGCATGCTCCCGGTCTTTGCGGTGTACTCCTCGTTCTTACAGCGGGCCTATGATATGCTGGTCCACGATGTGGGCATCCAGGGGCTCCACGTGGTCTTTGGGGTGGACCGGGCCGGCCTGGTGGGGGCCGACGGCGAGACCCACCACGGCACCCTGGACCCCGCCTTTCTGGACACCATCCCCGGGATGACGGTGTTGTGTCCGGCCAGCTTTGCGGAGGTCTCGTCCATGCTCCGCTACGCCCTGTTCCAGTGTGCCGGGCCGGTGGCCCTGCGCTATCCGCGGGGCGGCGAAGGGGCGTATCAGGGCGACGCCGGAGCGGAGACGGTCCTTCTGCGCACCGGCAGGGATATCACGCTGGTGGGATACGGCGCCCTCATCAACGAGGTGCTCCAGAGCGCCGCGCAGCTGGCGGAACAGGGCATAGAAGCAGAGGTTGTAAAGGTTGGACGCATTACACCATTTGACGCCGCCCCCATCCTGGATTCCGTCCGGAAAACGGGTTGCCTTCTGGTGGCGGAGGAGAGCAGCGCCTCCAACTGCATCGGCCAGCGCCTGGCCGCCGACCTGCTGCTGCAAAATATACCAGTAAAGGGAATTGCTTTACAGAATCTCGGCAACCGCTTCATTCCCCACGGCGCCGTGGACCAGCTGCGCCAGCTGTGCGGACTGCGGGCGGAACAACTGACAAAACGTGCGGAGGAGGTCCTGCGGCATGGCAAAAAAGAGACTGGATGTGCTGCTGACGGAACAGGGATATTTTGAGAGCCGGCAGAAGGCCCAGGCCACCATTATGAGCGGCCTGGTCTTTGTCAACGGACAGCGGGTGGACAAGGCGGGGGCCTCCGTTGCGGAGGACGCGCAGATCGAGGTGCGGGGGAAGGCCATCCCCTATGTGAGCCGGGGCGGGCTGAAGCTGGAGAAGGCCATGAAGGTATTCCCCGTTCATCTGGAGGGCAGAGTCTGCGCCGACATCGGCGCGTCCACGGGCGGCTTTTCCGACTGCATGCTGCAAAACGGCGCGGCGAAGGTCTACGCGGTGGACACCGGGTACGGAAAGCTGGACTGGAAGATCCGCAGCGATCCCAGAGTGGTGGCCCTGGAGCGGACCAACGCCCGCTACCTGACCCGGGAGCAGGTGCCCGACGCGCTGGACTTCGCCTCGGTGGACGTGTCCTTCATCTCCCTGCGCCTGATCCTGCCCGCCCTGCGGGGGGTCCTGAAAGAAGACGGCGCCGTGGTCTGCCTGGTCAAGCCGCAGTTTGAGGCGGGTCGGGAGAAGGTGGGCAAGAAGGGGGTCGTCCGGGACCCCAAGGTCCACCTGGAGGTCCTGGAGCACTTTCTGGAGCACGCCAGAGAGGCGGACTTCACCGTGCGGGACATGACCTATTCTCCCATCAAGGGGCCGGAGGGGAACATCGAATATCTGGGCTATCTGACGGTGGGCGCGGGCGCGGACTGGAGCGGAGATCTGAAGGCTCTGGTGGCGGAATCTCATGAGACATTGGAGGAGCATACGCCGTGAAGATTGTACTCAGCCCCAATCCATTCCGGGATAAGGGATTGAAAGCGGCCCAGTCCGCCGCCCGCATTCTCAGCAACGCCGGGGTGGATACCCGGATCTGCCTGCCCTTCTCCACCGAGGGGAGCGACATCAAATTCCCCCGGCAGGTGGAGTGCTGCGACATGCAGAAGGAGCTGCCCGGCGCCGACATCCTCATCTGCTTCGGCGGGGACGGGACCATCCTCCACGCCGCCAAGGACGCCAACGCCTTCGGCATCCCCATCCTGGGGGTCAACATGGGAAGCGTCGGGTTTATGGCGGAGGTGGAGCAGAGCGAGCTCTCCCTGCTCTCCAAACTGGCGGTTGGAAAATATACCGTGGAGTCCCGCATGATGCTCATGGTGGAGATCCGCCGGGACGGAAAGACCGTCTTCTCGGACCTGGCCCTCAATGACGCGGTCATCACCAAGGGGGCGGTGGCACGTGTGGTGGAGATGGAGGTGCGCAGCGATAAGGTGCCTATCACCGCCTTCTCGGGAGACGGCGTCATCGTCAGCACGCCCACCGGCTCCACCGCCTATTCCATGTCCGCGGGCGGCCCCATTGTGGAGCCCACGGCGGAAAATATCATTGTAACGCCGATCTGTCCCCATGTGGTCAACGCCCGCTCCTTCGTGCTGGACCACCGCCGGACGGTGACGGTCCGGATGCGCTCCATGAGCCGGAAGACCGCCTATCTCTCGGTGGACGGCGGAAAGGCCTTCAAGCTCAACGGGGGCGACGTCATGCACATCCGGCAGGCCGGCACCAAGACCAACCTGGTGCGCCTGACCGGCCGGAGCTTTTACGAAATCATCACGCAGAAACTGGGGAGGATGTAATATGAAGGGAAAGCGTCAACAGGAGATCCTTCGCATCATTGAAGAGCACGATGTGGAGACCCAGGACCAGCTTCTGGCCGAGCTGAGGGAGCGGGGGGTGCAGTCCACCCAGGCCACCATCTCCCGGGACATCAAGGAGCTCCATCTCATCAAGGAGCTGACCGGCTTTGGTACTTACCGCTATGCCGTGTCCGAGCGCAAGGTCTCCCTGAATCTGGCCGGACGCCTGCGCACCATCTTCAAAGAGGGCGTGACCTCCTTTGATGTGGCGCAGAACATCGTGGTGCTCAAGACCATGCCCGGCCTCGCCTCGGCGGCGGCGGCGGCCATCGACGGGATGGAGATCGCCGATCTGGTGGGCAGTCTGGCGGGGGACGACACCGCCATCCTCATCATGCGAACCAACGAGTCGGCCATCGAATTCTGCGACGAGATCCACAAGATGCTGAAATAGATCCGCTCTCGTCCATCCCTTTGGAGGTATGCCATGCTTTCTCTGCTTCATATCGAGAATATTGCAGTCATTGAGTCGGCGGATATCCAGTTTGACTCCGGTTTCAATGTGCTCACCGGCGAGACCGGTGCGGGCAAATCCATCGTGATCGACGCCATCAGCGCCATCATCGGCGCCCGGACCAGCCGGGACCTGATCCGCACCGGGGCGAAAAGCGCCCGGGTGGAGGCCCAGTTCACCCAGGTCCAGCCCCTGCCCTGGCTGGAGGAGAACGGCCTCTCCGCGGACGGGAGCGGGAGCATCGTCGTCCAGCGGGAAATCCAGAGCGACGGGAAAAACATCTGCCGGGTCAACGGGCGGCTCCTCAATGTGAGCCAGCTGCGGGAGCTGGGGCAGCAGCTGGTCAACATCCACGGCCAGCACGACGGCCAGCAGCTGCTGGACGAGCGCTGCCACCTGTCCTATCTGGACAGCTTTGGGGAGACCGAAGCCCTTCTGACCCCCTATCAGGAGACCTTTCGGGAGCTGACCGCCATCCGCCGGGAGATCTCCGCCCTCCAGATGGACGACGCGGTCAAGTCCCGGCGGATGGACAGCCTGCACTTCCAGATCGGCGAGCTGGAGCGGGCCGGCCTGAAGGAGGGCGAGGAGGAGAGCCTCACCGAGCGGCGCACCCTGCTGCGCAACGCCGAGCGGCTCATCTCCGCGGTGGAGGGGGCCCATTTCGCCCTCTCCGGGGACGACGAGCGGGAGGGGGCCGCCTCTCTCATCGCCGCCGCGGAGGGCGCGCTCTCCGGGGTGGCCGGCATGAGCGAGGAGATCGCCGGGGTGACCGGGCGCCTGGTGGAGCTGCGTTCCGCCGCCGACGACGCGGCCGAGCTGGTCCGGGACCTGCGGGAGTCCTTTTCCTTTGAACCGGGGGAGCTGGACGAGATCGAGAGCCGTCTGGACGTGCTCTACCGGCTCAAGAAGAAGTATGGCAGCAGCGTGGGCGAGATGCTGGCCTATCTGGAGAAATGCCGCTCGGAGCTCTCGGAGATCGAGTACTCCAGCGACACCATCGCCCGGCTGGAGCAGCGGAAAGCGGCGGTCCTGGCCCGGGTCCGGAAGGCGGCCGAGGCCCTCTCGGCCCGGCGGCGGGAGGCGGCCGAGGCCCTGCGGGAGCGCATCCAGTCCGAGCTGCGCCAGCTGGACATGCCCAAGGTCCGCTTTCAGGTGGACTTTTCCCCCAAGGGCGGGGAGTTTGGCATGGACGAGACCGGAATGGATGAGGTGCAGTTCCTCATGTCGGCCAACGTGGGGGAGGACCTCAAGCCCATCCAGCGCATCGCCTCGGGCGGCGAGCTCTCCCGCATCATGCTGGCCCTCAAGAACGTGCTGGCGGAAAATGAGGCGGTGGCCACGCTGATCTTTGACGAGGTGGACACCGGTGTATCCGGCCGGGCGGCCCAGAAGGTTGCCGAGAAGATGGCCGACGTGGCGGGGCACAAGCAGGTGCTCTGCGTGACCCATCTGCCCCAGATCGCCGCCATGGCGGACACCCACTTCTCTGTGGTGAAGGGGGAGCGGAAGGGGCGGACCTACACTGAGGTGGAGCTTCTGAGGCGTCCCCGGCGGACCGAGGAGCTGGCCCGGCTCACCGGTGGGGCCCACATCACCCCGGCCATCCTGGCCGGAGCGGAGGAGCTGCTCTCGGCTGCCGAGGGGTACAAGGCGGCCAGACGGGGGCGCTGACCGTCCGCCGCACGCGGAAATCTCCATTTGACAAACCAGGAGGACTGCGCTATAATACATCTCAATCACTGTGATGATGGGGAGAAGTAACGGCCCCACCGCTGCAAAGAGAGCCTCTGGATTGGTGAAAAGAGGAGAGCGGACGCCGTGAATACACCCCGGAGCAGCCCCCTGAACGCTCAGGTCAAGTAGGGAGGGTCGGGTGCGCCCGTTACCGCGCTGGGAGTGTGATGGCACTCGACGAGGCCTCCCGCCGTGAGGGGGAGGCGAACCAGAGGTGGTACCGCGTGATCCACGCCCTCTGTCCGAACGGGGACAGAGGGCGTTTTTTTGCGAAACGGGGGGAGAATATGGAGCGGGATACCTGCATCCGCTGCGGTGGTACGATGGCGCCTATGGGATCGCATTTTCTGAAGAAAGGCGCTCCCGGCTGGCATCTGCGGGGCAACCTGGAGCATTTCGACGGGGAGAATCTCCTGCCGGTCGAGGTCTGGTGCTGCCAGAACTGCCGCCGGCTGGATTTTTACCTGGATGAGAGCGCTTCCGGCAGCTCCGGCTCCGGTATCGCCCAGACCCGCTGTCCTGTCTGCGGAACGCTCCATGATCTGGATGACCCCAAATGTCCCCACTGCGGAACGCGGCTCTATTAAACTGTAACAAAACGGATTCCCATCAGAATCCGATCAAAGGAGAATGGAAGATGACTTGCTACGAAGAACTGAAAGCCCGCGGCCTGATCGCCCAGGTGACCAACGAGGAGGAGATCTCCAAGATGATCAACGAGGGCAAGGCGGTGTTCTATATCGGCTTTGACCCCACCGCCGACTCCCTCCACGTGGGCCACTTCATGGCCCTGTGCCTGATGAAGCGGCTCCAGATGGCGGGCAACCGGCCCATCGCCCTCATCGGCGGCGGCACCGGCATGGTGGGCGACCCCTCCGGCCGCACCGACATGCGCCAGATGATGACCCCCGAGACCATCCAGCACAACTGCGACTGCTTCAAAAAGCAGATGGAGCGCTTCATCGAGTTTGGCGAGGGCAAGGCCCAGATGGTCAACAACGCCGACTGGCTCATGGAGCTCAACTATGTGGAACTCCTGCGGGAAGTGGGCGCCTGCTTCTCGGTGAACAACATGCTGCGGGCCGAGTGCTACAAGCAGCGCATGGAGAAGGGCCTGTCCTTCCTGGAGTTCAACTACATGATCATGCAGTCCTACGACTTCTACCACCTCTTCCAGCACTACGGCTGCAACATGCAGTTCGGCGGCGACGACCAGTGGTCCAACATGCTGGGCGGCACCGAGCTCATCCGCCGCAAGCTGGGCAAGGACGCCCACGCCATGACCATCACCCTTCTGCTCAACTCCGAGGGCAAGAAGATGGGCAAGACCCAGTCCGGCGCGGTGTGGCTGGACCCCAACAAGACTTCTCCCTACGAGTTCTACCAGTACTGGCGCAACGTGGGCGACGCGGACGTGCTCAAGTGCCTGCGGATGCTCACCTTCCTGCCCATCGAGCAGATCGACGAGATGGACCATTGGGAGGGCGCCCAGCTCAACACCGCCAAGGAGATCCTGGCCTTTGAGCTGACCCAGCTGGTCCACGGCACCGAGGAGGCCCAGAAGGCCCAGGACGCCGCCAAGGCTCTCTTCGTGGGCGGCGGCGACATGAGCAACGTGCCCACCACCACGCTGGAGACCGGCGACCTGACCGACGGCTCCATCGGCGTGCTGGATCTGCTCCTCAAGTGCGGCCTGGTCCCCTCCAAGAAGGAAGGCCGCCGCCTGGTGGAGCAGGGCGGTGTGTCGGTCAACGGCGAGAAGGTCTCCGACGTGAACGCCGCCTTTGACGCCGCCGCGTTCGGGGAAGAGGGCCTCATGATCAAGAAGGGCAAGAAGGTGTTCCACCGTGCCCTGCTGGGCTGATCCGCCGGGCCGGTACCGGTGAGAAAGGTGGGATGCCCGTGAAGGAAAAGAAGAAATGGTTCTCGCTGGACGAGCGCATGTGGTCCAATCTGCTGGTAGTCCTGGCCGGAATCGCGTTTTACCTGATCTTTTCCCATTTTGATATAGTGCGCGGGGTGGTCTCCATGATCACCGGCGTACTGATGCCGTTTATCGTGGGGTTTGCCTTTGCCTACCTCCTCAACGGCCCGACCAACTATTTTGAGCAGAAGGTCTTCTATCGATTCAAATGCCGGCGGGGCCTTGCGGTGCTGTTGGTGTATCTCCTGGTCATCGCGCTGCTGGCCGTTCTGGTCAAGCTCATCCTGCCCCAGATCGTGCAGAGCATCGTGGCGCTGTACAGCATCATCCAGAGCTTTTTCCTGAACATCAACACCTGGATGCAGGAGGCGGCGATCCAGCTGAACATCGACCAGAATGCCCTCAACGAGTTCCTTTTGGACTTGAACTCCTCCTATAAGGACATCATGACGAACCTGTCCAACATGCTCTCCAAGGCGGTGCCCTATGTGCTGAGCATGGGCGTGGCCGTGGGCAGCGGGGTGGTGTCCGGCGTGATCTCGGCCATCACCACGGTGATCTCCTCGGTCTATATGCTGCTGGACAAGGACCGCCTGTCCCTCCAGTCCAAAAAGCTGGTCTATGCGGTCCTGCCCACAGGCAAGGCCAACCGGCTCATCACGGTGTGCGCCCAGGCCAACGGCATCTTTTCCGGCTTCATCAACGGCAAGATCCTGGACAGCGCCATCATCGGCGTGCTGTGCTTTTTCCTGACCTCGCTCCTGCGGATCGAATTTTCGGTGCTCATCAGCGTGGTCATCGGGGTGACCAACGTGATTCCCTTCTTCGGCCCCATCGTGGGCGCGGTCCCCTGCGTCCTGATCCTGCTGCTGGTGGACCCCTGGCAGGCCCTGCGCTTCGGCATCCTGGCCCTGGCCTTGCAGCAGTTCGACGGGAACATCCTCGGCCCCAAGATTCTGGGCGACAGCACCGGGATCTCGGCCTTCTGGGTGCTCATCTCCATTGTGGTGGGCGGGGGCCTGTTCGGGTTCCCCGGGATGCTGCTGGGCGTGCCCACCTTCGCGGTGATCTATGCGCTGGTGGGGGAGTGGACCCGGGCCCGGCTCACCCGCAAGGGTATCCGCCCCGTCAAGGGCGGCGAGCCGGAGGTGCTCCCGCCGGAATGGCCGGACGATCCGGCCAATGAACCATAAAAGGGAAAAAAGGACTCTGCTTTCCAAAAGCAGAGTCCTCAGTCTGTCGATCAAGTGGAATGCGATGCAGGAAAGAACCTGCTTCCTGGAAAGCCGAAAGCCCTCGGCAGAGTTTCGCCGCCCGCAGGCGGTGAAAGCAAGTGAGATCCGAAACATCCGAGGACATGCGCCTCGGATGTTTCTCTGCTCAGACTTTGGAGTGCGCGCGCATACGCGGGTGCGCGAGAAAGTCTGCATCCCCTCGAAAAAATGCCTGCATTTTTGAGAAGCAGAGTCCTTTCCAGTCTGAGAGGAGTGTTTTTTGCATGAACCTTCGACCTTACCGCCCCTCCGACGTATCGGCGCTGGCGGAGCTCTTTTACCAGACCGTCCACAGCGTGAACCGGCGGGACTATACCGCGGAGCAGTGCCGGGTCTGGGCCACGGGGCATCCGGACCTTTCGGCCTGGGACGCGTCCTTTCAGGCCCACCGGACCTGGATCGCGGAGGAGGACGGGCACATCGTGGGCTTTGCCGATCTGGACGTGGAGGCCGGATATCTGGACCGGCTCTACGTCCATAAGGACACCCAGCGAAGGGGCGTGGGCACCGCCCTGTGCGATGCCGCCGAGGCCTGTGCCCGGGCGGCCGGGGTGCGCCGATTGGAGACCCACGCCTCCATCACCGCACGTCCATTCTTTGCCGCCCGGGGCTACGCCCTGCTGCGGGAGCAGGAGGTGGAGCGGGGCGGAATTTTGCTGAAAAACTACGTCATGATCCTGGAGCTCTGAGCCGGGGAGGGTGTGAGGGCCGGGAGGACCCCTGAGCGCTCCATGGCCTCCCGCAGCTCCCTCCGGTGTGCCTCCGAGATGGGGCAGAGGGGGAGACGGAGGGGCCCCACCGGGTACCCCGCCATCTCCAGGGCGGCCTTGATGGGGATGGGATTGACCTCGAGAAAGAGGGCGTTGAGCAGTTCCAGATAGCGGAGCTGAAGCTGGGCGGCCGCCGCAAAGCGCCCCTCCAGGCACAGGCGGCTGATGCGCCCCATCTCCCGGGGGATCAGGTTGGAGGCCACCGAGATGACCCCCTTTGCCCCCAGTGCCATGAGGGAGACCACCTGATCGTCGTTCCCCGACCAGAGGAAGAGGTCCTCCCCGCACAGGTGCCGGATCTGGGCCGCCAGGGAGAAGTTCCCGCTGGCCTCCTTGACCCCGTTGATCCCCGGGTTCTGGGAGAGGACCCGGTAGGTCTCGGCGGTAAAAGAGAGCCCCGTGCGGCTGGGCACGTTGTAGAGCAGGATGGGAAGAGACACGCGCTGGGTCAGAAACTCATAGTGCCGGATGAGCCCAGCCTGGGTGGTCTTATTATAGTAAGGAGTGACATGAAGCAGAGCATCGGCCCCCGCATCCTGGGCTTGCTGGGAGAGGTAGAGGGCGGCGACGGTGTCATTGCTTCCCGCCCCCGCGATCACCTTCACCCGGTGGTTCACCTGCGCGACACAGAAGGCCACGGCGTCGTGGTGCTCCCGGATGCTCATGGTGGCGCTTTCACCGGTGGTGCCGCAGACACAGATGGCGTCCACGCCGCATGCGATCTGCTCCTCGATCAACCTTCCGAAGACGTCATACGCGATGGCGCCGTCCGGTTCAAATGGTGTGACGATAGCGGTGCACACACCGGTAAAAACAGGCTCTTTCTTCAATCCATTACCTCCTTGTGATGTATCCCTCCGCACACAGCAGCTCGGCCAGCAGCACCGCGCCGCCGGCCGCGCCGCGCAGCGTGTTGTGGGACAGGCAGACGAACTTGTAGTCATACTGGGTATCCGGACGCAGACGGCCGGCGCAAACGGCCATGCCGCGCTCGGTCATGCGGTCCAGCTTGGTCTGGGGACGGCTGGGGTCCTCGAAATAGTGCAGGAACTGCTGGGGCGCGGAGGGAAGGCCCAGCTCCTGGGGACGGCCCCGGAAGGACGCCCACGCCTCCTTGATCTCCTCCTCGGAGGGCTTGCGGTCAAAGCTGGCAAAGACCGCGGCCATGTGGCCGTCGGAAGCGGCTACCCGGAAGCACTGGGCGGTGATGGCAGGGGAGTCGGCATTGACAATCACGCCGTTTTCCATCCGGCCCCAGAGCTTGAGGGGTTCCCGCTCGCTCTTCTCCTCCTCGCCGCCGATGTAGGGGATCACGTTGTCCACCATCTCGGGCCAGGTCTCGAAGGTCTTGCCCGCACCGGAGATGGCCTGATAGGTACACACCAGGGCCTTGGAGAGTCCGAAGCGCTCCCGCAGGGGATGGAGGGCGGGCACATAGCTCTGGAGCGAGCAGTTGGACTTGACCGCGATGAAGCCGCGCCCGGTCCCCAGGCGGCGGCGCTGGGCGGGGATCACGCCCAGGTGCTCCGGGTTGATCTCGGGGACCACCATGGGCACGTCGGGCGTCCAGCGGTGGGCGGAGTTGTTGGAGACCACCGGGCACTCGTGTTTGGCATAGGCCTCCTCCAGCGCCTGGATCTCCTCCTTCTTCATATCCACGGCGGAGAACACAAAGTCCACCTGGGACGCGATGCGCGCAATATCGGTCTCGGCGTTGAGCACCACCATGTGTTTGGCCGCCTCCGGCATGGGGGCCTCCATGGCCCAGCGGCTTCCGACGGCCTCCCCGTAGGTCTTGCCGGCCGAGCGGGCACTGGCGGCGATGGCGGTGAGCTGGAACCAGGGGTGCTCTGCCATCAGAGTGACAAACCTCTGTCCCACCATGCCCGTGCCGCCGATCACGCCTACTCTGTACTTTTCCATTCTGATGACCTCCCGTTGTTCTGATAGATTCTATGCCGGTACAGAGGAAATCAGGTCTGTCCATTGAAAAAATCCAGCGGAAAAAAAGAAATCAGCGGGTTTACACACCGGCTGATTTTGTACTATAATGGCATAAGGTATGTAGACCGGCCTGATCTGTACTTGCTGTATGGACAGGCATCCGCCGGAAACGAACGCCTGACGTTGCTCTTAGAGTAGCACAGGAATTCTTTCGTGTCAATACTTTGCTGTGTTAAATGATAAAACAGGAGAGAACCATGAAGGGAAAATGGATCAAATGGACCGCCGTCTGTCTGGCGGCCGCCTTATCCGCATCCGGGCTGCCCGCCCGGGCGGCCCCGGCGGAGGAGACCGTTCTGCGCATCGGGCTCTATTATGGAAGCAGCGCCATGCCGTCGGCCAACCTGGAAAACAGCGTGGGCTCCGGCTACCGCCTGGGGTATTTTGACGAGGCCAACCAGTTTGTGGAGCTGGCACGGACCAGCAAAACGAAACTGTCCATGCTGAAAACAAAGACGCTCTATCTCTCAGGGGGGACCTATCAGACCACCCCGAGCAGCGGGGCCCAGGCCATCGGCGGGTATTCCCTCCAGTGGAGCGGGCCCTATTCCGACTTTGCCGCCGCCCAGACGGCGGCCGCCGCGGTGGCGGGGGGCTTTCCCGCCTGGGTGGAGGGGACCTATCAGGTCCGCTCCGGGGCCTATGCCACCCAGGCGGAGGCAGAGGCCGCCGCCCGGGGGACCGCAGCCCAGGTGGTCCAAACCAGCTCCTCCGGGATCAACGTGGTGGAGACCGGCACGGCCCAGATCCTCTTCCAGTTCGACGGGGGCAGCCGCTATGTGTTCGGCGTGATGCCCGACGTCACCGGGGTGGACCAGCCGGTCACCTGGTTCAAGGGCTACAAGTATTACGGCGGCTTCCGCTATGAGCGGGTGGGGGGCGACAACATCACCGTGGTCAACCTCATCGGCATGGAGGACTATGTGAACTGCGTCATCTCCCAGGAGATGAGCGACTCCTGGCCGCTGGAGGCCCTCAAGGCCCAGGCCTGCGCGGCGCGGACCTATGCCATGCGCAAGCCCAACAGCGGCAGGCACACCGCCGACCACTTCGACCTGTGCAACGGGACCCACTGCCAGGCCTATCCCGGGATGAAGCTGACGGGGAGCAACACCCTTCAGGCGGCCCGGGAGACGGCCGGCATGGTCATCCGGTATAACGGCGCGCTCATCGACGCCGTGTACTCCTCCAGCGACGGCGGGGCCACCGAAAACTCCGAAAATGTCTGGAACAGCGCGCTGCCCTACCTGCGGGGCAAGGCGGACCCCTACGAGGCCACGATCTCCAGCCAGATCCCCAATTACAACTGGAGCGTGACCTATACCGCCGACGAGCTGACGGAGAAGCTGCGCGGCAGCGGGCGCTCCTGCGACCAGATCGTGGATTTCCGGGTCTCCGAGACCACGCCCACCGGAAATGTGAAAGCCATCACCTTCACCGACGCCTCGGGCAAGAGCTGGACCTTCCAGAAGGAACAGGCCCGCACCTTCCTGGGCCTGCGCTCCCAGCGCTATACGGTGACGGGCGGCGGCGGGAACAGCTCCGCCGGCTCCGGCGGGCTGTATGTCAACAACGCCCAGACCCCGCTGGAGGGGAGCTCCTTCTACGCCATCGGCGGGGACGGCTCCACCGGGCAGGTGGATCTTTCCGCCTCGCCCTATGTGGTCACCGGCAATGGGACCGCCCCGCTGGGCGGGGGGACCGCCGCCGGTTCCGACCGCTTTGTGATCCAGGGCTCCGGCTACGGCCACAACGTGGGCATGAGCCAGTACGGCGCCAACGCCATGGCCAAGCAGGGCTATACCTATCAAAAGATCCTACAATTTTACTACACAGGAGTCGACATATCCCGATGAAAACATCTGATTTTTACTTTGATCTTCCGGAAGAGCTGATCGCCCAGACCCCGCTGGAAAAGCGGGACGCCTCCCGGCTGCTGGTCCTGGACCGGGAGAGCGGCCAGACCGCCCATATGCACTTCTTCGATCTCCCCAAGCTGCTGCGGCCGGGGGACTGCCTGGTGCTCAACGACTCCCGGGTGCTGCCCGCCCGGCTGCTGGGACACCGCATCCCCTCCGGCGGCGCGGCGGAGGTCCTCCTCCTGGTGGACCGGGGCGAGAAGGTGTGGGAGTGTCTGGTCCGGCCGGGGCGCAAGGTGCGCACCGGGACCCGGCTCTCCTTCGGCGGCGGCCTGCTCACGGCGGAGGTGGCGGACGTGCTGGACAACGGCAACCGCCTGGTCCGCTTTGAATATGAGGGGATCTTTCTGGAGCTGCTGGAGCAGCTGGGGAAGATGCCCCTCCCGCCCTATATCAAGGAGGAGCTGAACGATCCCGAGCGGTATCAGACCGTCTATTCCAAGGAGGTGGGTTCGGCCGCGGCCCCCACCGCCGGACTCCACTTCACCAAGGAGCTGCTCCACGAGATCGAGGAGATGGGGGTGCGGATCTGCTATGTCACCCTCCACGTGGGCCTGGGGACCTTCCGGCCGGTCAAAGAGGACGACGTCCTGGACCATGAGATGCACTCGGAGTACTGCATGATCTCCGCCGAGACCGCCGAGACCATCAACCGCACCAAGCGGGAGGGGGGGCGCGTCATCTGCGTGGGCACCACCTCCTGCCGCACCATCGAGAGCTGGGCCGCCCCGGACGGCGCCATGCGGGAGAGCGCGGGGTGGACCAAGATCTTCATCTACCCGGGCTACCGCTTCAAGGTGCTGGACTGCCTCATTACAAATTTCCACCTGCCCGAGTCCACGCTGGTGATGCTCGTCTCGGCCCTGGCCGGGCGGGAGCATATCCTGAATGCCTACCGGGAGGCGGTGGAGCAGCGCTACCGCTTCTTCTCCTTTGGGGACGCCATGTTCATTACGGACCGGATGCCCGCCGGGGAGGAGATCCAGCCCAAAGCCGGGGTGTGATCCGCGAAATCTTATGTACTGCAACGATTGAAAAGTTAAATTACTTTACAGGTATATTTTTGCAGGCGCTGAATCACCCTCTCAAAATAAACTGTACTGCTAAATTACTTTACAGTTATTGCGGCGCAATATATAGGCTGAAATGATGTAACCATACCATGCAAAGAGAGATAGGAAAGAGGAGATGCCCCATGAAGGTTCTTGTGATTGACGGTCAGGGCGGCGGGATCGGCCGTCAGCTGGTCGCCGCCATCCGGGAGACCTGTCCCGGCGCGGAGATCACCGCCGTCGGCACCAACAGCCTGGCCACCAGCGCCATGATGAAAGCGGGGGCCCATCTGGCCGCCACCGGAGAGAACGCCGTCCTGGTTGGGTGCCGGAGAGCGGACGCCATCATCGGGCCCCTTGGCATCGTCATTGCCGACGCTCTGCTGGGGGAGATCACTCCGGCCATGGCGGCGGCCGTGGGACAGAGCCGGGCAAAGCGCATTTTGATCCCGGTGAACCACTGCGACAATCTGGTTGCGGGGGTCGGCGCCAAGCCCATGGGCCGGCTGGTCCAGGAGGCGGTGGCCCTTCTGAACTCGCTGCGGGACGGAGCGCCGGCGCTCTGATTGTGGGGGATGTGATCCCGCGGTATAATACAAATATTATGATTATGGAATGGGTGGAACAGGCGCGGCGCGCTGTTCTCCAGCAAAGGAGTTTTTCTGTGTTTGAAGTAATTAAGACGGAGGGGCGGGCCCGCCGGGGCGTCTTTCAGTGCGCCCACGGCACGGTGCAGACCCCTGTTTTCATGAATGTGGGGACCCAGGGCGCGATCAAGGGCGCGGTGTCCGCCCATGACCTGAAGGAGATCGGATGCCAGGTGGAGCTGTCCAACACCTACCACCTGCACCTGCGCCCGGGGGACAAGGTCGTCCGGGATATGGGCGGCCTCCACGCCTTCATGGACTGGGACGGCCCCATCCTCACCGATTCCGGCGGATTTCAGGTGTTCTCCCTCTCCGGGCTGCGCAAGATCAAGGAGGAGGGGGTCACCTTCGCCTCCCACATCGACGGGCGGCGCATCTTCATGGGACCGGAGGAGTCCATGCAGATCCAGTCCAACCTGGGCTCGGATATCGCCATGGCCTTTGACGAGTGTGTGGAGAACCCCGCCGCCTATGAGTACGCCAAGGCCTCCTGCGAGCGGACCCTCCGCTGGCTGGAGCGGTGCAAGAAGGAGCACGACCGGCTCAACGCCCAGCCCGGCGCGGTGAATCCCCGCCAGATGCTCTTCGGCATCAACCAGGGCGCAACGTTCCCCGATTTACGGGTCTGGCACATGAAGGAGACCGCCAAGATCCCCTGCGACGGCTACGCCATCGGCGGCCTTGCGGTGGGTGAGCCCACCCAGGTCATGTACGACATCATCGACGCGGTGGAGCCCCATATGCCCCAGGACAAGCCCCGCTATCTCATGGGCGTGGGCACCCCCTCCAACATCATCGAGGCGGTGGCCCGGGGCGTGGATTTCTTCGACTGCGTGATGCCCGCCCGCAACGCCCGCCACGGCAAGCTCTACACCTGGGAGGGCTCCATCAACATCAAGAACGAGAAGTACAAGCTGGACCGGAGCCCCATCGATCCGGAGTGCCGCTGCCCCGCCTGTCAGCACTTCTCCCGGGCCTACCTGCGCCATCTCTTCGCCGCGGGGGAGATGCTGGCCATGCGCCTGGCCGTGCTGCACAACCTGTACTTCTACAACAGTCTCATGGCGCGTATCCGCGCCGAACTGGACGCCGGGACCTTTGCCCAGTTCCGGGCCGAGTACAGCGAAAAGCTGGACCGCCGCCTGTAACGTGCGGCCCATTCTGGGAAAAATCGCAAAAACACTTGTCAAACGGACAAGCCTGCCGTATAATATCTTTCACGTGCAAAGCGTGATGGAACTTTGATTTTGGAGGAGATTATTTTGAACGGAATCGGAACTGCACTTCTGACGGGCAGTGATACTGCAAGCATGGTCAGCATGATCCTGCCCTTTGTCCTGCTGATCGCCATTTTCTACTTTATGCTGATCCGTCCCGAGAACAAGAAGAAGAAGGCCATGGAGAAGATGCGCTCCGAGCTGGCCGTGGGCGACGTCATCACCACCATCGGCGGCATCGTGGGCACCATCTGCGCCGTCAAGGAGGAGACCATCGTCATCGAGACCGGCGCCGACCGTGTGCGCATCGAGTTCACCAAGTGGGCTGTCTCCACCAAGGGCCAGCAGACGGACGCTGCCACGAAATAATGGATCAAAAGATTCCTGTCTCTTCCGGAGGCGGGAATCTTTTTTTATCTCCGGTCCGGCATGACCACTCCATGCGCCTCATAGAATGGGAGCAGAATCGATGAGGAAGGGGAGAGCGCTGTGCCGAAAAAAGAAGAGGGGCCGAAAGAAGTGTGGCCCCGCTACGCAGGCGGCGTCCTGCTGGGCGGATGCATCGCCCTGGGCCTGTGCCTGCTTTTGCTGCTTGCCGCCTCGGCGGCCGTCTATCTGGGCGCCCTGAGTGAGTCTCATATGGACCGCCTCACGCTGGCGGCGTGTGTTCTGGGGACCTTTTCCGGCGCGCTGTGGGCGGTGAAGCGCTGCGCGCGGCGGGCCCTGCCGGTGGGCGCGGGGACCGGAGCGGTGGTTTTGCTCCTGCTGCTCCTGGTGGGAAGCCTGGCCTTTCACGCCCAGCCGCTGGAAAACGGAGGGGCCGCGCTGGCGCTGGCCTGCCTGCTGGGCGGGTGCGGCGCGGGGCTGTGCAGCCAGTGGATGACGCCCCGCCGGAAAAAACGGCGAAAGTGATTGAAATTTCTTCCGGCCTATGCTATACTGATTGCGGTTATCCTATATCAAATGGGAGGGAAACAGAAATGAAGCATATCAAGACGCTCAACGGCGCTACTCTGAAGAACAGCGCTGCTCACGGCGGCTGCGGCGAGTGCCAGACCTCTTGCCAGTCCGCCTGTAAGACCTCTTGCACCGTCGCCAATCAGAAGTGCGAGAACAACAAGTAAGAGGCAGAACCAACACACATGGTCGAAAAGGGTGGGGGCTTCCCACCCTTTTTCCATGCTACGTAAGCGCATACGTCCCCGCGATACCGGGACGCTCAATCTGATTTGGAGGATCGAAAGAACATGGTACATACCTTTCAAGCCCTTGGGGTCAATCTCGCGGTGGATGTCAACAGCGGCGCGGTGCATGTGCTGGACGAGGTGACCTACCACCTGCTGGAGAAGGTGACGCCCCCCATGGGAGAGCACTGCCCGGAGGAGGTCAAGGCCTCTCTGTCCCAGTACGATCCCGCCGCGCTGGAGGAGGCGTGGCAGGAGCTGCGCGGCCTGGCCGCCGAGGGGCTCCTCTTTGAGGAGGACGACTACATCGACCGGGAGAAGGCCGCTTCCATGCAGCAGTCCGCCCTTGTCAAGGCCCTGTGCCTCCACGTGTCCCACGACTGCAACCTGCGGTGCAAGTACTGCTTCGCCTCCACGGGCGATTTTGGCACCGGCCACCGGATGACCATGGACGTGGAGACCGCCAAGAAGGCCATCGACTTTGTGGTCGAGAAGTCCGGGCCCCGGCGCAACATCGAGGTGGACTTCTTCGGCGGCGAGCCCCTCATGGCCATGGAGACCGTGAAGGAGACGGTGGCCTACGCCCGCTCCATCGAGAAGGAGAAGGGGAAGTGCTTCCGGTTCACCATCACCACCAACGGCGTGCTCCTCAACGACGAGAACATCGAGTATATCAACCGGGAGATGTCCAACGCGGTGCTCTCCATCGACGGACGCAGGGAGGTCAACGACGACCTGCGCCCCACCGTGAACGGGAAGGGGAGCTACGATGTGATCGTGCCCAAGTTCCGCAAGCTCATCGAGGGCCGGGGCACCAAGGACTACTACCTGCGGGGCACGTTCACCCGCTTCCACAAGGACTTCGCCGAGGACGTGAAGGCCCTGGCCGCCATCGGCCGGAACATCTCGGTGGAGCCGGTGGTGGGCAAGGAGGACGATCCCTATGCCCTCCAGGAGGCCGATCTGCCCGAGCTGGAGGCCGAGTACGAGCGCCTGGCCGGGTACCTCAGGGACCACCCGGAGACCAATTTCTTCCACTTCAATGTGGACCTGGCCCAGGGGCCCTGCGTGATCAAGCGCCTGCGCGGCTGCGGCGCCGGGTGCGAGTATGTGGCCATCACGCCGGAAGGGGATATCTACCCCTGCCACCAGTTTGTGGGCAACGAGGCGTACAAGCTGGGCAGCATCTATGACGGCACCTTTGATATGGAGCTCTCCGGGAAATTTGCCGCTCTGAACATCTACACCCGTGAGGAGTGCGGCAGCTGCTGGGCCCGGTTCTATTGCAGCGGCGGGTGCAGCGCGTCCAATCTGCTGGTCAACGGCGACATCAAGCGCCCCCACCACGTGGGATGCGCGCTGGAGCGCAAGCGGCTGGAGTGCGCGATCGCACTGCGCGCCATTGCGGCCGGTATGGCAGATTAACGCTGACAACAGAACGGATACCGCTATATCCGGCGGTATCCGTTCTGTATATCGCTATATTTTGTGTTTTACAGCCTTCAAACGGAGGCTGTATCTTTTTTTGCGCTCTGAAATTTACATAACGCAGTATACATAATGCGTTATCATAATCAACAAAAATAGGGCAGTTTTGGAAATCCTCTTGCATAATTGTATTATGTAGATTATTATAATTATGGATGAATCCAGTCCGTTGTTTTTTGTGCTTCTAAAGGCCGCCCCCCTCCGCATAGGATGGGGTGGAGGTGAGGCAGATGCATAAACCCACTGCAAAAGTCTGGGACGTGCCGTCCGGCCTGAGCGCGGCGCTCGCGGTGACGTCGCTCTGCTTTTTTCTGGGCGGATGCCTGGGATGTCTGTTGGCGGTGCGGGTCGGAGGCGGGGGAAACGACCTCCTTGCGGAGTATCTGACCTCCTTTTTACAGAGCGTACAGGCGCAGCCCGCGTCCCCTCCGCTGCTGCTCTTGGTGTGGGAAACGGTGCGCTGGCCGCTGCTGGTGTTCGGACTGGGCTTTACGACGCTGGGCCTTTTGGCCATCCCGCTGGTTTTCTCCGTGCGGGGGTTCCTCCTGGCGTTTTCCATTGCCTCGTTCGTCAAGATGTTCGGGGCGGCGGGCGCGCTGCTGGCCTTCGTGGTCTTCGGCGTCTCCGGATGCATCGCGCTCCCAGCGCTGTTCGTCCTGGGCGTACAGAGCTGGACCGCGTCCCGCTGCCTGGCCACCCGGATGCTGGGGGATGGGCGGCGCTCTCTTCCCTATGGGAAACTCTATTTTCTGCGCTGTGGGATGTGTGCCTGCGCGCTGTGTGTGTGTGTCTTTTTAGAATCCGTGGTCGTCCCCTCGCTGCTGGCGGGCGCGGCCGGGATGTTTCCACTCTAGGAAACCTGGAAATAGCGAAAAAGAAGGTGTTGGATGATGGACTGTTATCAGGAGTATGAGCGTTATCTGGCGGAGGAGAAAAAAGTTGCCTCCAATACATTGAGCTCGTATCTTCGCGATATCCGCCAGTTTTTGCACTGGCTGGAGCGCGCGGGCAAGCTGCCTGAGCAGGTGAAGCAGCCGGACGTCGCATCCTACACGCAGTTTCTCTCCTCCGAGGGGAAATCGGCCGCCACGGTGACCCGGTCGCTGGCGTCCCTGAAATCCTTTTACAGCTTCCTGATCCGCCAGGGCGTGGTGGAGGTCAACCCCGCCCGGGGTCTCTCCCCGGCCAGGGTGGAGCGCAAGCTCCCCCAGATCCTCACCAGCAAGGAAGTGGAGCTCTTTCTGGAGCAGCCGGACGCCTCGGACGTCAAGGGCTGCCGGGACCGGGCCATGCTGGAGCTGCTCTATGCCACCGGCATCCGCGTGAGCGAGCTGATCGGCCTGAATATGGACCACGTCAACCTGAGCGCCGCCTTTATCCGGTGCTCCGGACGGGACCGGGAGCGGATCATCCCCCTGTACCCCGCGGCGGTGCGGGCCCTGAGCGATTACCTCGAGCATGTGCGGCCCCAGATGATCGAGCATCCGGACGAGCAGGCCCTCTTCGTCAACATGAACGGCGAGCGGATGAGCCGCCAGGGCTTCTGGAAGCTCATCAAATACTATCAGGAGAAGGCCAGCATCCAGAAGGAGATCACCCCCCATACCCTGCGCCACTCCTTTGCCGCCCACCTTCTGGAGAACGGGGCCGACCTGCGCTCCATTCAGGAGATGCTGGGACACGCCGACATCTCCTCCACTCAGATCTATACCCAGATCGTCAGCCAGAAGTTAAAGGACGTCTACCGCAAGGCCCATCCGAGGGCCTGAACCTGTCTCAATTTTTCGAGGCGCATGTCCTCGGAAAAACGGCTCCGAGCCTTCTTTCACCGCCCGCGGGCGGCGAAACTCTGCGGGGCGCTTTCCCGGCATACACATTGTCACGCCAAAAGCCGGCGCGCGGACGCGCGCCGGCTTTTCCTGCGGAAGGGGAGGCTCCCGCAGAAATCTGCTTTTCATTTTCAAACGTCTGTGCTACAATAGAGAAGATCGGGCGCCGGAAGGGCGCCCCGGCTGTACAAGGGCACGGCGGGAACACGCGCCGCACAGGGAGGAATGACATGGTTATTTTAGGCATCGACCCGGGATTTGCCATCGTGGGCTTCGGCATCCTGGAGGCCGACCGGAATGTCCAGCGCCTGCTCCGGTGCGGGGCCATCACGACGCCGGCGGGGGCGCCCCTCCCGGCCCGCCTCCGGCAGATATCCGAGGACATGCACCAGCTGCTGGCCGCCTTCCGGCCCGACGCCATGGCGGTGGAGGAGCTCTTCTTCAACCAGAACGTGACCACCGGCATCGGCGTGGCCCAGGCCAGAGGGGTGATCCTGCTGTCCGCGGAGCAGGCGGGGGTCCCCATTTTTGAGTACACCCCCTCCCAGGTCAAGCAGGCCGTGGCGGGCTACGGAAAGGCGGAAAAGCGCCAGGTCATGGAGATGACCCGCAAAATCCTGCACCTCGCCGCGGTCCCCCGGCCGGACGACGCCGCCGACGCGGCGGCCGTCGCCCTGTGCCACGCCAGGTCCTTTACCTCGCGGCTGAGCCTTCTGGATTCCGCCCGCCCGGGCAGCGGCCGCTATGCCGCCCGGACCAGATCATAACAGGATTGGAGAAACAACAGCATATGTTTTACTATGTCAGCGGTACGGTCGCCCATGTGGAGCCCTATCTGGCGGTGATCGACTGCGGTGGGGTGGGCTATGCCTGCCGGACCACCAACCAGAGCCTCTCCCGCCTCACCGCGGGGGAGAAGGGGAAGCTTTTCACCCATCTCTATGTGCGGGAGGAGATCTTTGAGCTCTACGGCTTTGCCACGGAGGACGAGCTCAACTGCTTCCGGCTGCTTATCGGCGTGTCGGGCGTGGGGCCGAAGGCCGCGCTCTCCATCCTCTCGGCCACCACGCCGGAGGGGCTGGCCATGAGCATCATCACCGGGGACGAGAAGGCCCTCACCGTGGCCCAGGGCATCGGGAAGAAGATCGCCCAGCGCATCATCCTGGAGCTCAAGGACAAGCTGGCCAAGGGCCAGATCGCCCCCAAGGGCGAGAGCTACGGCGGCACGGGAGTCACCGTCATCCCGCAGAACAAGTCCAGCGAGGCGGCCGCCGCCCTGGCCGTGCTGGGATACAGCCAGAGCGAGGTGTCCCTGGCCCTTCAGGGCGTCGATGTGGAAGCCCTCAGCCTGGAGGACATCGTCAAGCAGGCCCTGAAGAAGATGGTGAAATGATCCCGCCTGCGGAACGGATACACCGCCATTTAAGGAGGAAGGAATCTCTTGAGCATTGACTTTTCGGACGACGGGAGCCTGGAGACCCGGGAGCCTCTGGTGACCACCGCGCTGCTCCGGGAGGACGAGGGGGAGTACTCCCTCCGGCCCAAGGTCCTCTCGGAATACATCGGACAGCGCAAGGCCAAGGACAACCTGGAGGTCTTTATCCAGGCCGCCAAGATGCGCCGTGAGCCCCTGGACCATGTGCTTCTCCACGGCCCCCCGGGCCTGGGCAAGACCACTTTGTCCAACATCATCGCCAACGAGATGGGGGTCCATATCCGCATCACCTCCGGCCCGGCCATCGAGAAGCCGGGGGATCTGGCCGCCCTGCTGACCAACCTGAACGAGAACGACATCCTCTTCGTGGACGAGATCCACCGGCTCAACCGCTCGGTGGAGGAGATCCTGTATCCCGCCATGGAGGATTTCGCCATCGACATCATCATCGGGAAGGGCCCCTCGGCCAACTCCATCCGCCTGGACCTGCCCAAGTTCACCCTGATTGGGGCCACCACCCGGGCGGGCCAGCTCTCGGCCCCCCTGCGGGACCGGTTCGGCGTCACCCTACGGCTGGAGCTCTACACCCCGGAGGAGCTCTCCCTCATCGTCACCCGGAGCGCGGGCATCCTGGACGTCCCCATTGAGCCCGACGGGGCCATGGAGATCGCCCGGCGCAGCCGGGGCACCCCCCGGATCGCCAACCGGATGCTCCGCCGGGTGCGGGACTTCGCCCAGGTGAAGGCGGGGGGCGTCATCACCCGCGCGGTGGCCGACCAGGCCCTCACCGCGCTGGAGGTGGACGACCTGGGGCTGGACGCGGTGGACCGCCGGATGCTGCGCTCCATCATCGAGCACTACGGCGGCGGCCCGGTGGGACTGGAGACCCTGGCCGCCACCATCAACGAGGAGTCCATCACCCTGGAGGACGTCTATGAGCCCTATCTCATGCAGATGGGTTTTCTCACCCGCACGCCCCGGGGCCGCTGCGTCACCCGGCAGGCCTATCTGCACCTGGGACTCCCCGTCCCGGGGGGCGCCGCCGGGGGCATGGAGCAGATCATGTTTTAAGGCCCAAAGGGGAGCAACCATCGAATCTGACGCACATCCAATGAGAACGAGGTGTATTTATGGGAAAATTGTTTGGTACGGACGGCATCCGCGGCGTGGTCAACGCCGGCCTGGACGCCACTCTCGCCTATCAGGTGGGCCTGGCGGCCGCCGTGGTCATGGCCAAGGAGACCGGAAAAAGCCGCCCCCAGGTGGCCATCGGAAAGGATACCCGCATCTCCTCCGACCTGCTGGAGAGCGCCCTGATCGCGGGGCTGTGCTCCGCGGGGGCGGACGTGCTCCATCTGGGCGTGGCGCCCACCCCGGCGGTGGCCTTCCTCACGGTGGAGATGGGGGCCGACGCGGGCATCGTCATCTCGGCCTCTCACAACCCCTTTGAGCACAACGGCATCAAGATCTTCAACAGCCAGGGCTACAAGCTGCGCGACGCCCTGGAGGGGGAGATCGAGGAGATCATCCTCTCCGGACAGCTGCCCGCCCTCAAGACCCACGGGGACCTGGGCCGGGTCATCCACAAGGACGAGGAGGAGACCCGGGCCTACATCGACCACCTGGTCTCCACCGTGGACACCGATTTTGCCGGTATGCGCATCGTGGTGGACTGCGCCAACGGCGCGGCTTCGGCCACGGCGCCTGGGCTGTTTGCCCGCTTCCCCAAGCTGCACGCCGACATCCTGCACGCCCAGCCCGACGGCATCAACATCAACAATGGCTGCGGCTCCACCCATATGGAGGACCTGAAGGCCGCTGTCGTGAAGGGCGGGTACGACCTGGGTCTGGCCTATGACGGCGACGCCGACCGCTTCCTGGCCGTGGACGAGAAGGGCGAGGACATCGACGGCGACCAGATCATGGCCGCCTGCGCCCGGGTGCTCCAGGCTGAGGGCAAGCTCAACGGCAACGCCATGGTGGGCACCGTCATGAGCAACATGGGCCTGCACATCTTCGCCAAGGAGAACGGCATGGAGCTGCACTGCACGCCCGTGGGCGACCGCAACGTGCTGGAGAAGATGCTGGAGCACGACTTCGTCATCGGGGGAGAGCAGTCCGGCCACACCATTTTCCGCGCCTATGCCACCACCGGCGACGGAGAGCTCACCTCCCTCCAGTTCCTCCAGGTGCTCCACCGCTCGGGCAAGAAGGCCTCTGAGCTGGTGGCCGACTGCCGCCGGTATCCCCAGGTCCTCGTCAACCTCCCGGTGGAGAGCAAGGAGAAGAAGGAGGCCGTCATGGCCGCCCAGGCCCTCCAGGACGCCATCCAGGCCAAGGAGGCCGCCCTTCAGGGGACCGGCCGCATCCTGGTGCGCCCCTCCGGAACCGAGGCCCTCATCCGCGTCATGGTGGAGGCACAGACCCAGGAGGCCGCCCGCGCCTGCGCGGAGGAACTGGTAGATGTCATAAAAATCCTGTGAGATTTTTTGGCATAATATAAATATTTTGCATAAACACTTGACAAGAAGATATACTCTTGCGTATAATAACAGACAAGGAGCAAGAGCATGCGTGCTTTCCACCCTCAAAACTCCAATCGTTCCGACGAGTGCCTGTGCGCCCAGAGCAAATGCGGCGACCGCGGCGCGGCAGAGGAACTGGTCCTGCGCTATAACCGCGTGGTGCGTGTGTGCGCCCGGCCCTACTTTCTGGCGGGCGGCGACAGCGAGGATCTGATCCAGGAGGGGATGCTGGGGCTTTGGAATGCCATCCGCGAATACGATCCCCGGCGGGCGGTCTCCTTTCGGACCTATGCCGAGACCTGCATCCGCAACCGCTTGCGCTCCGCCATCAAAGCAGCAGCAAGAGACAAGCATTCCCCGTTGAACGATTCTGTTTCTTTCGAAACCCCGCTTTTTGACGGATTTGCCGTCCATGACGTCTGTGGCAGGGAGTATCGCTGTCTGGAAAATCCGGAGGATACTCTGATCAGTCAGGAAGAAGTCCGTGAGCGAATGAACGTGCTAAAGGGCCAGTTGTCCGGTTTCGAAGCGAAGATCCTCGGGCTTTATCTGGAAGGGTTGTCCTATTCTGAAATTGCCGCTGAGGTAAAACGGTCCCCGAAATCGGTGGACAACGCTGTGCAGCGCATCCGGCGGAAGGTCGCGCAGCACTTTTCATCTGGCGATGTCAGCAAGAGCTGAACGCAATATTAATCTGTCCCAGCACTTCACGGTTTCAATTCCGGACCTGGGCAAATGAGTCAAAGAGAGGGTATTATCATGTACGAAGACAAGACTTTGGTATGCAAAGAGTGTGGCCAGGAGTTCGTGTTCACCGCTGGTGAGCAGGAGTTCTACGCAGAGCGCGGTTTCCAGAACGAGCCCCAGCGCTGCAAGGCCTGCCGTGACGCCCGCAAGGCCGCTTCCCGCGGTCCCCGCGAGTATTTCACTGCTACCTGCGCCGCCTGCGGCGGCGAGGCCCGCGTGCCCTTCGAGCCCAAGTCCGACCGTCCCGTGTACTGCAGCGATTGCTTCGCCCGTATGCGCGGCGAGCAGCAGTAAGCTCTGTATCGAAAACAAGGACGCCCTCCGGGGCGTCCTTGTTTTTTGCGCAGGTTTCCGCGCTTTGCCACGGAGCCTCGCAGAGTTCCGCCGTCCGCAGACGGCGGAAGAGAGGGAAAGCGTGTTTTCCGGCGGCGTGTAGGTCGGAAAACACTCCTCCTCAGGCCGCAAGTGTGCGCGCATCCGCGCGTGCGCGCCGCGGCCTGCATCCCCTTCGAAAAAATGCTTGCATTTTTGAGAGCGGAAAAAGAGTTGAAAAAAGGCGACAAATAGGATATACTACTCCCGTATCCTTTTATCTTCTGATTTGGAGGTTTACCCATATGGTTCAGATTACGAAAGACACCATTATCGGCGACATCCTGGATATCGCCCCCCAGACCGCGCCCCTCTTCATGTCCATCGGCATGCACTGCCTGGGCTGCCCCTCTTCCCGCGGCGAGACTGTGGAGGAGGCCTGCATGGTCCACGGCGTCAATGTGGAGGCCCTGCTCAGCGCCATCAATGAGCAGATCGCCGCTTCCGAGCAGCAGTAACCGGCGCGAGAAAAAAGAGCGGCTTTTCGGCCGCTCTTTTTTGAGTTTCTCAGATCAGGAGGGAAGTTTTTGAAAACCATTGAGCTGTCGCCGCGCCTGCGGGCTGTGGCGGACCTGGTCCCGCCCCAGACCAGGTTTGTGGATGTGGGGACGGATCACGCCTATCTGCCTGCCTACCTGATCCAGAAGGGGATCATCCCCAGCGCGGTGGCCTCCGATCTGCGGAAGGGGCCTCTGGAGCGCGCCCGGCAGACGGCGGAGCGCTGCGGCGTGACCGGCCGGATGTCGTTCCGGCTGGGCAACGGGCTGGAGCGGGTGCAGCCGGAGGAGGCCCAGACTATCGCCATCGCCGGGATGGGAGGGGAGACCATCGCCGCCATCCTCTCCGCCGCGCCCTGGTGCCGCCTGGGGGAGCGGACGCTGCTCCTCCAGCCCATGAGCGGGCTGCCCGAGCTGCGCGCCTGGCTCCAGCGCGGCGGCTACCGCATCGTGCGGGAGCGCCTGTGCCGGGAGGGGGATGCCATCTATACCATCCTGCACGTGACAGCGGGGGAGACGCCCCCCCTGACCCCCGCGGAGCGCTGGGCCGGTTCCCGGGCGGCCGCCGGGGCAGACCCGCTGCGCCCGGCTCTGCTGGAGCGCCTGCTGGCCCGGGTGGAGCGGGCCCTCGCCGGCATCTGCCACTCGGCGCGCCCGGAGGACATCCCCTGGAAAACAGAGCTGGAGTCCGTCCGGGAGGGACTCATCACCATGCAAAGGGAGTTGAAGCAAGATGAAAGTAAATGACATCTACGCCTATCTGGACCAGAGGGCGCCCTTCTCCATCCAGATGGACTTTGACAACGCCGGTTTCCTGGTGGGCCACGGGGAGCGCGCGGTCTCCAAGGTCCTCATCGCGCTGGACATCACGGAAGAGGTGGTGGCCGAGGCCGCCGAGCTGGGGGCCGAGCTCATCGTATCCCACCACCCCGTGATCTTCCATCCGGTCAAGCGCATCCGGGACAACGACCCCAACGGGCGCATCCTGCTCTCTCTGATCGAGCACAGGATCGCCGCCATCTGCGTACACACCAATCTGGACGCCGTGGCCGGGGGCGTGAACGACGCGCTGGCCCAGAAGCTGGGCCTGACCCAGCTGGAGCTTCTTCACACCGACGGGGTGGACGCGGAGGGCCATCCCTACGGCGTGGGCCGGGCCGGCATGCGGGAGGGCATCCCCGAGTACGCACCCGCCTTTGCCCAGTTCGTGAAGGAGACCCTGGGCGCGAACGGCGTGCGCTATGTGGACGCCCGCCGTCCCGTGCGGCGCGTGGCGGTGGGGGGCGGCGCCTGCGGCGACCTGCTGGCCGACGCCTTCCGGATGGGCTGCGACACCTTCGTGACCTCCGACGTGAAGTACAACAGCTTCCTGGACGCCAAGGCCCTGGGCGTCAACCTGATCGACGCCGGACACTATCCCACCGAGCAGGTGGTCTGTCCCGTTTTGGAGAAATGGCTGCGCGGGGCCTTCCCCGGGATCGAGTTCGTGCAGACAAAACGGCATAAAGAGGTCTTTTCTTATCTATAACCGTCACTTTTAGGGGTTGCAAAGGCCGGTGGCCTGTGCTAAACTAGTTTAGCTGATTTTTGTCGGCTGCCCGCCGGGGCAGACGTATCGATTTCTGGAGAAGGGAACGAATTTTATGTCCGGACATTCCAAGTGGCACAATATTCAGAAGACCAAGGGCGCGGCTGACGCCAAACGGTCTCAGATCTTTACCAAGATCGCCCGCGAGATGATCGTGGCGGTCAAGCAGGGCGGCAGCGGCGACCCCGCCAACAACTCCCGCCTGGCCACCGTCGTCGCCAAGGCCAAGGCGGCCAACATGCCCAACGACAACATCAAGCGCACCATCGACAAGGCGCTGGGCGCCGGGAACAGCGACAACTTCGAGAGCGTGGTCTACGAGGGCTACGGCCCCAACGGCGTGGCCGTCATCGTGGAGGCGCTGACCGACAACCGCCAGCGCACCGCCCCCGAGGTGCGCCACCTCCTGGACAAGTACGGCAAGGGCCTGGGCGCCACCGGCTGCGTGTCCTGGTCCTTTGACCAGAAGGGCGTCATCGTCATCGAGCGGGAGGACCTGGACGAGGACGCCATGATGATGGACGCGCTGGACTGCGGCGCCGACGACATGCAGGTGGAAGAGGAAGTCTTCACCGTCTACACCGCCCCCGACGCTTTCGGCGATGTGCTCGCCCAGCTGGAGGAGAAGGGCTACGCTTTCCTGGAGGCCTCCGTGCAGATGGTGCCCCAGAACTATGTCAAGCTCACCGATGAGACCGACATCAAGAACATGGAGAAGCTCATCGACCTGCTGGAGGAAAACGACGACGTGCAGAACGTCTACCACAACTGGGATCAGGACTGATCCATACCAGCAACACAAAAGAAGTCAGGTCTCCTGCGCTTTGCAGGGGCCTGACTTTTTTTGCCTTCTCACACCAAACATCTTCGCACACAAGGCCCCGCCCCACCGGGGCACGGTGGCTGTACCTATGACCCTATCCATTTCTATGTCTATCTTTATTTCTATTTCTTTTTCTATTTCTATCCCTATATGGCGTCCCAGGTGTACGCAAACGTACACCAAAGGGCGGTTGGACGGGTAGGGGTAGGAGGTGCTTTTCATGGCACAGAAGAAAAGTTTTCTCGTCTATTTTGACAACTACCCCATGGTCCAGGCTCTGCCGCTGGAGCAGCGGGGCCTGCTGCTGACCGCCCTCTTCGAATACGGCATGGCCGCCGGGGAGCCGGACAGTCCGTCCATCCCGGAGATCCTGGAGGCCTTTCCCGCCATGACGGAGGAGACCCGGATGGCCTGCCTCTTCATGTGTTCCAACATCCAGCGGGACACCCAGCGCTGGTTGGGCCGCCAGGCCGCCCAGGAGCGCCGGCGGGCGGGGCAGGGGAGCGGCCCGGAAACCGGGGAGCGCAAGCGTCAGGAGCGGGAAGAGATGGCACAGATGCGCCGGGAGCTGGCGCGCTGCCGGGAGGTGGAATAAGCTTTTCAGAACAGCAAAAAACGCCCCGGCCATACAGCCGAGACGTTCTTTCTGGTACAAGCAGGCCTGTAAGCCGGGTTCTGTCATTTAAGACAGCCATCTATCTCGACGCACCGTTGCCGGTACGCTCCAGCCGCCTCCATGGGACGGTCGGGCCGACCATATGTCCCTCCACGGCGTTGCTCCGGATAGAGTTTACAGCGATGGACTGTTCCCAGCCATCGGGCGGGCTCTTACCTCCGCCTTTCCACCCTTACCTCGGTCCCCGCAAAAACAGATGTTTTTGTGGGGGCCCCATTAAAATAATGGGGACGAGGCGGTTTATCTCTGTTGCACTTTTCCTAGGGTCGCCCCCGGCGGGTGTTACCCGTTATCCTTGCCCTGCGGAGCCCGGACTTTCCTCACAGGCGGGCCTTTCGTCCCGTCCGCGCGGCTGTCCAGCCTGCTTGCAAAGGGTATTGTACCCTATGGGGGGACGATTGTCAAACAAAAAGAACGCCGCCGCCCCCGCTTTCATAGGATAGGCGCAAGAATGGTTTGAAATTTCTGGGCGGAGGAGATATAATATACCAGTTAAACAACTGGAGCGATCCGGAAAGGGGAACGAGACGATGAGTTCCATGATACAGCAATACCTGGATGATCTCAGGGGAAAGCGGGTGGCCGTCATCGGGATCGGCGTGTCCAATACGCCCCTGATCAAGATGCTGGTGCGCTCCGGGGTCCATGTGACCGCCTGCGACAAGCGGGACCGGGCCGATTTCGGCGGGCAGGCGGAGGCGCTGGAGAGCCTGGGCGTGACGCTGCGTCTCGGAGCGGATTACCTGGAGGGGCTCGATCAGGACGTGATTTTCCGCACGCCCGGCCTGCGGCCGGATGTTCCGCAGCTCCTGGCCGCGCAGGAGCGGGGGGCGGTCCTCACCTCGGAGATGGAGGCCTTTTTCGCGGTCTGTCCCTGCCAGATGATCGGCGTGACCGGCAGCGACGGAAAGACCACCACCACCACCATCATCGCGGGGCTTTTGAAGGCCGCTGGATATACTACCTATGTGGGCGGCAACATCGGCAAGCCCCTGCTGCCCGACGCGGACGGGATGGAGCATGGAGATATCGCCGTTTTGGAGCTCTCCTCCTTCCAGCTGATGACCATGCGGCGCAGCCCGGACGTCGCGGTCATCACCAATCTGGCCCCCAACCACCTGGATGTGCACGCCTCCATGGAGGAGTATGTCTCCGCCAAGGAGAACCTCTATCTCCATCAGGAGGCCGAGGGCCTGGTGGTACTCAATGAGGACAATGCGATCACCCGCGGCTTTGCCGCCAAGGCCCCCGGCCGGGTGACGCGCTTCAGCCGGAAGCGGGAGCTGGAGCGGGGCGTCTACGTGAAGGACGGGTCCATCTGGGTCTCCGACGAGCGCGGCGCGCGGGAAGTGCTCCCCATCGGCGGCATCCTGCTGCCGGGGGTCCACAATGTGGAGAACTACATGGCGGCCATCGGCGCGGTGAGCGGCCTGGTCCCGGACGATGTGATCCGGGAATTTGCCGCCGCCTTCAAAGGGGTGGAGCACCGCATCGAGCTGGTGCGCACTCTGCGGGGCGTGCGCTATTACAACGACTCCATCGCGTCCAGCCCGTCCCGGACGACGGCGGGGCTGCGCTGCTTCGACCAGCCGGTCATCCTGATCGCCGGGGGATACGACAAGCACATCCCCTTCGACACCCTGGGGCCGGAGATCGTCTCCCACGTGAAAAAGCTGGTCCTCACCGGGCCAACCGCCGGCAAGATCCGCGCCGCGGTGGAGGGAGCTCCGGGCTACGCCCCGGGCCGTCCCGAGATCGTGGAGACCGACTCCTTCGAGGATGCGGTGGCGGAGGCCAACCGGGAGACCGTCCCCGGCGACGTGGTCATCCTGTCGCCCGCCTGCGCCTCCTTCGACCGGTTCAAGAACTTCATGGAGCGGGGCAACGCCTTCAAAGAGATCATCCACGCGCTGGATTGAGAAACATCCGGTTCCATCGAACACAATAGGAAGTGATAGAGATTGAATATGCGCAATGCACTGGAGCGGCTGTGCGCCCAGAACGCTCCCTCCGGCTTTGAGACCCCCGCGGCCCAGGCGGCCCGGGCCCTGCTGGAGCCCCTGATGGACGAGGTCTGGACCGACCGCATGGGCAACGTGATCGGGGTGCGCCGCTGCGGAAAGCCGGGGGCCAAAAAATTACTGCTGGACGCCCATCTGGACGAGATCGGGCTCATCGTCACCGGCATCGAGGAGGGATTCCTCCGCTTTCAGACCATCGGCGGGGTGGACCCCCGGATGCTCCCCAACCGGGAGCTGAACGTGCTCACCGACCCGCCCCTCTTCGGGGTGGTGGCCTGCCTGCCCCCCCACGTGCAGAAGGAGGGGGACGACAAGCGCTCCATTCCCATCTCCGAGCTCTGCGTGGACATCGGCATGAGCCAGGAGGAGGCTGAGCGCCGGGTCCCCATCGGCACGCCCATGACCTTCCGGGGGGGCTGCTTCCCCCTGGGGGAGCGGGAGATCTGCGGAAAGTCCATGGACGACCGGGCCTGCTTTGTGACCCTGCTGCGCTCCGCCGAGCTGCTCCAGGGGAAGGAGCTGGACGTGGACCTCTATGTGATGGGCTCCACCCGGGAGGAGATCAGCGGCTCGGGCGCCCAGTGCGCCACCTTCGCCATCGCCCCCGATTTCTGCGTGGCGGTGGACGTGACCCACGGCCGCACCCCGGACGGTCCCAGGGAGAAGAGCTTTGAAGTGGGCGGCGGAGCGGTCATCGGGGTGGGCCCCAACATGAAGCGCTGGATGACCCGCCGGGCCATAGAGAAGGCGGACGAGCGGGGCATTCCCTACCAGCTGGAGGTCATGGCCGGGCACACCGGCACCAACGGCTGGTTCATGCAGATCTGCCGGGAGGGGATCGCCACACTGGTGGTCAGCCTGCCCCTCAAATATATGCACAGTCCCATTGAGGTCATGGACGAGACGGACGCCGAGCAGGTGGCCCAGCTCCTGGCCGCCTTTGCCGAGGGACTGGGAGAGGAGGCGGAGACCCTATGCTGAAGCTGCTGCAAGAGCTGTGTGCCTGTTCCGGCGTCTCCAGCTTTGAAGACGAGGTCCGCGCCTGTATCCGGGCTCATGCCCAGCCCTACGCGGACGAAATCCGGGTGGACGCCCTGGGGAACCTGATCGTGAAAAAGCGCGGCAAGAAGGCCACCGGCGACAAGCTGGTCCTGTGCGCCCACATGGACGAGGTGGGCCTCATCGTGCGCCACATCACCGACGAGGGGTATCTGAAATTCTCCGCGGTGGGGGGCATCGACCGCCGCGTCCTCATCGGAAAGCCCGTCAAGGTGGGGGAGAAGGGGCTCCCCGGAGTCATCGGCCTGAAGGCCTACCACCTGGTCAGCGCCGAGGAGGAAAAGGTGGTCCCCAAGCTGGACGACTACTATATCGACATCGGCGCCCGCTCCAAGGCGGAGGCCCAGGCGCTGGTCTCCCTGGGGGACTGCGCCGTCTTTGAGAGCGACTGGGTGGAGTTCGGAGCGGGTATGGTCAAGGTCAAGGCCCTGGACGACCGGGCTGGCTGCGCGGTGCTCCTGAAGCTCCTGGAGGAGGAGCTCCCCATGGACTGCACCTTTGTCTTCACCGCCCAGGAGGAGGTGGGGACCCGGGGGGCCTTCGGCGCGGCCTTCTCGGTCAAGCCCGAGATCGCCCTGGTGCTGGAGACCACCACCGCGGCCGACCTGCCCGGCATGGAGGGGCATCAGAAGGTCTGCGTCCCCGGCGCGGGCGCGGTGATCCCCTTCATGGACAAGGGCTCCATCGCGGACCGGGGGCTCTTCGAGCTTCTGCGCGCCCTGGCGGAGGAGCACCAAATCCCCTGGCAGACCAAGCACTGGATCTCCGGCGGGAACGACGCCGCCGCCTTCCAGCGCACCCGGGAAGGGGTGCGCACGGCCACCGTATCCCTGGCGGTACGGTATCTCCACGCGCCGGCCAGCGTGGCGGCCAAGCGGGATCTGGACGCCATCCTGCATCTGACCCGGCTCTTCATCGGCGCGATCGCCGCGCGCGCATAAACAGGGAGGTACCAAGATGGACATCGTAAAGATCATAGAAACACTCAACGCCTGCCACGCCCCCTCCGGAAACGAGCGGGAGATCGCCCAGGCCATTCAGACCCTTGCCGCCCCCTATGCCGACGACATCTCGGTGGATACGCTGGGCAATGTGATCGTGCACCGGAAGGGGAGCGGTCCCAAGGTGATGTTCGCCGCCCACATGGACTCCATCGGCGGGATCGTCACCCACGTGGATGAGAAGGGCTTTGTGCGCTTCGGCGCCATCGGCGGGCTCCACGCCCCCGATCTGGCCGCCACGCCGGTCCGGTTCCAGAACGGGACCCGTGGTGTGCTCTGCGTGCCCGAGAGCGCCGACCCCAAGGAGCTCAAGCTGGACGACCTCTATGTGGACATCGGCGCCTGCGACGAGGCCGAGGCCCGCAGCCAGGTGACGCTGGGTGACACCTTTGTGTATGACACCGCCTCCTTTGTGGCGGGCAAGCGCATGGTGGCCCCCTATATGGACAACCACATCTCCTGCGCCGTCCTGCTCCTGGCGCTGGAGCAGCTCCAGAAGAGCGAAAACGACCTCTATTTCGTCTTTACCGTGCAGGAGGAGGTGGGACTCCGGGGCGCCAAGACGGCGGCCTTCGCCATTGATCCCGCCTATGCCATCGCGGTGGACGTGACCTCCGCCGACGACGAGCTGGGGAGCAAGCACACCGCCACCAGCAAGCTGGGCGCGGGCGCGGCGGTCAAGGTCATGGACCGCTCGGTCCTGTGCCATCCCAGCATGGTCCGGAAGCTCAACGCGCTGGCCGGGGAGCAGGGCATCCCGGTCCAGGGCGATATCATCAAGGCCGGCGGCACCGACGCCGGGGCCATCCACCAGAGCCGGGCGGGCGTGTATACCGGCGGGATCTCCGTCCCCTGCCGCTACATCCACACCCCCCAGGAGATGGTGGACCTGCGGGATGTGGAGGCCTGCGCCAAGCTGGCCGCGGCCTTTGCCGGGGCGGCGCTGGACGCCTGATCCCACACCATATTTTTCAGATAGGATGCGAAAAGAGAGATGTCTTTACAGATCAGCGAGCGGGTCCGGAGCCTGGCGGCCCGGGCCCAGTCGGAATTGAGAGAACAATTTGACCGGATCGACGCCGTCGCGGAGGGCAACACCCAGAAGGTCCTGTCCGCGTTCCAGAAGCACCATGTGGCCGAGAGCTATTTTGCCGGCACCACCGGCTACGGCTACGACGACCTGGGCCGGGACAAGCTGGAGGAGATCTACGCCGAGATCTTCGGCGCCGAGGACGCCCTGGTGCGCCTCGGGTTTGTCAACGGCACCCACGCCATCGCCTGCGCCCTGTTCGGGGCGCTGAAGCCGGGGGAGGTCCTGGTCTCCGCCGTGGGGGCCCCCTACGACACCCTCCTGGGGGTGATCGGCGTGGTGGACAAGGGGCCCGGCTCTCTGAAGGACTATGGCGTGGAGTACCGGCAGGTGGAGCTGGTGAACGACGCCCCCGATCCCGAGGGCCTTGCCCGGGCGGTGAAAGACCCCCGGGTCAAGGCGGTGCTCATCCAGCGCTCCAAGGGCTACTCCACCCGCGCCTCCCTCTCGGTGGAGGAGATCGGCGCCCTGTGCGCCGTGGTGCGGGAGCACAATCCCGGCGCGGCCATCCTGGTGGACAACTGTTACGGGGAATTCGTGGAGGAGCGGGAGCCCACGCAGGCGGGGGCGGACCTGGTGGTCGGCTCCCTCATCAAGAACCCCGGCGGGGGCCTTGCCCCCACGGGCGGGTATCTGGCCGGGCGGAAGGATCTGATCGAGGCGGCCTCCATGCGCCTCACCGTCCCCGGCATCGGCCGGGAGTGCGGCGCCACCCTGGGACAGAACCGCGCCCTCTACCAGGGGCTCTTCCTGGCCCCCCACACGGTGGCCCAGGCGGTCAAGACGGCGGTCTTTGCCGCCAAAATGATGGAGCTTCTGGGCTACGCCACCGAGCCCACCTCCGGCATGGCGCGCCACGACATCATTCAGATGATCCACTTCGGCGCGCCCGAGCCCCTCAAGCAGTTCTGCAAGGGCATCCAGTCCGGCGCGCCGGTGGACTCCTACGTGACGCCGGAGCCCTGGGACATGCCGGGCTATGACTGCCCGGTCATCATGGCGGCCGGGGCCTTCATCCAGGGCGCGTCCATCGAGCTCTCCTGCGACGCGCCCATGCGTCCGCCCTACACCGCCTACCTCCAGGGCGGTCTGACCTATGAGTCCGGAAAGCTCGGCGTCATGCTGGCGGTGGAAGCGCTGCTGCGGAGCGAGGGATAGGTCAAGCCGGCGGCGGCATATACTCCCTTCAAGTGAGGTGAGTCTGTGCCATGCGGCGATTGATGCGACATATCTGGCTGCGCCGGCCCGCGCGCCCCGGCCGCTCCGGTTTCCGCGGGGGAGGGCGGGGGCTGCCGGCCCTGATCGGGACCGGACTGGCGTTCCTGCTGATCCTTCAGCTGGACGGCCTGCTCTCCAAACCCATGCTCGCCATGGCCTCAGCCCAGGGCCAGGCGCTGATCGCAAAAGAGGTGAACGCCGCGGTGGCCCACCATCTGGAGGAATACCCCCTCTCCTATGAGAACCTGGTCTCCCTCCAGGTGGGGGCGGACGGCGCGGTCCAGACCCTGACGTCGGATCCGCTTGCCCTCAACCAGCTGCGTGCGCAGTTGGTCCAGCAGGTCAGCAGCTGTCTGAGCGCCATGGAGCCCCTGGCGGTGTCCCTTCCCCTGGGCAACCTGACCGGGGTTTCCGTGCTGGGCGGGTACGGCCCCTCCATCCCGGTGCAGCTCCTGTCGGTCTCGGTGGCCGGGGCGGAGCTGCGCAACGAGTTCTCCGAGGCCGGGATCAACCAGACCCTCCACCGGATCTGGTTCGACGTGACGGCAAGCGCCACCCTCATCCTGCCGGGGCACAGCCTGGACATCCAGGCCCAGGTCCCGGTCTGTGTGGCGGAAACCATCCTGGTCGGACAGGTCCCGCAGACCTATGTGCACATCTCCGGCGGGACGGAGCGCCCCTGACGGGGGGCCTGGCGCGCTCCGGCACAACACCATCTGAATCATTCCAACGGGAGGTCCACCATGGACGACACAAGACAGGAAATACAGCGGCTGCGCCAGGAGTTGGAGCAGGCCAACTACGAATATTATGTACTGGACCGCCCCAGTATGAGCGACTACGACTTTGACCACAAGCTCCGCCGCCTGGAGGAGCTGGAGCAGGCACACCCGGAATACGCCGATCCCAGCTCTCCCACGCAGCGGGTCGGCGGAACGGTGGCGGACGGCTTTCAGCCCGTGGTCCACCGGGTCCCTCTGGAAAGCCTCCAGGACGTCTTTGACGCGGAGGAAGTGTTGGAGTTTACCACACGCGTACAGGAGGGGCTGGGCGCGTCCGATATCGTGTATGATGTGGAGCCAAAGGTAGACGGCCTGTCCGTAGCGCTGGAGTACCGGGACGGCGTGTTTGTCCGGGGGGCCACCCGTGGGGACGGCCAGGTGGGGGAGGACGTCACAGAGAATCTGAAGACGATCCGCTCAATCCCCATGGTCCTTCCGGAAAAGCTTCCCAGCTTTATTGTGCGCGGGGAAGTGTATATGCCAAAGCAGGTATTTGAGCAGCTGAATGCGGAACTGGAGCTTCAGGGAAAGCCGCTCTTCGCCAATCCCCGCAACGCAGCGGCCGGATCTCTCCGGCAGCATGACCCCAGAATCGTGGCCGCCCGGCGGCTGGATATCCAGGTCTTTAACATCCAATGGGCGGAAGGGAAGACCTTTTCCACCCATACCGAGACGCTGGACTATCTCAAACAGCAGCATTTTAAAGTCATTCCCTACCGCATCTGCACCGGGAGCGGCGAGATCCGGCAGGAGATCGACCGCATGGGAGAGGCGCGGGAGGAATATCCCTTTGAGATCGACGGCGCGGTCATCAAGTTGAACGCGCTGGAGGACCGTGTGCGCCTGGGCAGCACCGCCAAGTTCCCCCGCTGGGCGGCGGCCTACAAATACCCGCCGGAGCAGAAGCCCTCCCGGATCGTGGATATCGCCGTCCAGGTCGGGCGGACCGGCGTGCTCACGCCCAAAGCGGTCATTGAGCCGGTGCGTCTGGCCGGAACCACGGTCACCAGCGCGACCCTGCACAACCAGGACTTTATTTCCGAGAAGGACATCCGCATCGGAGACACGGTTCTGGTCCAGAAGGCGGGGGAGATCATCCCCGAGATCGTCCGGGTCCTGCCCGAGCTGCGCCCGGAGGGGACGGAGCGCTACCATCTGCCCCCGGTCTGTCCGGTCTGCGGGGCCCCCGTGGTCCGGGACGAGGACGGCGCGCACATCCGCTGTACCGGCGCGGAGTGCCCGGCCCAGCTGCTGCGGCATCTGGTGCACTTTGCAAGCCGGGACGCCATGGACATCGAGGGGCTGGGTCCCGCGGTGGTGGAGGCGCTGGTGAAGGCCGAGCTGGTCAAGTCCCCGGCCGACCTCTACCGTCTGGAGGTGGAGCAGGTGGCCGCTCTGGAGCGGATGGGCCGGAAGAGCGCGGAAAACCTGATCGCCGCGCTGGAGGCCTCCAAGGAGCGGGACCTCTCCAGGCTTCTGTTTGCCTTCGGCATCCGGCAGGTGGGGCAGAAGGCGGGCAAGGTGCTCTCGGCCCACTTCCGCACGCTGGACGCGCTGATGTCGGCCACCAGCGAGGAGCTGACCGCCATCCCCGACATCGGGGAGATCACGGCGCAGAACATCGTCTCCTGGTTTGCAAGTCCCCAGAGCCGCCATCTGATCGAGTCTCTCCGCGCGGCCGGCGTCAACCTGGAGAGCCGGGAGTCCGCCGCCGGAGACCAGCTCTCCGGCAAGACCTTTGTCCTCACCGGCACGCTGGAGCGCTTCACCCGGGACGAGGCCAAGGCGCGCATCGAGGCCCTGGGCGGAAAGGTCTCCGGCTCGGTCTCCAAAAAGACCACCTATGTGGTGGCGGGGGAGGCGGCCGGCTCCAAGCTGCGCAAGGCCCATGAGCTGGGCATTCCCGTGCTGAGTGAGGAGGAACTCACGAGCCTCCTGGAATCCGGATGACCGGTACCAGACCGGCGGTCTCTGCCACTCGATGGCGGAGACCGCCGGATTTTTTATTTGCGGCACTTCGCGTCTTCCAGGGCAGAAAAGGCCGCGGGCGCGTATGAATTCCACACAAGCCGCCTGTGTGGAGCGGGTCCCGTATTGGGGCAAGCAGTTCCAGGCCGGGAGAGGCGTGCATAGGATGCTCTGGAGACAGAACCCACGGTAATCTGCGCTCCAAACCATCGAAGGAGGAATTACCCTTGTATCCAGATACAACCCCCCGCGCTCCGGTCAGCCGCATGGAGCAGGCCCCCGGAGCGGAGAACGGCCGCTGTTCCGATGGCTGCGGGCCCCTTCCCGAATGCGCGCCGCTGGCAGTCCCCTATGTTGCCTTTCAACAGAATAACTCCAAGCGCTATAACCAGCAGGAGGCCCTGAATAACGGGACGCTGTTCCCGGGGCTGAATCTCCCCTTCCACCTGAAGCCGGAGGCGGCCGATGTGGTCAACGGCCCGCTGGCAGAGCTTCAGGCGCTGGAATTTGTTCTGGTGGAGCTTGGACAGTACCTTGATACCCACCAGAGCGACCAGGAGGCCTTTGCGCTCTATCAGCAATATGCCGCGATGGAGGAAGAAGGCCGCAAGCAGTATGAGGCGGTCCATGGCCCCCTGCGCCAGACGGCCACCGCGGCCAGTGAGAACTGGACCCAATGGCTGAAAGATCCCTGGCCCTGGAACCTCTCGGAAGGAGGGAAGCGCTGATGTTTGTCTATGAGAAAAAGCTGCAATATCCCATCAAGATCGAGAACCCCAACCCACAGCTGGCCTCCTTTATCATCAGTCAGTACGGCGGACCATACAACAATAGACTATCATTCAAGCGAAAAAAATACGATAGTAGATCTGGATGCAGTTGGACGCCTTATCGAACACGCATTTCTCCACCGCGTCATGGACGGCCTTCTTCTTGGCGTCCAGCGTGGACTTGGGATCGGTCAGGACCGCGATGCACTGCTGGATGTTCTTCCGCAGAATGGCCTCCGCTTTTTGGGGGTCTTCCGGCCGGTCCAATTCTTCCAAACGCTTGGAAATATGGGCGGCCTGTTCCTCCAGCGCGGCCTTGGCGGCGCCGTAGCTGGACAGATCCTCCACGCCGGCAAGGTAGGCCTCCCGCAGGCGGGCCAGCTTGGCGTTGAGCTGCTTCTGCTGCTCCTGGAGCATGGCGGCCTCGTCGATCTGCTCCGGCCGGGACCGGACGATGGAATAGGACAGGGGAGCGGCCCCCTCCGCGTCGTACCGCATCCGGGAGAGGATCATGCCCTTCAGCTTTTCGTCCGAGATGTGCTGAGAGGTCTTGCAGCCGCCCCGGACATAGTTGTTGCACTTCCAGTAATGGGGCTTGGAAAAAATGAGCGTGGTGCCGCAGGAGGCGCATCGGACCAGCCCGGTCACCCAGTCCCGGTTCTCGGACAGGGGCCGGCCGTGGTATTTGTGCTGCGCTTTGACCTGGGCCATCCGGGCCTGCACGGCGTCCCACAGCTCCTGCGAGATGAGCGGCTCGTGCTGGGCGTCCGAGAGGATGATGTTCTCGTTGGTAAAATCCCGGCGGGTCCGTCCGGCGGGATTCCACCGCAGCTTTCCGATGTAGGCCGGGTTGCGGAGGATATACTCCACCGTGCGGTTCTCGAAACGGCCGCCCCGGTGGGTCTTGGCCCCCAGGGAATTGAGCCACTTGGCCAGGGGGAACAGGCCCTCTCCATCCCGGAAGCGCTGAAAGAGCGACTGCACCAGCGCGGCCTCCTCGGGGACCGGGACCAGGACATTGTGCTCCACCCGGTAGCCGAAGGGAGGCGTGCTCTGGAGCCCGCCCCGGCGGGCCTTCTCCGTCATGCCGCGCTTGACCTCCTCGGCCAGATTGATGGAATAATACTCATCCATGGCCTCGATGATGGCCTCCATGAGGATGCTGGTCTTGTCATCGGTGAGGGGTTCGCTGATGGAGATGACCTCGATGCCCAGCTGCCGCCGGAGCATGGACTTGTAGACGATGCTGTCCTCCCGGTTGCGGGCGAAGCGGGAGAACTTCCAGAGGAGCACCGCGTCAAAGGGCTTGGGTTTGGTCTTGGCCAGGCCGATCATCTGCTGAAAGGCCTGGCGCTTTCCCGTGTGCTTGCCGCTGATGCCCTCGTCCAGAAAGACAAATTCGTTGGGGATGATATAGCCGTGGGCCGCGGCATACTTCCGGATCTCGACCAGCTGGGCGTCCGGGGAGTATTCGGCCTGATCCTCCGTGGAGACCCGGATATAGGCCGCGGCGATCTGGTAGTTCCGGCCGCTCATGCCCCCGCCTCCGGAAAGACCTTGGACAAGTCGACAAAGCAGCCGTCCAGCACTTGGACCTTCAGCACATCCCCGGGGGTGCCTAAGTCCTTGGCGGTGTAGTGGCCGTTTTCCAGCACGAAGGACTGGATGCTCCGGGCGGAGGGGTCCACGATCCAGTATTCCCGCACGCCGGCGCGCTGGTACAGGTTGTACTTGGTCAGGCGGTCGTGCCGCAGGCTGGAGGGGGAGAGGATCTCCACAATCAGATCGGGCGCGCCCTTGCAGCCCGCCTCATCCAGCTTGTCGCGGTCGCAGACCACGGAGATGTCGGGCTCGACCAGGGTGCGGACATCCTCCGGCCGGTCGCCGGGGCGCTCAAAGAGGCGTACGGCAAAGGGGGCCGGATAGACCCGGCACTGCTTGCCCTCCAGGTAGTTGGCCAGCTGCCGGGTGAGCTCGGTCAGGATCTCCTGATGGGCCCGGCTGGGCGGTGCCATCATCACCGGCGCGCCGTCAATGAGCTCGACACGGTCCGGCTCCTCCCAGCCCAGCACATCGGCCAGGGTATAATAAGATTCTTTGGGGAGCGGCATAGTAAGACCTCCTTTATAGTTTTGCTTTTTCTCCTAACATCAGTTCTTTTTTTATAATTTGAACGGCGAGGTCAATGTTTTTAGGGGTTCCAAGGGAGAACGGATTCCCCCTTTTTACTGTTTCTTTAAAAACAGAAAGAAAACTATCTATGTTATATGAGCATAGCTTTGAAGATTGTTCCAGATTCTTTACTAAATAATAAGTTTGCCCGTCGAGATTTTCCAAATTATATTCTGACATTGTACATATCCATACAAAAAAAGAGAGTGAAAAATATTCAAAGGATCTTTTTACATTTCCGGTTTCCTTAAAGAATCTTGCCGCTGTTGTGATAGCAGTTTGATACTTTGAACGGTTCCCTGTTTTTACATATTCTTCTATATCTGAATCTAATAATTTTCCAAATATCTCATTATTAGATTTGTCTGGCGACAGATTTTTTTCTTTCATCAACCGGTAATAGGAGAGGCCAAGCGAATGCGCATCGTTCTCCCTGATGATAGAATATGGCTCCAGTGCCTGAGTCCCCTTCTCTGTAAGACTATATATGTTGATAGGAAACAGCTCTTTGATTAAATCTTCATCAAGATTCTGAATAATTCGAGAAATAAGATCACTTTTTTTCCCGGAGACCTTTAATTCTCGCTCTGCCAAGATCGCCTTTAATTCAGGTACTGTCTTTAGTGCGATCCGCTGCTCAATAGAACCTAATTGAAGATATCCTCCATCAAGCAGCCGACCTAAAGCCGGCCCTACATTCCTCCCGAATGCAGTATCTGAATAATAGGACGGAATGATAAAGTCGGTCCTTTTCTTGTTCCAAAACCGCAAGGCTTCAGAGTCTAGATAGCTTAGTTCAGCGTGAGGCGGAGTTGGAATATCGACATCTAAATTTTCATCATACTCATCACTCTTTTCTGGAGTGTCGGGAGAAGAATCGCTTAATAAATCATGTATAAATTCAATAGGTTTATCTGGTTCTTGTTTCTGATATTCTTCCTGAGAAGTATTATTTGCACGAATCTTTGTTGGAACACGCTTTGATTTTTTGGGAGGTGCAGATTTAGAGCGTACAAACAGTAGTAAAAAGAGAAGCACTAGTCCTGATGAGACTACCCCGACCATTAGATTTCCAAATGTATTGGGGTCCTGCGCTGAAACCCCGAGAATTGCTGCACGATACTCGGCGACAGAGAGCATCGCAAAGAAACCAGCCGGGATCAAAAGCCCTTTGTTTCCCTTCACTTTAATACCTCTTTCTGTCCTTTCATTTCATTGAAATTTTGTCCGCGGTCATGCTACTGAATAATGAAAGGGCAGATATATTCTTTCCGCGAATAGACCTGCCCTCTTACCTATATACCATGGTGCCAATAAGATTTTTTAATATCCAACGGAAGAAACTCCGTATTCCGCTTGTTCTGAAGTGAACCCTTCATACAGAAGCTGATCGATCAGGCGCTCTCTGGAAAAAGAAGAGCTGTTGAGATAGACTTGTGCCTTTTTAGCGGCCTGCTCGTTCCAGTCTGCACCACAGTTATCAATACCATATTGTGCTTCCGCCGGAGTAAAGCCCTCATAAGTAAGCTGGTTAAACAGACCGCTATAAGAGAACGAAGTCGTCGAAAGATAGTTGAGTGCGGACCCTAACGCCTGTTCGTTCCAATCTGCCCCGCAATTTGCGACGGCATAAGAGGCCTCCGTATCTGTATACCCTTCAAATTTCAACTGATCGATCAATCCAGACGACGAGAAGTAGGTAAAAGACAGATAATTTTTCGCGGATGCAAGCGCATTTTTCTGTCCAAGTGTTATAGAGTCATCGATCGGCTGAGGGGTGAGTGGCGGATTACTGTATGAAGCGCTGGTGGGCGGAATCGAGGGAACCGATACCTGCGATTTTTGGGAAGAAAACAGCTCTAAGAACAGGACAAATATCAGGACAAAGAGGGCCGAAAAGAGAAAGCAGAGAGCCAGCTTTTTGAAATCAACAGAGTGCTTAGAAGCTCCGCAATTGGGGCAGCAGTTACTATCAAACTCTGTGCCACATCGTTTACAGATCATGGAAAAGTATCCCCTTCACAGTAATTCTTTATGAGCCGAGAATCCGCTGAACCATATTCTGAAGCCGGCGATTAGAATGCAGATCCCAATCAATACGAAAAGTGCGATTTTGGCGTTGCGCTGAGCCTCTAGCTTCGGATCTGTACCACAATCAGGGCACTTTTTACCACTATATTTACATCCACACGCCGGACACTTTACAAATATCACCCTTTTCTTAGGATTTCATTGTCTTGTAGAATATTGGAAAAATTTCTTGACAAGATACGAACTAATGTTCTATAATAGAGCAAGAAGGATTTCGTATCGTGGAAAATGGGAGGGAGCTGTACATATGACGCCAAAAGATGAGTTGATAAAATCTATCATTCGCCTGCTCCAATATGCTGATGAAGACAAACTCAAAAAAATCTATTATTTTATCCTTGGCATCATCAAATAGCACATACCTCCGGACCGGTCCATTATGGGCCGGTCTTTTCTTTTTGCAGGGTATCCATGAACTTCGTGGTAATGCTTTCGAGCGCTTCCCATTCGTGCTCATCCAACTGTGTGAGCACAGAAATAAGCGTCTGTCGGAAGTCGGGTTTGCTGGAGCTGAGCACATCGCCCATAAAGGCGGCAATCTCATCGCTCCGGCTCATCTCCACGTACATGGGGCCATCGCCGGTACGAAGCCAGTGCTCAGAAACGTTGAATTCTCTGCAAATATCAGCGATAGTGCGATCGCTTGGAGTGCGTTTTCCGCTAGTAAGTTGAGTAACATAAGATTGATCTACTTTGATTTGTTCTGCAAAACGGACTTTTTTTATTCCAAGTGATGCTATTAGTTCGCTAATGCGTGTTCCGATATCGTCATTCAAATTATCACCGCCTTTCGAGTTGATACTATCACAGGAAAATGGCTCTGTCAAGAAAATCTAAGAAAACATCTTGACTTAATGAACTCAGTCAATTATAATGATGGCGTAGTCAAGAAAATATGTATTTACTAGGAGGTGAATCTATGTGAGCCAGATGACGAAAAAGGAGCGCAAGATCATGCAGACCATCTCGGAAGCCGTCAAGACACTGAATGAGGAGCAGCAGGAGCGCTATCTGCTTGTCGTACAGGGTGCGGCAGCTATGGCCGCCGCCATGCGCTCGGCCAGCTAAAAAACCCGCCCCGCGCGGCAACACGGAGCGGGGGGGAGGAGGGGCGCTACTACTTTGAGGAATTTGTGATTGGCGCTTTTTTGTTGTGGCCGTAAAAGTTCTAGAAGCTTTTTACGAGCTCTTGAACGACCCACAGGAGCAAAGCGGAAAGGAACCCGAATATTCGCTCCTTCCACCGCTCCCTTACGGTCAATGCTGTTTTAGATCTCCACCGTTTGACCTCTATCCGGCCAAAATCGGTAGCCACAAGGTTATCAATAGGTGGGTCGGTGTAGTTTGACCCAGGAGGAAAGAACGGGGAAAGGTTGGATTTGTGCTCCTTTATGAGCTGGTTTTCCAGCAGGAAGTCCACGGTTTTCAAAATCTCAAAGCCGTGTTTCGATACCAGCTCTTCTCGAGACCATCCATCTTTGCAGTCAGCGATATCAGCTAAAACCAACATATCAAACTCCGGTACATTCATCACAGAACCTCCTTTTAAAGCGATTCTATCAGGCCAAGAAGGATCTTGCAATAGAGGAGCATCCGTCCCGACAAAAACACCCCGCCCCGTGCGGCAACACGGAGCGGGGCATGGGTGGAACGGGAAAATCAGGCCCTGTTTCCACCCTCATTATGACAAACCAGAGCGCCGCTGTCAAGGCCCAGAATAGGACGGGCCGGAGGCGGCATAGCGTGAAGATGAGGTGATACTATGGTAGTTCTGACCACGCCGGAGGGCTGGACCTTCAACTCTCAGGCATTTGTCAACATCAAGGGCCGGTATTACGACATGGACGAGATCACCCCAGAGCAGAAGCGCTGGGTCAGTACCATGATCAACGTCCAGGGACTCAACGCGGCATTTGCCGGAGAGCGGGTATACCGCCCGGCCGAGCCGCTTCCCCCGCTGGAGGAGGTTTTCCCGGAGTTTGCCGCAGACCCTACAAAAGAAGGAAGGGGGTGAGCTTACCATATGGACCGGAGAGCACAGGAGTGGTACACCGAGCAGGCAAGAGAAGCGGCTGGGATGGAGGCGGGGATGAGACAGGCCTACATTTTAGGCGTGTTGGAAGCGATCATTCATGGCGATCATTTGAAGCCCAAGGAGATCGTGGAAAAGCAGCGGTATTTCCTGGCTGAGGTAAGCAATTTTGAATCGAACCTCAGAGAGGATGGCTGAGCGAAGAGTCTACATAAGAAGGAGAGAAACACCATGTACAGCAAGACAACCAAGGCCATTGTGGCCGACCTGATGGACCTGTCCCTGGAGCACGGCCCCATGGAGCTGGCCGTCACCGGGGAGACGGAGGACGGGGACTTTATCCCCAGCATCCTCCTGCACACCGCGCCGGAGGTGGTGATCCGATACCTGGCCATGGATATGCGGGTGGCAGACCTGCGTCTGGAGGACGGCGGACTCATCATCCTGCCCGCTCCGGACTGCCTGGGAGGTGAGGAGGATGCTTGAGCCCTGCATCCTGGACGCCGAGTGGAGCGTCATCCAGCGGGAGGCGGCCGCCGAGCGGGAGCGGCGGGAGGCCGCCCGGAAATACCGCAGCCACAACCGGCAACGCCGCCGGGCGGCCCGTCTGCGCCGGAAGGCGTATGCCTGCATCGGTGGGCTGCTGCTCCTGACCGTCCTGGCCACCATGGGACTTTCTGTGTGGAGGTGATGGAGGTGGCCGCAAAAGAGCGACTTTATAACTATGAGGTGAGCCACCCGGAGTTCGGCGCGGTCACCGTCCAGACCATCGGGCCGGACTCGGCCACGCTGCTGGCCGCCGAGCGGTGGGGCCAGAAGGAGAACTGGAAATACATCGTTGGCGGCATGAATGTCCGGAAGTGCGGCCGTGCCCAGGAGCCCACCTGCCGCCGGTGCGGGAAGCGCACCGCGGAGCCAGGGCTGTGCCGGGACTGCCGGGCGGCGGAGGAATTCCACCGCCGCCAGATGGCGGACATCCAGACCAGGGACCGCCGTGCGGGGATGCGGCGATGAGGACAAAAACAGCCCCCTGCGTTTGGTGCGGTCAAACACAACGCAGGGGGCGGCAGAGACCAGCAGCGCAGACGCCGCCGGATACACCTATCCTATCACAGAGGTGTCCGGCGGCGCAACCATATTTCCTGGAAAGGACGTGGAACCATTGAAATTGTTTGCCTCAAAGCAGGGAAAGGGCGTCTGGATCGGCGGCGGCGCCACAAGACCGTGGGACGGCGCACCCTCCGAGGGGGCCGTGGAGCGGGAGCGCCACCACTATGCGCCGCCGGACAAGCGTTGCTTTGACTGCAAGGTGCCCGGCGGGTGCGATAAGCGGCACCCCCTGTGCGCCCTCAAGCAGAAGAGCCGGGAGAGCGCGCAGGAGCGGCGGGAGACCTTCCTGCGGCTCTATGCCGAGGGAAAGAGCGACGGACAGATTGCCCGGGAAATGGGGCTCTCCCGCTCGACCATTGCCGGCCGCCGGAAACGCCTGGGCCTGGAGCCCAACGGGAAAAAGAAAGGAATGGTGTGATATGGACAGGATTGATGAGGCTGTGCGGAAAATCGCAGAGGAGAGAACACGATTCAAGGGTGGAAGAAAAGAACAAGCCGTCAATGATGAGGTCGCGGAGGCCCTGACGAGATTTGTTAGACAGGATGCGGAGTTTGCCCAGGCCGTGGTCCAGGCAGACGGAACGCTGAGCGATTGCTGCGCCGCGGCCATGAAAGGAGTCGGAGACTGTATCAGCGATCTGAAGCTCTATCAGAAAGCCGTGCAGTTCTATTTCCCGGGTGCAGATATCCGCTGCCAGATGACAATCGATCTGTGCGCGTCTGTACGCGGGGGTACGGAGCCAAATCCCGTACCAGCGCAAATGGACAAGCCTCACCGTAAGGCCGGCGTGCTCCTGGACCTGACCGATTTTCTGTAAGGAGGCGCAGGAGCATGTGCAAGGAATATCTGAACGGATTCCCGGTTGTGACGGGAGAGGACATCAAACGACTCAATGCGCTCTTCCAACCCTATGTTTTTTACAGCACGGGCCGGAATGGAGATCGCAGCTGTACCTGCACACACTGCGGAGAGCGGTACATTATCGAGTCACTTCCGCGCATCATGACACCGGAATGGCAGAGCTTTATGGGGGCGCGGCACAACGGGGCCGCGAACTGTCCCAAGTGCGGTGTACGGGCAATTTTGAAAAATATTGGTATCGCCAAAAGCAGAAAGAATCTGGTGGAGTGGTGCAAGGCGATCCTATTCCACACAGACGGCGAAACCGTATGGGCCGAGGCAGCCTATGTGCGGAAGGACTACCGGGATGGGCTGTGCCCGGAACTGGAGGTCATGCCGAAAATGTGTTATCGTTTCACGCCCGGAAAGGCACAACAGTGGAAGATCCAGCATGATTGGACCGGGTTGGGACTATCACCGGGCGGAAAAGTCCTGGATGAGAGCTGGATCGAGACCCGGAGTATTTATGAGCCGTTTCCGGACGGATACGGGTATTGGGCATATATGGCCGGAGGATATCATGCGGTGGGCCTGGATCGCCTGAAGGATTCCTTTCTCCGATACTGCGGATACGAGCAGTTTGAGCGGGAAGGGCACAAGGTATGGATGGACGGCTACATACACACGGCACTCATGCGCTATCTGGGGGCCGCGACGCGTCGTCCACAGCTGGAAATGATGGTCAAGATGGGGCTCCGAGAGGCTGTGCTGGATCTGGTGATCCGAAAGAGAAGCGGAAAAGGCATCGACTGGACGCAGACAGACCCAAGAAAGGGATTTGGACTGGATAAGGCAGAGCTGAAAGAGTTTCAGGCGGTAGAAGGACGGCTGGAGCTGCTCCGACTTTATAAAAGTCTGCGCACCGCCGGAAAAGAATGTACCTTCCGGCAGCTGGAGGAACTGCGCCTGCGTGTCGGAAGTGCAGAGCTGGGAAAGCTCATCCGTTGGTGTATCCGTCTGAATCTGAACGTGGGACAGGCTGTGAACTATTTGAAAAAGCAGGATGCAGACTGGCAACGGCGTGGAGCCATTGCAGTATGGGAGGAGTGGCGGGACTATCTGGAGGCCGCAGAGTTCCTGCGTTATGACCTGACCGTACACAATGTACAGCGCCCGAAGTCTCTGAGGGATGCCAACGACAGGGCAACCGAGGCAAGAGGCATCCTGGAGGCAAAGCAGGCAAACAAAGAAGCCCGGGGCCTGGTAAAGCGCTTGATGCAGAAGTACCGATTTGAGTATGCGGGATATCTGATCCGGCCTCCATACTCCGTCAGTGAGATCGTGGAAGAGGGGAAAGCGCTGCGACACTGTGTAGGAGGCTATGCCGCACGCCATGCGCAGGGGAACCTTACGATCCTCTTTCTGCGTGATAAGCGTCATCCGATGAGGCCTCTTGTTACCATCGAGATGCACGGGAACCATTTACAGCAGATCCATGGATACCGCAATGAACGGGAAAGCTGCCCGGAGAATCCGGAGCGGGAGGATCCAAAGGTAAGATATGCTGCGATCCTGGACCCGTGGCTCTCATGGGTAAAAAACGGAAGTAAACGCGACAAGGACGGCGCGCCCATCCTGCCCGCCGGTGCGGCTGCGCCTGCGGATCAGATCGCATAGGAGGATGTACGATGGAAGATCGTGATTTTGAGGCCCGCTGCATGGCGGCGGATGCCGGAATGGCCCTGGAGCCGGCGCCCGAGCGGACGGTGGAGCTGGTCACCGTGGAGATCAAGGCCCTCCACAAGCAGGCACAGCAGATGGCGCTGGGATATGCCATTGAGATCGGCCGAAGACTGGTGGAAGTCAAGGCCATGCTGCCCCATGGGCAGTGGGGGGACTACCTGCGGGACCGGCTGGGATACAAGTCCAGCACCGCGCACAATTTCATGCGGATCTTTGAGGCCTACGGGGCAGAGCAGCAATCCCTCTTCGGACCGGTGGCAAAATCCCAAGCGCTTGGCAATTTGAGCTACACCAAGGCCCTGGCCCTGCTGGTTTTGCCGGATGAGGAGCGGGAGAGTTTTCTGTCCGAAAACGATGTGGAGGGCATGTCCACCCGGGAGCTCCAGACGGCCCTCAAGGAGCTGGCCCAGGCCCGGGAGGATGTGCAGGCCGCGGAGGCTGCCCGGAAGAAGACCGAGGCAGAGATCCGCCTGGCCAACGAGCGGCTCTCCGGGATGGGCCGGGAGGTGGAGTCCGCCCGGGAGGCCCAGCGCACCGCGGAGAACCAGGCGGAGGGATACCGCCTCAAGCTGGAAGAGCAGCGCAGAAAGACCGAAGAGGCGGCGGCTTCTGCCGGCGAGGAAGTCAGCCGCCTGCGTGCGGAGCTGGAGGAGCTGCGTGCCAGCCCGGTAGATGTGGCCGTGGAGAAGGTGGTGGACGAGGATGCTGTCCGCACCGCCGCGGAGCAGGCCAGGGCAGAAGCCGAGCGGGAGCTGGAGGAGCGCATCCGCAAAGCGGAGGCGGAAAAAGACCGGGCCCGGGAGAAGGCCGCCAAGGCCAAGGGCGCGCTGGAAGAGTTGAAACAGCGGCAGGAGAAGGAGCTGGAAGAGGTCCGCGCCGCCCGGGAGCGGGCCGAGGAGCAGCTGGCACAGGCGGAAAAGCAGATCCAGGTGGCCAGCAGCGGGGAAGTGGCATCCTTCCAGGTCTACTTCCGCCAGGCGCAGCAGATGGCGGAGGAGATGTGGGAGATCATCCTCTCCATGCGCAGTAACGGCTCAGCGGAGACCGCAGATAAGCTCGCCCGTGCCATGGAGGCCCTGGCCGACAAGCTGCGCAGGGCGCCGGAGGATATGCATGAATGAGCGGATATGGGAGCGTGTCTCCCTGGCGTTTGGGAGCTGCGCGCCAATCGAAGAGCGGTTGGTTTTTCTGGGCGGCGTGGAGCTTTTCATCCAGGTATGCCGTGCGCCGGCCGTCTGGAAGCCGGTGGCGATGGTGATCCAGGTGCGCCTGGAAGAACCGGGGATGACCCAGATTCAGACATTCGGCTCTCTGGAGCAGGCCAGGGATACCCTGGAGAAATGGAGGAATCGCATATGAGTCAAAGACAGTGCAAGCGCGCCAGAAAGGCGCTGAAAGAGCTGGAACAGAGGGACCGGGAGCTGTGGGAGTTCTTTGTGTACCTGTGCCGCCGTCCGGCTCCGTGGCGGATCGCCGCATACCTCAGATGGAGGCTGGAGGGAAAACGAATATGGGAGATCTGAACCGAAAAGAGAAGGACATCCGCTGGCTGACCCAGGAGCTTCGGTCGCTGCGCCTTGCACCGGAAGTGTGGAAGCCGTGCGGAGCGTGCGAAAGGGGTGAAATAACGATACACGTTCCAGAGTTCCGGGCTATGGCTGTTTGCAATCAGCACATGGATCATTCCGCTTTTGACTTAACGTTACGCCTAAAATTCTGCCCATGGTGTGGCCGCCCTCTGACAGAGGAGGCATGGACTGAACTAGAGAAGAGAGTGAGGGGAATCGAGAAAGATGGGACTTAACCTTTGCGATAGATGCGTTGCAGATTGCAGACACCACCGAGAACCAAATGAAATTGTGGTCAAATGTGGGGCATTTAAAGCGCCTGAGACCAACGCCGACCGCATCCGGTCCATGAATGATGAGGAATTGGCAGATTTTATAAACCGATGTATGTCTGAAGATAGTGCTCCTCATATTTGCAGAAACCTGCCAGAGTGTGATGCCGATGTGGAGACCGACACGCTCATACCGTTGGAGCGATGCGAACAGTGTTTGCTGTACTGGCTTAGCCAGCCAGCAGAGGAGAGCTGATATGAATCAATATAGGCCGATTCTGTTCAACACAGAGATGGTGAGGGCAATCCTGGAGGGGCGAAAGACTGTCACCCGGCGGGTGGTTAAAAAGAAGTCTGTGGACGATGTTTTGAGTAGTCCGGCCAGAATCGAGAATCCGGAGGTATCGGACTCACGATTTATTCGCTGTCTCTGTGATCCACCTTTTGAGCCTGAAGACATCCTGTGGGTGAGAGAGACGTGGCAAGTAGCGCGCGGCGGCGGATATATGTATAGGGCCGATACCGTCAGATCGCACGACCTATTTATAACGCCAGACGGGCGGGTTGTGGGTGATATTCCGTGGCGCCCCTCCATCCACATGCCCCGGGAGGCCGCCCGGATCTTCCTGCGGGTCAAGGAAGTAACGGTGGAGCGGTTGTAGGACTGCGGAAATGCTCAGGCAAAAGATGAAGGGTGTACCTGTTGCAGCCAATTTGCAAGGGTGTGGGGCAGCACCCTCAAGCCAACAGACCGGGACCACTACGGATGGGAGGCAAACCCGTGGGTGTGGGTGGTCCGATTTGAGCGGTGCATCCGGTCGGCTTTGTGGTCCTGAATAGAAACCAGAAAAAGGAAATCAAAGAACAGTCCGGAGAGGGGGACAAGCCCCCTCCGGGCGTCCGACTCTGTGATGACGCCCCGGGCACTAGCCGGGGGCGCGGTCAGAGGGCCGGCACTCCTTATATATAAGGATACGCGCGTTCTTATGCGGGGCCCTTAGACCGCTAATTATCGCACCAGAGCCACAGAAGAAGACGGAACAGAGAGAGCGGAGCAGGAGGAAAGGCAGTGAAGCAGCTCATGCGGTACAAGATCATATCCGGCCGGGTGGTGGAAAAACGGGATGTACTCATGGAGGTCACCAGGACCCGCAAGCCAAGGGGAGGCCGCAGGGGGAAATCGACCATCAAACAGGTGGAGCGGAACGAGCGGGAGAGCGTGCTCGCCCTGGCCCGGTTTCTGAATTGCAACTACCGGGGCGGGGATCTCTTCCTCACGCTGAAATATTCCGACGGACGTCTCCCGGCGGATCGGGCGGAGGCAAAGCGCATCGCCAAGAACTTCATCCGACGTCTGGCCAGGGCCTACCGGAAGAAGCACGGCAAGGCGCTGATCTGGGCGCTGGTCACGGCAGACCGCTCCTCAAAGACAGGAGACCCCGTGCGCCTGCACCACCATGTGGTACTCAACGCCATGGACTGGGAACTCATCGCCGCCAACTGGCCCGCCGATGAGTTCTCCTGCCGGCATTTGGATGACAGTGGGGACTATACCGCCGTAGCCCGGTACATGGTGCGCAATGCCGGATATGGACGGGGGGAGCAGTGCTGGAGCTCCGCCAAGAAGGGGGCAAAGCGGCCGGTCTACTCCACGCCGGTCCCAGTGCAGCAGGCAGGTTCTGTGCGAGTGCCCAAGGAGGCCAGGATCGTGGAGCGGGAACTGCATGAGAGCGCCGAGAGTGGATTCTCGGCGGCCTACATACGTTACATCATGCCCAGGGAGCGGGACGAGCAATCCAGCAAGGAGAGAAAGGCAGGGGGCAGACAGGATGAATGAGGGATTTCCCACACGCCTGCGCAGGCTCCGGGAGGCCCGGCGGATGAGCCGCCGGACGCTGTCCGAGCTGTGCGGGCTGAGCAAAGACATGATATCGATTTATGAACGGGGCGAAGCAGACCCGTCTACAAGTACAGTGTGCCTCCTGGCAGATTACTTTGAGACGACGACGGATTATCTGCTTGGAAGAACAGAAAAATTTTGAGTTGCCTAACAAATTAGGCAACTTGTCTCCAGAACGTGATAGGCTTACCCTGTGACACCACAGGTGAGGAGGTTTGGAAGTGAAAGCCTTCGCAAAAGCGTTCTACAATTCAAACGCCTGGCAGGCATGCCGGGCGGCCTACATCGCCCAGAGACGCCTGGTGGACGGCGGGATGTGCGAGAACTGCGGGGAGGCGCCGGGGGAAGAGCTCCACCACACGGCCTTCCTCACACCGGGGAATATCCACGACGCCGAGGTCACGCTGAACCCGGAGAAACTGAAGTGGCTCTGCAAGGAGTGCCACTTCAAGGCGCACCGGGAGGCTATCGTGCGAGGATTCCAGAAGCGAAAGAACCGGAAAGTCCTCACAAACGGCGTGTACTTTGGCGCGGATGGACAGCCGGTCCCACAGCGGGTGGTCATCGTATGGGGACCGCCGGCCGGGGGAAAGAGTACATACATCCGTGAGCACATGGATCCGACCGATCTGGTGATCGATTTGGACCTCATCCGGCAGGCGCTTACCATGGGCGGCCGGGACAGTACATCCAACAACCTGGTGGCGCTGGCGCTTTTGATGCGGGAGTTCCTGTTCGGCCAGATCGAACGGCGGGAAGTGGTGGTGGACTGCAAGACGGTGTGGATCGCAGCAACGCTGCCCAACCGTGCAGAGCGGGAGGGGCTGGCCAAAAGACTGCGGGCAGAGCTAATCTTTGTGGGTCAGCCGATGGATCTGTGTATCGAGCGGGCCATGTCGGACCTAGAGCGCACGGACAAGCTCCTGCAGCGAGAAATCATTGAGCGCTGGTTTGAGCAGTACGAGGCCTGACCGTGGGGACCACTCCCCCCCGGTCGGCGGGGGCTGCTGACCCCCAGGAGACCGATAGCGTGGCAACTTTTTTTACAGCGTGGGTGTGCACGGAAGGGGGTGTGGTAATGGCAAAGAGCGTAAAGAAAAAAGACCTGGGGCGGTTCGCGGATACCTATAATGCGGCGGCAAAAGAGAAACAGTCTCTGTGCCTCCAGCTCATCACAAACGCCGTGTTTATGGAGGAGCAATTGACCAAGCTGCAGGCCGAAATACGAGAAAAAGGCGTAGTCTCTGAGTATAAAAACGGAGAAAATCAGTACGGCACCCGGAAAAGCCCGGAGGTGGACGTATACAATGCCATGATCAAAAATTACACGTCCGTCATCAAGCAGATCAACGACCTGCTGCCCGATGCGCCGCCGGCAGACGATGAGCTCACCAAGTTCCTCAAAAATCGGAGCGGTGGCGCAAAATGACCGACATGGAGCTCTATTTCACCGCACTTCTGGATGGGAAGATACAGGCTTGCTGGCGTATGAAGCAGGTGGCCGAACTGCTGCTGGAGAATCTGGCTTGCCCGGGTGAATTTCACTTTGACCCGGACATCGCCGCCCGCCACATTGACTTCATCGAGCTCTTCTGCAAGACCCCGACCGGGAGGATCGGAACGCCTCTTCGGCTTCAGCTCTTCCAGAAAGCCAGGCTCCAGGCCATCTTCGGGTTCGTGGATGACAATGACCTGCGGCAGTATCAGGAGGTCCTCATCGTGGAGGGCCGAAAGAACGGCAAAACCACGGAGACCGCCGGGATTGAGATCGATCTGCTGGTCAACGACGGCGAGGGCGCACCCCAGATCTACAACCTGGCCACCAAGCGGGAGCAGGCGGCCCTGGGGTACGATGCCGTGGTCAAGATGGTCCGGCAGTCGCCGCACCTGTCCCGGTACCTGCGCAAGCGGGTGGCAGACATCTACTGCCCGGCCAATCTTGGCTTCATCAAACCGCTGGCATCCAACACATCCAGCCTGGACGGACTGGATGTTCACGCCGCCACCATCGACGAGCTGTCGGCCATCAAAAACCGAGACCTCTACGACCTGGTCAAGCAGGGCATGGGCGCCCGGTCACAGCCATTGCTGTTCTGTATTTCCACCAACGGCTTCATCCGGAACGGAGTTTTTGACGCACAGTTCCAGTATGCCTGCGACATTCTGGACGGGAAGGCAAAGAACCGGCGGTTCCTGCCGTTTCTGTACACCCTGGATGACCCGTCGGAATGGGACAAGCCGGAGTGCTGGGAGAAGGCAAATCCGGGACTGGGCACCATCAAGAGCCAGGACTATCTGGAGCAGATGGTGCAGAAGGCAAAAGACGACCCTACGTTCAAGCCCACAGTGATGGTCAAGGATTTCAATATGCCGCAGACCTCCGAGAGCGCTTGGCTGCGCTGGGAGGAGCTGAACAACACGGCGAAATGGATGGGCCTTATCCAATTTGATTACTGTATCGGCGGATTCGATGCAGCCGATACCACGGACCTCAATGCGGCCAAGGCAGTCTGCATGAGACCGGGAGACCCGAATCTCTATGTGCGCTCCATGTACTGGATCCCGCAATCAGTACTGGATAAACAGGCAGAGGATGGAAACCGCCGCGAGCGGGATAATGCCCCGTACAGCCTGTGGGTAGAGCAGGGGCTCATGCGGACGTGTCCGGGGAATAAATGCGAGAAGCGAATCTTTCTGGAGTGGTTTAAAGAGCTGCGGGACCAGGATGGACTCTATGCCTCATACATCGGATATGACCCATGGCACATCGATGATACGCTGCTGCGCGAGTTCCGCGCCGAGTTCGGCCCGAACTGTATGATACCGGTCCGGCAGGGGCCGCTGACGCTGTCGCAGCCCATGAAAGATCTGAAGGCCGACTTCCAGGGGCATCGCATCATTTACGAAGACAATCCAATCGACAAGTGGTGTCTGGTCAACACAGAGGTCAAGACGGATGTGAATGGCAATGTCCAGCCCGTCAAATCGCTGGACGCCAGACGCAGGATTGATGGAACGGTGGCGCTGCTGTGCGCCTATACGGTGCTCCAGGACAAGAAAGACATGTACATCAACCTGAACTGAGGTGAGACCGTGGGACTTTTGGAAAAATTGTTCCCAAGAAAGACAGCGGAAGCCCAGGTATACTCCTACTTCCGTACACTGGGAGGCTATACGCCGGTATACACCAGCTTTGACGGAGGGGTCTATGAGATGGCCCTGACACGGGCCTGCATCCATACGTTTGCAAACCACGTGAGCAAGCTGCGGCCCGTGGTGATGGGACCGGGGAACTCCAGGCTGGACCGGGTGCTGTCATACCGGCCGAATCCCTGGATGGACACAAAGAAATACCTGTACCGCCTGGCGACCATCTACAAGACCGAGAACACGGCATTTATTGCGCCGGTGTGTGACGATGACCTTATGCTGCGCATCAACGGATTTTTCCCGGTGCTGCCCAGTCAGGCAGCGGTGGTCGAGCTGGCAGGACAGGAGTATCTGCGTTATCAGTTCCCGGTGGGGACTGGTGTGGTGGAGCTGGAGCGATCCGGAATTATGACGCAGATGCAGTACAGGGACGACTTTTTCGGAGAGAGCAACCGGCCTATGCGCCCGACGATGGAACTGATCCACGCGCAGAACCAGAGCATCATCAACGGGGTCAAAGCCTCCGGTTCCGTCCGGTTCCTGGCAAAGCTGTCGCAGGTCCTGAAACCGGAGGTGATGACCCAGGAGCGGGACCGGCTGGTCCGGGACAACCTGTCTGACACCAACGGCGGAGTGATGATCTTTGACGCCAAATATGAGGATGTCAAGGCCATTGACAGCAAGCCCTATGTGGTGGACGACAAACAGGCGGCCGCCATCCGGGAGAGCGTATTCGACTACTTTGGCATGTCGACGGAGATCCTCCACAACAAGTACACCAGCGACCAGTGGTCGGCCTACTATGAGGGGCAGATCGAGCCCTTTGCCATTGAGGCATCTCTGGTCCATACCAATATGACCTTTTCCCAGGATGAGATTGCCCGGGGAAAGCAGATCATTTTTTCCGTGAACCGGCTCCAGCACATGACCATGGCCGACAAGCTGAGTACCGTCACCCAGCTCTTTGACCGCGGCATGATGAACATGGATGAGGGGCGGGAGGTGTTCCAGCTCCCTGAGCTGGGAACAGAGGACAGCAAACGCTATTACATCCGCCGTGACTATGCCGAGGTAAACGCGCTGAATCAGCAGAACGGAGTGAAAGGAGAGGGGAAATATGCCGGTGAAACAGGGCCGGGAGTACAGGGCAATGCCCCTGTTGATCCCGGCGCAGGTGAACAGGCGGTTTGACACCGATTATTATGTGGAGGGATATGCCACCACATTCAACGACCCCTATGTGCTCTGGGAGTACGATGGGGTGCAGTACAAAGAGGTCGTTGACCGGCACGCACTGGATGGAACGGATCTGTCGGATGTGATCATGCAGTTCGACCACGGCGGCCGTGTGTTTGCCCGGACGGGAAAGAGCAATACGCTGCTGATCGAACCGCAGGAGCGGGGCCTTTTTATCGCTGCTGACCTGTCCAAGACAGAGCAGGCCAGGAGCATGCATGAGGACATCGCCGCAGGGCTGATCACCAAAATGTCCTGGGCCTTTGTGGTACAGGAGGACAGCTATGACCGGGAGACCCACACCCGGCGTATTCTCAAAATCAAGAAGGTGTACGACGTGTCGGCGGTATCCTTTCCGGCCAACCCGTCAACCGATATTTCCGTCCGTTCCTGGATCGACGGAGTGATCGAGGCAGAAAAAGCGGAGCGACTTGCGGCCCTGGCCGCCGAGCGGGAAAAGAAAAAGATTCGGATTTTACTGGAGGTATGAAAGATGAGCATTATGAAGCGTGGCAAACTTGCCGGAATCGGCTTGCAGTTCTTTGCCGATCCCAGTCGCGGGGCGGACCGTCTGGCCGAGATTGAGGCCCGTCTTGCGGCAATTCCCGCAGAACTGGAGAAGGAAGGGGCCGATCTGGACGCGCTCAAGACCGAGGTGAGAAATCTCAAGGCAGAGCGCCAGCGGATCGTGGATGCGGCAGAGACCCGCAAGCAGATCCTGAACGATATCAGCAGCGGCGGCGGTACTGTGGTTCGCACCATGCCCAATCAGCAGGAGGAACGCAGGTTTACTCCTGACACAGAGGAGTATCGGTCCCTCTGGCTGAGAAAGCTCCAGGGCAAAGAGCTCTCCGACGTGGAGCAGCGCGCCTATACCAACGCCAACGGAGCCATTGCGGTTATGACCGCGAACGCCATCATGTCGGTGGTGCGGGACCATGCCCCCATCCTGTCCCGCATGACGGTCATCTACAGTGCAGTCAACTTGACCTACTATGTGGAGGGCACCAACAACGAGGCGGAGGATCATACTGAGAACGCTGCCATCACGGCAGCAGCAGATACGCTGACCAAGATCCAGCTGGTGCCGGCCGAGATCGTAAAGATGATCCAGGTCAGCGAAGCGGCCAAGCTGATGAGCGTGCCGGCCTTTGAGGCCTGGCTTGCCAAGACGCTGGGAGAAGCCATCGCCAGAAAGATCAACAGCAAGTGCATCACGGCGCTGCTTGGCTCTGCTGCTTCAGCAGGGACCTCCATCGATACAGCATCGGTGCAGGCACTTCTGGGCTCGGTCAAGGGAGAGATCACCATTTTGTGCAACCGCAAGACGCTGTACACCAAGCTGCTGCCCCTCCAGGACAATAGCAAATCCAGCATCGTGCGCTTTGATGGAGGTGTGGCCACCGTATATGGTGTGGAAGTGATGCCCGATGACAATGTGCCGGATGATACGGTAGCGGCGGGTGACCTCTCCAAACTCATCGGCGCCATGGCGGAGGATGTGACCGTAAGACAGGGATACGACATCGACACCAACTCCACAAAGTATCTGGGGGTCGCTGTATTTGACGTAAAGGCGGGCCTGGCGTCTGCGTTTGCCAAGTTGACCGTTGGGGGATGAGCTGACTTGCTGGGCCTTAAGGAGTGAGCGGATGATCACAGTTGAAGAGTTGAGGACAGCGCTCCGCATTTCCAACGATGTGCTGGATAAAGAGATAAGCGATACTCTGGATGCCGCTATCCTGGATCTTGGCACCGCGGGGGTGGAAACTGGAGCAGGAGATGCGCTCATCGGCCAGGCAATAAAGCTCTATGCGCGATGGCAGTTTGACTTCTGTGGACAAGGCGAACGATACCGCTCCGCATATGAGTCCATGAAGGCCTGTCTGCCTCTGGTGGAAGAGTACCGAGAGGAGAGGGATGTATGACAGATATCGTGACCCTCATCGCACTGGAACCAAGAAAGAACAAACTGGCAGAGGAGGTCCTGCAACAGGTACGTGCAACTCCTGTATTGGGACGAATCGCGTCGGTAAGTCGAACCGAGCTCTTGGAATCCGGAAGAGATGGACTGGCCCCGGAAGCCGTATTTATTACGCAGATGGTCAATTACCACGGGGAACAGCAGGCGGATTGGGAAGGAGAGCGCTACCAAATCTATCGAACCTACCGGCGCAGAGAGACACAGGAGATCGAACTCTATCTGGGGAAGCGGACGGGGATCGGAATATGAAGGTGGATATGTCTGGATTGTCTGCTGCCGTTGAGCAGGAGCTCTCCGAATATGGAAACCAGGTCAAGGAAACTGTGCGGAAAGCGGTCCGCTCCGCGGCAAAGACCTGCCAACAGGAGATCAAGAGCGCAAGCCCGCGCAGAACCGGAAAGTATGCGAAAGGGTGGCGCATCAAAGAGACCATGGGGCGCGGCGGCGATGTGACGGAGACGGTACATAATGCCGCCGCGCCCCAGCTTACCCACTTACTGGAAAATGGGCATGCAAAGGAGAACGGCGGCCGGGTAGAGGGGAAACCACACATCGCAATGGCCGCCAGGAATGCTGAGGCTGCCTTAGTAAATGATTTGGAACAGGAGTTGAGACCATGACGCAAGAGGAACTGGTCCACCGGCTGGAATCTGCTGGCCTGCCTCTGGCCTACCGTGCCTTCCGGAGCCGGCAGGAGGCCCCCTTTCTGTGTTACCAGTATGTATACGACGTAGAATTTTTTGCCGATGATGAGCGCTATTATGCTGCCGGACATTATCGGGTGGAACTCTATACCGCATCCAAAGAGCCGGACATAGAGGCGCGTGTGGAGGAAGCTCTCACAGGTATTGCCTGGGAGAAGGAGGGCGAATTTTTGCCCGATCAGCAAATCTATGTCATCCGATATGATATTGAAGTATGAGGTGGAAAAATGGCTGGAAGTGAAAACAAAGTAAAATTTGGTTTAAAAAATGTCCACTATGCTCCCATTACGGCAGCGGAAGAGGGCACAGTGACTTTCGCAACCCCGGTACGTATTCCCGGCGCAGTATCCCTGTCCATGCAGGCTCAGGGAGATGAGAGCAAGTTCTATGCGGATGATGTGGCCTATTATGTGTCGACCGCAAATGATGGATACAGTGGAGATTTGGAGATCGCCATTATTCCGGATACCTTCCGGAAGGACGTCCTGAAGGAGTCGGAGGATGAGACGGACAAGGTGCTGGTGGAGAACGCCACCGCAGAGCCGGCGGCCTTTGCACTGCTCTTTGAGTTTGCAGGAGATAAGAAGGCGACCAGACATGTGCTCTATTATTGCTCCTGCAGCCGGCCTACGGTGGGAAGCTCTACCATCAACAATGCCAAAACACCGAGCACCGAGACACTGACGATCACGGCATCGCCGATGGGGGATGGCAGGGTCAAGGCCAAGACGACCGCGGCCACGCCGGATGAGACCTATAATGCCTGGTACACGAAGGTATGGGAGCCTGGAGGGGCTGCTATGAGTGCTGATGGGGGAGAAACGGCATGACAAAGACGGTGACCATTGACGGACGAGTAGTGACCTTTCGGGCCACGGCGGCTGTACCGCGTCTGTATCGGATGAAATTTGGACGGGATATCATGCAGGATATGCGGGATATCAAGCGGGCCGTAGAGCGGGCAAAGGGCCACAAAGAGACAATCCCTGTCAAAATGCTGGAGGTATTCGAGAACGTGGCATTTCTCATGGCACGGCATGCGGATCCGGAAATGCGTGAAAAGACCGTGGAGGACTGGCTGGACACCTTTGAGACATTCTCCATATATCAGATCTTCCCGGTCATCGAGGAGCTGTGGAGACAGAATCTCTATACTGCTGTGGAAGCTAAAAAAAAACACGCGAAACTGAGCGGGAAATGACCACAGCGCTCTTCCTCTTGCGGGCGGCCCAGATGGGGATCCCAATCCGGGATTTGGAGCTCCTCACGGTTGGGATGGTGACCGAGATGGCCATTGAGGCCGGGAATGACCAATACCCATATACGGAGCTGGCAACACAGGAGGATTTTGACCGATTCTAGCGAGAGGAGGAGACCTTATGGGAAACCGTATCCGAGGGATCACCGTAGAAATCGGCGGCGATACCACTAAATTGGATAAAGCCTTGGCAGGCACAAACAAAGAGCTCTCAGCCACACAAAAGGCGTTGAAGGACGTAGAACGCTTATTGAAGCTGGACCCTGGGAACACGGAGCTGCTGGCCCAGAAGGAAAAGCTTCTAGGCCAGGTCGTGGAGGAAACCGCGCAGAAGCTGGAAACCCTGCGGGAAGCGGCCTCATCAGCGGATCAGGCACTCCAGCGGAACAACGATTATACGGAGCGATATGCACCGCTCCGGGAGGAGCTGGAGCGAGTGAGTGCCTCCATGCGAGGGCTGGAGGCAAATGAGCAGTCCATGCGCGAGAAACTGGAGCAGGGAAAGATATCTGCCGAACAGTATGATGCGTTTTCCAACAAACTGAAAGAGACCCGTGAATGTCATGAGGAGCTCCGGCAGGCCGTGCGAGATTTGAATAAGGAGTTCTCCGGGGCGAAAATGGACCAACGGCAGTATGACGCGCTCCAACGAGAGATTGCGGAAACGGAAAAGCAACTGGAAGACCTGGGTGAAGAGGCGGAGGAGGCATCTGCATCGCTCGGCAAGATCGAAGCCGCGGCCGGGAAGGTGGCTGACGGGGCCGGAAAAGTGAGGGATGCCACCGCTCCGATCACGCGGGGCGTGACCGCTCTGGCCGCTGCCGCAATAGCCACTGTCCCAGTAACGGAGGAGCTAAGAAGCAACCTGTCAAAGCTGGAAAACAACGCCAGACAGTGCGGAGTTGGAATGGATGTGGCAAAAGATGCCTTTCAGACGTTCAATGTGGTGTCGGATGAGACAGACAGCAGCGTGGAGGCCACCGCAAACCTGTTGCAGGCTGGGTTTACCGAGTCGAACCTCCAGAAAGCGGTAGAAGGACTGGCAGGGGCCTACTTGGCCTTTCCGGACACATTAAAGATCGAGTCCTTGGCAGACAGCCTTCAGGAGACTCTTGCCACAGGGAGTGCAACCGGACAGTTCGGTGAACTGCTGGACCGTCTGGGGGTCGGTGCGGATAAATTCTCACAAGAGCTTTCCATGTGCGTCACAGAAATCGGGAGACAGGACCTGGCACTGGGAGTCCTGGCGCAGAATGGGATGATGGACTATTACGAGGGCTGGATCCAGGGAAACGAAGCGATGCTGGAAAACAAGCAGGCGAATCTGGATCTGCAGTTGGAGATGGCGGAGCTGGCAGAAAAGGTCCAGCCCCTCTTGACCATGGTAGTTGATTTGGCAGCAGGCATGCTGGACTGGTTCAACGGATTGGACGAGAGCGGACAGCGGGCAGTTGTAGCAGTCCTGGCTCTGATCGCCGCAATCAGTCCTATGGCAGGAATTGTGGGTAGTGTTTCCAAAGTTCTGCCAAGTCTCATCGGATTGATGGGGGATTTAAACCTCAAAACCATAGGGGTTTCTGTCGCCTTTATGGCGATTGCATCTCTGGCAGGGATGGTTATTGCCGCATGGGACGATATGAGTGGATTGGAGCGGGCTGTGGCCGTTCTGGGGCTGCTGTCGGCGGCCGCCTTGACAGCAGCCGTAGCGGTGGGCGCATTCCAGAGCGCTGTGAGCATGGGCCTTGCGGTGGCAGGTATTGTGGCGGGCATTGCCATGGTGACAGCGGCAATCGCATCGGCAACGAATCAGGCTAAGTACGCATCCAATTCCATCCAAGGCATGGGTGGAACAAAAGGTGGGGAACGGAGCATACCTATGCTGGCAGATGGTGGACTGGCAATGCCAAACAGCCCGTTCCTGGCAGTCCTGGGAGACAACCGGAAAGAAGTGGAGGTAGTATCGCCGTATTCCACCATCAAGAAGGCCGCCGGAGAGGCGATGGAGGAACATGGTGGAGGACGACAGGGAATGGCTACGGCAAATCTGTACCTAAATGGGACAAAGGTAGGACGGGCGATTTTCCCATTTATACAGGGAGAAGCCACCAGGCAAGGCATCCATCTTACCGGAGGAGGGCGCGTATGGTGACCATGGACGGAAAGCAGTATCGGTTGCGGGTGAAACTGCAGAGCCTCACCCGCTCTTTCCGTATTGAAGATAGCGAACACTCCGCAATGGTAAAGTCCGGAGAGATGAAGCGGGACATCATAGGTACCTATTACGACTACACGATGGAAGTGGAACCAGACCCGGTTGCATCGGAGGACTACGATGCCTTCTTTGAAGCGATCAGCGAGCCGGTGGAGTCACACTCCATCACTGTGCCTTATGCACAAGGAACCATGACCTATGATGCGATGGTCTATTCAGGGCGAGACACAAAGAAGGGGAGACTGGGCGGTATCAATCGTTGGGGCAGCATGGAGATACAGTTCAAAGCAAAGAAACCGCAGAGGAGGCCAATATGAATCAGGATCACATCGTATATGCCGGCATTACCTTCTCTGGAGATGAGATTGAGGACGGAGAGGTATACAGCGCGATTTCCCTTTTGTGCGATGCTCTGGAGATTGGCACGCTGTCCGTACAGCTCTATATCCGTGATGCGGAGCGGGGAAAAACACTGACTGATTTCCGTCGGAATGACAAGCTTCTGTATTACCATGGTGACCAGCTGCGGGGGACGTATTATATCGAATCCGTGACCAGAACAGGAAAGTACACATATGAGATCACGGCCAATGATGCAATCGCTCTGCTGGACCAGTCAGACCACATGGGTGGCATCTATACCGGGCAGACGGTGGGCGAAATCATCTGCGGCATCTGCAATATCCCATATTTCATTCAGTCAAGATTTGAAGCTGTAAAGCTCTATGGATGGCTCCCGATTGCGAAACGCAGGGAAAATTTGGCGCAGGTACTGTTTGCGATTGGTGCTCACGCTAAAACAGACCATCTCGGGAACCTCCGCATCGAGTCCCTGTGGGATGGTATTTCTTCTGATATGCCCCCTGACCGGGTATTTATGGGGGACAAGGTGACATACGCCTCAAAGGTATCCGAGGTGTCTGTCATCGAGCATCAGTATATTCCAACGCAAGAGGAGGAGGTGCTCTTTGAAGGGACGCTCCTTTCGGGGGATATGGTTCGGTTTTCTGAGCCTGTACATAACCTGTCCGCATCTGGATTTTCAATCCTGGAAAGCGGAGCGAACTACGCAAAACTGTCCGCCGGAACCGGTAAGCTCACTGGGCTGACCTATGCGCACACAACCAGGGATGTGCACAGAACAGTCTCTAAAACTGAAATCCCGAATGTGGTAGAGGTAAACGATGCCACGCTTGTGAGTCTGGTGAACTCTGCCGCGGTGTCCGACCGCCTGGCCAGATATTATGCATTTTGTGAGACGATGCAGGCAACGGCGCTGCACGAAAACGAGGAGCCAGGCGATGTTGTGTCCTTTGAGCATCCTTTCGGCGGTGATGCGGTCGGATGTATCAGCGGTATGTCCATTTCGATTGGCGGGCGTCTTGTCGCGGAGGAGAGTACGATGATTGGATATACTCCTCCTAAACCAAACGCTGGATATTATAACGAGGTGGAGATCATCACATCTGACACAATTTGGACTGTGCCGGATGGCGTAGAATCCGTGAGAGCGGTGCTCATCGGCGGAGGTACTGGCGGTGCCTCTGGTCTGCCTGGAGCTCCAGCTGATGAGCAAGCGGTCAAGAGTGAGACCGAGACCGTTACCGACGTCAAACGATATATCAAGTACGCCAAGTATACGAATCCGGGTGACGGTGGTGAGCCGGGTGCAGGGGGAATCGGGGGTAAAATATACCAAATTTCCATACCTGTTTTCGCTGGACAAGTATTCCCGATAAAAATTGGGCTTGGGGGAGAAGGCGGGCAACCAGGGGCGGAAAGCGCCGCAGGAGCTACCGGAGCTGACACAACATTTGGTCCGCACAGCTCCGGCGCGGGGGCTACATCCTCGACGGGCTTCTTGGAAGAAGTCTCTGGAAAAATATATGCCGCAACCGGTGAAGCCGGAGTCCAAGGTGCAAGCGGAAATGGATACGACGAGGACGCAGATTCTTTTGTTACAGGACCATCTGTGATTGTAAATGGTGTGTCATATGAGCCTGGAGCGAACAATGAAGAGAGAAAAGAGGATGAAAGCGGGCACTACGCAGATCCGCCGTATGGGAGCAAGGATGCCAGATCACTTGGCGGATATGGCGGCGGTGCTGCATATAAGGCCAATGGGCTTCCCGGTGGTGGACCATCACTTGCTGACGCCGGGTCCGACTATGCAAAAGCTAGAGGAGGACCTGGTGGCGCTGGTGCTGATGCCGAGCCTCCGCCAGATGAAATTATAATCGGTAAAGGTGGCACCGGTGGAAATGGCGGCGGTGGAGGAGGAAGCGGAGGGCTCGGATATACAAGAAACTCTCAGTATACCGGTGGGAGCGAGAGCTATACACCGGCCACGCTTAACGCCTACCAAGCCACCCCCGGCCGGGGAGGCAAAGGGAGCCGCGGCGGTAATGCGGCCCCTGGCGGTGTTATCCTGTATTACAGCAAGCCGCGAAGCATGAACCCCGGACAGCTCAAAGAGTCGCGCGAACGATATGTACTCGACAGCCTAGGCCGCAGAATCATAGTTTAGGAGGTGCTACATGGCAGACCCAACCGATTATTATACCAGCCGGTACAGCGGCGAGGAAATTGACAACCTTTTGGACATCGTAAAAAATGGCGAAGGTGGAGGAAACTTTGCCGACCGAAAACTGTCCAATCTGGACACGCCCCAAGAAGCCCTGGCCAACCTGGGGGCCGGGGTGCGGCCGAATCTGGGAGACAACTGCGACTTTACGGTGCCCATCAATCAAAGAGGTGTGACATCGTGGTCTATCCCCTCTGGAGATGTCCCCATTTTTGACCGCTGGAAGATACAGGCGACAGAGGGCAGTGTTGAGGCTAACTTGGAATCCGGTGGGTTGAAACTCTCCATGGCTGCCATAAACCAAGGTATAAAGCAGACATACCAAGGCGGATATCTTTTGCCACAAAAAGTCTATACAAGCTCTGTAACTGTGGACGGGCAGCTCTATTCCGCCGAAATCGTACCAGAGGAAGTAGTCGGAACAGTAGTACAGTACCCTGGCACAGAATTTTCGTGCGCGATTACATTTAATGGAGGCGCTTGCCAATGGTATCCGTACATTGATTACCGATCCGGAAGTCGAACTGTTACCATTGCTCGGTGCAAGCTGGAAAATGACCGGGGTCAGACGCTCAGATACATGGATGCTGACGGAACATGGAAGCTCCTCCCGCAGCCGGACAGCAAGCCGGGGCAGATGCTGGCGGAGTGTCAGAGATATCTGTACTCTCCGTACTACGGCGCTTTCCCGACAGCCCCGATTGGCACTGTGTTTGTCAGCAACCAAACCACTGGTTTTGTAGCAATCAATACACCGGCTCTTATGCGCACAAAGCCGGTGTTCTCAGGAGACCCATCGAAGCTCTGGATTGTAAAGAGCAACGGAGGCGGCGCACAGAGGCCGTCCGCGTTGAGCGTAATGGGAATGTCCGGATGCGGCGTGCTCCTGTCCGTTACCGCGTCTTTTGAGGATGGCGGACAATACATCATGTATTCTGAGGACGTGTCAAATCCGTCGGATTTCCTTCTCTCCGCCGAGTTGTGAGGTGGCCTATGGAAATGATCAAATCGAAAGTATACGTACAGACCGACGAGCGTGGCCGTATCACACGCTGCGAGGGCGGGTACAGCACCCAGGCGGACCTGACCGGCTGGACGCAGATCGATGAGGGCACAGGGGACAGGTACAACCTGTGCCAAAGCCACTACTTTGACGGCGGGCTCTACACAGTGGACGGCATCCCCCGCTACAAACTGGAGGATGGACGGGCTGTGGAGCGCACGGAGGCGGAAATCGAGGCCGACTGGGCGGCAATCATCCCGCCCGTGCCCTCTGCGCTGGAGCAGCTCCGGGCGGACGTGGATTTCCTGGCGATCATGCAGGGGGTGGAGTTATGAATGTAGAGGAGCTGGCCCGAAAGTATTATCCAACGCTTTGGGACAAGCAGCGCATCGAGGCGCTGGTGGAGGCGGGGCGTCTGAGCCGGGAAGCGGCTGACACAATCATGGAAGGAGAGAAGAAAGAGTGAGCTATCGAATCGCGGAATATCCGCAGGACAAATACCGCTTCCGGCTTTACGACAACGTGAAGCGGCTCACCTGGAAGCAGATCCAGGCGGAGCAGGGGCCGGACTGCGTGGGCGTTGTCAACCTGGCCTATTTTTCCCTTGCGAACTACTCCCACCAGAGCGCAATCATGTTCGGCGGCACCTGGGGGCTCGAACCAAAGTACCACGAGTACGGCATCTTGATCGACGAGGCGGGCCATCTCACGCTTGGCGCCGAGGACCAGGCGGTCTACGACTACGCCATAGGCTGTCCGCCGGTGGACGTCGGCGGCCGCCGGTACACTGACAAGGACGGCGGGCGCAACGGCTGGACATATACCGGCGTAAAGGCGGACGGCACGGTGGTAGTCCTGCTGTGCAGTAAGGACACGCCGGAGACCACGGACGCGCTTGAAGCTGTCCTCCGGGCACGTGGGTGCGTCCACATCCT
>JAHAEW010000159.1 GCA_018374635.1 Clostridiales bacterium
GCAGGAGCAGGCGGCCTGTTCCACCCCGGCAGCCTCCGCCGCAGCCAGCAGATCGGCCTCGTCCGTCATGCTCAAAAAGTAGGTTTCATACTGCTCGCCCTCCTCGTCCACGGGCTTGTCATAGTCAATGACAATGTAAAAGGTGTTCCCGCCCGCCGTCTGCACCGTAATAAACTGCTTGTTGGTGTGCTCGTCATAGAGCAGATCACGGGTAACAAGGTTTCCCTCCTCCGAGAAGCCCTCGCCCGGTTCGATGGCGGGCTCCGGTTCCGGGGCCGTGGTTTCCTCGGTCATGGTGGGATCTCCGTAGTTCTCGCCCTCACCGCCGCTGGCATAGGCATGGGCGGGAACGCTAAAGCCGCATAAAAGAACGGCGGCACAAAGCGCCGCCGTCCAGGACTTCCATTGTCTCATTCAGTTTTCCTCCTTTCCTTTGGGCTCGGACTTCGGGACAATTTGTCCCAAAGTTCCATCTCCCTTCAGCTTTTCAAACAGCAGGGGGAGCTCCGCCAGGGGGATGCTCATACCCCGCACGATGTCCACGATCTCGCTGTTTTCGGCCTCCAGCTTTTTCTGTTCCAGCTCTTTGAGCCGGGCCTGCTGTTCGCTGATTTTGGCCTTGACCTTATCAATCTCGGCCTGGATTTTCATGCTTTTTGCCGTTGCCATAGATAACCTCCAATCATGGTAAACGCCCGTAGGCGTAGAAATGAGACTGCCAGTAGCTTGTATTCAGGTTTGCGTAACCGATGGGATCTCCACAATGCAGCATTTTATTGTCGCCTACATAAATCCCACAATGGCTCACCCCCGGCGTGTCATAGGTGCCGACAAAGAACACCAGATCGCCGGGCTGGGGACTGCTGGTCGGGGTGCAGATGTTATACAGCCCCTGGGCTCCCAGGCGGCCCACATTCCAGCCGGAGTGATTGATCACCCATGACACATAGCCGGAGCAATCAAAGGATGTGGCCGGGGAGCTCCCGCCCCACACATAGGGATAGCCGATGTATTTCTCGGCCTCGGAGAGTATGGCGGCAAAGGTTTCATCGTCCAGATATTCCCGGGGGACTTCGTACCCTTCTGGCGGATCGGTGTATTTGCCGATATACTCGGAGCCCGGGAACAGGTCGGGGCGGTTTCCCAGCGTTGCCATATAGATGGCATACCGGGACATTTGATCCTCGCTCAACAGATAGATGGGCAGATGGGACAGGTTTTTATTTTCCAGCGTGACATAGCAGATATAGTAGTTATAAGGGACTTCCACGGTGTAATCGTTGCCCTCGCTGTCGGTGCGGGTTTCCGTCCGATACCGCACCTCCACCACCACATCCTCGGTCAAGATATACTGGTTTTCAAAGAGGGTTTGCAGAGAGCCCTCCACCTGGTCAAGCGTCCATTGTCCCTCATGGAGCGAACACAAAAGCGAAATCAGCACATAGGGATCGTGTTCAATCTCGTCCAGGTCGAAGTGGTACTCGTCATAATCGTGGGTGCTTTCGTAGCTGTCCAGATAGTCCTGGAGCTCTGCCTCCAAACCGCAATAGGCGGCCTCGGCCCCCAGCATATCCCCATCCTCACAAGGATAGGTGCTGGCCCCCACCGCGCCGATGGCGCTGTTTCCCAGCGTCACCAGCGAGGAAGAACAGGACTGCATCACCAGTACCAGCAGAATACAGGCCAGAGCCAGCAGACACCCCACGGGATGGCGTTTGACAAAGCCCACGGCCCGAACCGCCAGCTTTTCCGTGGTAACGGCAGTTTTTTCAGCGGCCCGCGCCCCTTGTTTCGCGGCCTCCTTCGCCCGTTTTTGATATTGCTTGCGGAGCCGCTTTTTCTGCCAGAACCGGGACAGCGCATTTTTGGTGAGCTCCGGGTGTTCTTGGGCGGCGGCGTGAAAATGGTAATCTGCCGTAGCCTTGATATATTTGGACTCGGCCTTGCGAACCGCCTTTGCCGGATGCTCCATTACTTTCTTTTTGAGAAATCGGGAGCCATGCCGCAGGACGGACTCGCCCACCAGCTCGGAGCGGTGGGCCCCTTCGATGCCCACATTCTCATGCTCATTTTCGTAAATCTTTCCATGCACAAAACCGTGGGCGGTACTGCCAGCCACCCGGCCCACGCGCCTCACCGGGCCGGGCTTTTTAGGTGGCTTTTGTTTTGCCAGTTTATCCTTTGCCTTATCCAGCTTTTCGCTCCGCTTTTCCATGCGGAGTTTGGATGCGGCGGCCTGTTCCTGCTGGCTCTTTTGCCGGAATTTTGACTTTGGGACACTTTGTCCCGAAGTGCCCCCGGTTTCTTCGCGGGCCCCGGCCTTATTCGTCTTTTCGTTCATGGGCTAAATCCTCCGGGCGGGTGGTGAGCAGGTTGTAAATCTCGCCTTTGGGGAAACGGTCAATAAAGGGGATGGTCACATTTCCATAGAACAGCAGGCCCTCGCCCGCATTGGAGTGGGTGATATAGGAGAGCTGATGCTCGGATATGCCGAGCTGTTTTGCCAAAATCGTCCGGTCGCTCTGGGCCTGGGACAGCAGGATCATAAAGTCCGTGTTGTCCAAAATGTTCTCAATCTCCCGGCTGGCAAGAAGGTCTTTCACATTCTGCGTAAGTGCGCTGGGGACGCAGCCTTTCTTGCGGAGCATCTTCCAAACCGCCACAAAATAGCTGGCGGTCAGCGGATCACGGAGCAGGACATGGAACTCATCGAAATAGCACCATGTCGCCACGCCCTCCCGGAAGTTGGTGTCCACCGCCTGGGAGACAAACTCGTTTGTGATGTGCATGGCAATCTTGCGGAGGTTTTCTCCCATGTTTTTCAGCACGATACACACCACCCGGCTGTCGGTTTTCACATTCGTGGGATGGTTAAACAGGTTGAGGGAACCGGTGCAGTAGAGCTCAAGGGCAGTTGCCACACGCCGGGCCTCGGGCTCCGGCTGTTTTAAGAGCTCCTCATACAAGTCCTGCAAAAGCGGGGTTTTTCCCGTATCAAGCCCAAGGGCCTGTTCCCGGTACACCAGCCGCACACAGCGGTCAACCACTGTTTTTTCGATGGGCTGTAAGCCTTCCTTTCCGCCTACCACCAGCTCGCACAGGGAAAGCAGGAAATCCGCCTTCATGGAAAGAGGGCTCTCCCCGGCGGCCATGTTGAGCTCCACATCCATCGGGTTTAGGTGATGGGGGCTGTCCGGGGCAATCTCGATCACCTGTCCGCCCAGCCTGCGAACCAGCGGGGCATATTCGCCCATCGGATCGACAATGATAATCCGATCCTGGGGGATGGTCAGAAAGACATTGAGCAGTTCCCGCTTTGCCGCAAAGGATTTTCCCGAGCCCGTAGAGCCGAGGTACATTCCGTTGGCCGACTTCAGCTTTTTG
>JAHAEW010000160.1 GCA_018374635.1 Clostridiales bacterium
CAAGGATCACGTCCATAATCACCTGATTTTCAATGCGGTCAGCTTCACCGACCACAAGCACTACCATTCCAACAAGCGCAGCTATCACGAGATACGCCGGGCCAGCGACCGGCTGTGCAAAGAACACGGCTTGTCCGTCATCGTCCCTGGTCGGGATAAGGGCAAGAGCTACATTGAGCATCAGGCCGCACAGAACGGCACCAGCTACAAGGCAAAGCTGAAAGCCGCCATCGACCGGCTGATTCCCGTATCCTCCAGCCTGGAAGATTTGCTTGCCCGGTTGCAGCGGGAAGGGTACGAAATCAAGCGGGGAAAATATATCTCCGCCAGGGCGCCGGACCAGGAGAGGTTCACCCGGCTCAAAACCCTGGGCGCCGATTACACGGAAGAAGCCGTTGTCTCCCGCATTGCCGGAGGCCTCCGTCCCTCCAGACAGCCCCAGCAGCGCAGCGGGAAGGTCAGCCTGCTCATTGACATTCAGAACAATATCAAGGCCCAGCAGAGCGCCGGATACCAGCGGTGGGCGACCATTGAGAATCTGAAACGGGCGTCCGCCACCATGAACTTTCTCACCGAACACGGCATCGGCAGCTATGAGGAATTGGTGGAACGGTGCGACGCCGTTGCCGCCGCCTCCATCCGTACCAGGGAGAGCCTGCGGGATACGGAACAGCGGATCGCCGACCTTGCCCTCCTGGGAAAGCAGATTGACACCTACCGCAAGCTGAAACCTGTCTATGACCGATACAAGGCATCAAAGGACAAGGAAAAATTCCTGCGCGGCTTTGAGAGCGAGATCATCTTATTCGAGGCGGCAGCCAGGGAGATCAAGAAGGCCGGACTCACCAGACTTCCTTCCTCCGATAAGGTGAAAGCAGAACTGGAAGGACTCTCCGCCCGCAAGGCCGCCCTGCAAGCGGAACTTCGGAAGATACAGCGGGAGGAAAAGGAATATGACACCCTCCGCCAGAATGTGGACGCCCTGCTGGAAAGGCCGAAGGAACAGGAACAGCAGCGGCAGCGGAGCAACGACTTGGAGTAACGGGGATTGGGCGCTTTTTACAGTCTTTGCAAAACCCCTGGGCGCATGGTTATCCGGCTGATATAATGGAACCAGGAATGGAGGTGCTGACTGTGACGAAATCCGAAGTAATCAAAGAGTTTTTCAAAAAGAGTGTGTTGCCCGTGGCGGTGGCGGCTTTGCTGTACTGCATTTTCAAATCCGCTTGCACAAAAGATGGTGTCACCGACTATGTATGGCTGTTCATACTTTGCGGTCTGCCTTTTGGCATCCCACGGATGTTCGCCTGGATCGTACCGGGCGGCTCTTTGGGAACCGCCCTTCCGCTGTTCCTGCTGAACTTTATTATTGGTGGAGTGATTGGCGGTTTCGTCCTGGTTTGGCGGCTGTTGGTTGCAGTATGGTATATATTCCTCACTATCTACCGGATAAATGCAGAATGCATACTATGATATAAATACTGAAAACACACTATGTAGTGGATTTAAGTTGATTACTTTGTGAATATGTGGTAATTTTATTATAGTAACTTTAATGCAGTCGAATATAATTTGTTGTAAAATATCTCATACTGCACATACAAAGAGGTGAAACTATCATTGACAGAAGATTACCTTTCTAAAGTGCTTGAAAGTGCATATTCAAATACTATTTGTGAGTGGCAGGCACAAGGCATTTCAGATAAAGAAATAATTGATAAAATAAATCAAAAGACAGACGGTAGCATAGATATGCTATTAGAACAGGCATCAAAGGATTATCATAACTATTTTCTTGAAAAAAGTTTTGAAATAGCATACAACCAAAAAATTGAAGCAGATAAATTTATGGCTCACCAAAACGAGATTTGGGGGAGCTGTTTTGTAGTCTCAGAAACCATGTATGTTATGGCATTAGAAGCGGCTGAGCGATATAGTGCTTTTGTAAGCGAAAACATCTCGGACGATCTCAAAAAGGAAAAGCAATATACTTTTTTGGCGTTACAGTATATGCAAGGCCGCTGTTGCCAAGAGTTTTTGGAAATACTACATTTAATGAAACTTGGATTTGCTGACTGTGCTTATGCCAGATGGCGCTCAATGTATGAATTGTGTTGTAATGCTGCGTTCATAAAGAAGCATGGCGAAATAATTGCAAAACAATATGTTGAACAATCGCAAACTGATGAGCATAAATACAGTTGGACTAAAGGGGCAAAAAAAGACGACGGTACCGAATTAAAAATAACAACTTTTCAAGGCATCCAAGATAACTGTGATGTGGACGAGGCTTGGAAAAAGCAGTATAAGTTAGCGTGTTTTGTAAACCACGGTTCACCGCAGGGAACATTCAAACGATTAAGTTTAATGGACGAGCAATCTCTTATAGTAGTGGGCCAATCTGATTATGGGATTACTACACCTGCAGAACATTCAGCTATCTCCTTGCAATGGATAACCAGTATGTTTTTGAGTGTCTTTCCTTGTCTGGATGCATTGGCTCATGCTAAGGTGATCCATGATTGGGTTGAGGAAGTTCGGAAGGCATATTTTACAACAGCAGATAAATGTTTTGGAACAAATATCAATTACGATGAGAACTGCGGGAAATAATACATTGTCCTGAAATGTGTGCATAGATGTCATTCTTAACGAGCGCCCTCAAACTTATTCTGAGTTATCATTGACGCCAAACAAAAAAGCGGGAGCATCAGCATCGGTTGAATACATCCGATGCTGACGCTCCCATTTTGCTTGCCGAAAAGTGAAAATCCGGCGTTTTCACTATGCAGAAACGCCCTTCCGCCCCACATGGGAAATCACACTGACTCTACACAGAAAAGCTGACACACGCGATTTTTTCGCCCATTTTGAACCCTAATTCCTGCACTTTTGGGAACGGAGAGAAAGATAGTGCGGACAGGACACTACTACCGCCCGGAAACTCTGTTTACAGGGATGGACACAGCCCTTGCAGAGCTTGTTGTACTGGCGCCTGCCGTTCTCGCCCAGGAAGAACGACCATTCCAGACGCCATTTCTTGCTCCGGCTCATAAGTCGCCCAGCTCCGGGGGCTTCTTCTGCGGGGCGGGCTTGTCCGGGCCTTTCTGTTCCGCGCACTCCCGTTTCGCGTCCTCCAGCCGCTCCCGGATGGAAGGCTTTTTCTCCGGCGTGGTCCTGCGCGCCTCGGCCTGGGCTTTCTCCAATTCCTCCCCGCGGCGGCCGTTGTTGATGATCCCGTCGATCATGCCGTAGTCATCCTCCAGGGTCATTTCCGCCGTGCGCAGCGGGTTTTCCGGCTCCACGGGAACGGATACGATCTGCCCGTTGATG
>JAHAEW010000161.1 GCA_018374635.1 Clostridiales bacterium
ATACAAACAGATGGAAGGCGATCCCCAGGTCAAGGGAAAGATCAAAGAAGTGCAGCGCAGGATGGCCCAATCCCGTATGATGCAGCAGGTGCCAAAGGCGGATGTGGTCATCCGAAACCCGACGCACTTTGCGGTGGCGCTGCGCTATCACCCCGAGACGGATGGGGCGCCCATTGTCCTGGCAAAAGGACAGGACGAGCTGGCCGGACGCATTGTGCGCACGGCAGAGGAGCATCATATCGCTATTATTGAAAATGTACCGCTGGCCAGGGCGCTGTATGCCACGGCGGAGCTGAATCGGGAGATCCCGCCGGAGCTGTATAATGCCGTGGCAGAGGTGCTGGTGTACCTCTACCGTATGGATGAAAAGCTGAAGTAGCGGCAAGAAAGTAGGAGCCTTGGAGAACTATGAGACGGATACTGAACAACTCCATATCGCTGCTGGTCGTGATCATCGTTCTCTTTCTGGTGGTGCCGCTGCCCAAGCAGATGCTGGACATCCTGATTGTACTGAACATCGCGATTTCCATCATGATCTTGATGATCACCATGAGCATCTCGGAGGCGCTGGAGTTCTCCATATTTCCCTCCCTGCTGCTGATAACGACCCTGTTCCGCCTGGGACTCAATGTCTCCTCCACGCGCCTGATTCTCCGCGAGGGCGGCGATGCGGGCATGGTAATCAAATCCTTTGGCACGCTGATTACCCAGGGAAATATTGTTATCGGTATCTTGATCTTTTTAATCATTGTACTGGTGCAATTTATTGTGATTACCAAAGGAGCGGAGCGCGTTTCCGAGGTGGCCGCCCGCTTCACGCTGGACGCCATGCCTGGCAAGCAGATGGCCATCGACGCGGATCTGAGCTCCGGCCTTATTGACGAGAAGGAAGCCCGGCTGCGGCGTTATAAGATCCAGAAGGAGGCCGACTTCTACGGCGCAATGGACGGCGCGACCAAGATCGTCAAGGGCGACGCCGTCATGTCGCTGATTATTACGGTCATCAACTTTGTGGCGGGCTTAATCATCGGCATTGTGCAGGGCGGAGGAGATCTGGCTACCGTTTTGAACCAGTATTCCATCGCCACCATCGGCGACGGCCTGGTGTCCCAGCTCCCGGCCCTGATGATCTCCACTGCTACCGGTATGATCGTGACCCGTTCCGTGTCGGACAGCAGCCTGAACAGCGATGTGCTGGGGCAGTTTAAGGCCCAGCCCAGGGCGATCCTGGCTACCGGCATTATTTTAGCCCTGCTGGGGCTGGTGCCCGGCGCCCCCACGGCGCCGCTCCTGCTGGTAGGCTGCGGCCTGGGTATTGGCGGCTTTTTGAGCGACCGGAAGCTCACGGAGCAGAAGGCCCTGGAGGAGCAGCCCGCCCCGGAGGCGGCAGCCGCTCCGGAGCTTCAGGCGGCCAGCGAAACCGACTACTTCAAGGACATCAACAATGTGTACTCCCTCCTGGCGGTGGAGCCGATCGAGATGGAATTCGGTTACAGCCTGATCCCGCTGGTGGATGAGAAAAGCGGCGGCAAGCTGATCAGCCGCATTGTGATTTTTCGCCGGCAGTATGCCCAGGATATGGGCTTTGTCATCCCGTCCATCCGCCTCCACGACGGTGCGGCGCTGGGAACCAACCAGTATGTGATCAAAATCCGGGGGGAGGAGGTGGCCCGGGGAGAGATTTTGGTGGACTATTATCTGGCCCTGGAGCCGTCCACTCCGGCGGGGAGCATCGACGGGATCGAGACGGTGGAGCCGGCCTACGGCATCCCCTCCCGCTGGATTTTACCGGAGAACAAGGAAATGGCGGAGATCTACGGGTATACGGTTATCACACCGCTGACCGTTATGCTCACCCACCTGTCGGAGACGATCAAAAAGCACGCCTATGAGCTGCTCAACCGCTCGGAGACACTGCAGCTTGTGGAGAATCTGAAAAAGACGGAGCCAGAGCTGGTGGCCGATGTGATTCCCAATGTCATCTCCTATGCCAACCTGGAAAAGATCCTGCGCAACCTGCTGCGGGAGGGCATCCCCATTCGGGATCTGGCGGCCATTCTGGAGGCAGTGGTGGAGGCCAGCACCACGACCCACGATATCGACATGATCACCGAACAGGTGCGTGGCGCGTTGAGACGGACCATCACCCGGAAGTTCTGTGAAAATGGGCAGCTTCGGGTGGTGACGCTGGACGCGGAGCTGGAAAAGAAGGTACTGGCCGCCCTGACCAAGAACGAGCACGGCGTCTATCTGGCGCTCGGCCCTGATATCGTGCAGCAGATCGTACAACAGGTGGGAGAGCTGCGGAAGAAGTTTGAGGAGCTCTCCCAAACCCCCATTCTGCTGACCAGCCAGATTATCCGTGTCTATCTCAGCCGTATGCTCGCCACGTTTTATCCCGATATCTATGTGCTCTCCTTTAATGAAATCACGAGCAATGTGCAGATACAGGCTATTGGCAACATTACACTTCAGCTGCAGGAAAAGCGTGCATAGAGATGGGGAAGGGTATCTGTATGAATAAGTCAAAACAGATGGAAACAACCCTATCACCCAGTGGAGATCAGCAGGCGGCCGACCAGATGGACAATCAGACCCTTCTGCTGCGCTACAAGGAGACGGGGGACATGGAGCTGAAGTGGGCCTTGGTGCTGCGGTATACCGATCTGGTACGCCGGATTGCGATTCAGACCTGCGGCCTGTTCAGCGGGTTTACCCAGTTGGATGACGTGATCCATGAGGGAATATTGGTTCTGCTGAACGCTGTGGACAAGTATGACCCCGAAAAGGAGGTCAAGTTCGAGGCGTACATCGCAAAGCGGCTGCGGGGAATGGTGATCGACCTGGTCCGCAAGCAGGACTGGATTCCGCGGCGGGTCCGGCAGAAGGCGACCCGGCTGAAGCGGGCGGCTGATGAGCTGTCCATAGAGCTGGGCTATACCCCCAGCGATCAGGAGATGGCAGAGTACCTGAAGATCAGCCAGAAGGACTATGAGGAGCTCCTCTCGGAAACGGCGTTTTCCAACCTGATGTCTTTTGAGGTGCTTTTAGACAACTATGGGAATGTAACCGGCAAGGATCTGTCCGGCAACCCGCCGGAGGACGCTTACCAGCAAAAGGAGCTACACGAGGTGCTGCGCCGGGGAATTGCCTCCCTGCGGGAGAATGAGCGGCTGGTGCTCTCCCTGTATTATGAAAAAGAGCTGACCATGAAGGAGATTGCACAGGTCCTTGGGGTCAGCGCGCCG
>JAHAEW010000040.1 GCA_018374635.1 Clostridiales bacterium
GGCATAAAAAGATAGGGGGCCGACTTTCTTAGTTGGTCCCCTGTTCTCTTTTCACCACTCGCCCGTCTGCCTGTTCCGTCCTGCTGTTTCCTTATAGGACACAGGCACAAGGCCGAACCTGCTTTTCTGTACCCAGGCAGATAAAAACCCCACAGGCAGAGCCTGTGGGGGGTCCCGCAGAAGCCGTGTGGACTCCTTTAAAACCTGCACGTAATTGGCAGGTGGGTTGTCTCCACAGCGCTTCCTTGCTTCCAACTTCCAGCGACCCACAAAGGGGGCCGGGAGGCCTGCAATCCACGCCGTGAGGGCGACATCCCGTTTCAGAGATGTGGGTTTAAATAAAGCCCATCACGCACCCCGCAGGAAAAATTCAGAAAAAATTCAAAATTGGTAAGTTGGAGGTTACTCCTCCTCGTCTTCAAAGAGCTCCTGCATGACCAACTCGTAGACAGCGTCCAGCTCTTCCTGACTGTCCAGCGTGGCCAACTGATCCTCGCCGTCCACGTTGATGACCTTGAGGATGACCAGACCGTCGTCATCGCTCTCTTCCGGCGCTTCCGTGTCCTCATCGGCCTCGGTAACCGTCAAAAAGGCCATATAAACCGTACCTTCGTGCTCGATCGTCGTACAGTATTCCAGTTCGAACTCATTGCCCTCCTCATCGGTCAGGGTAATGAACTCACCGCCAAATTCCTCGCTCATGGCTTCACCGCTTTCTATGGTTTGTGGTCCCCAAAGGGGGAGGCCGGACAAAACGCCAAAGCGATTTGCTGCCGTACCTATTGTAACCCGAAGCAGGGCAAATTGCAAGACAGGAGCCCGCAAATTTTTTTGATATTCTAAAAATAGGAAATAAAGGGATAATATAGGGTGGACAACTGGCGCACCTATGCTATAATATTCGGGTACCTGTGACGAAGTCACCCATACCATGGCAGCCGGCCGCAGGATGCGGCGGGGCTGGCCGACCGATACCGGAGGTGTCACTTTGGCAAGAACGACGAATCCCAACGACGACCGGCGCGTGCGGGGAGGCGGAGGACATACGGCGCGAAACGTGCTCAAGGGGATTGGGACGCTGTTCCTGATCGGGATCGTGACCTGTGCGTTTCTGGCCTGTTTTGCGGCGGTGTATATCACCACCGAAATCCTGCCCAACGCCCATGTGGACGCGCAGGCCTATTCCACGGCGCTGGCCAGTACGATCTATTACACCGACAAGGAGACCGGGGAGCCGGTGGAGCTCCAGTCCCTCTACGGAACCGAGAACCGGGTGTGGATCTCCTATGAAGAGATTCCGGAGGATCTGATCAACGCGACCATCGCCATTGAGGACCGGCGCTTCTACAAGCACAACGGCGTGGACTGGGTGCGTACCGCCCGGGCGGTGCTGAGCATGATGACCGGCGAGGACATCCAGGGCGGCTCCACCCTGACCCAGCAGCTGCTCAAAAACATGACCCACTATAACGACGTCACCGTCAAGCGCAAGATCCTGGAGATCTTCCGGGCGCTGGATTTTGAAAAATACCACACCAAGGATGAGATCCTGGAGCTCTATCTGAACTATATCTACCTGGGACAGAAATGCTACGGCGTGTCCACGGCTGCGGAGAACTATTTCGGCAAGGACGTGCGGGAACTCTCCCTGGCCGAGTGCGCCAGTCTCATCAGCATTACCAACAACCCCTCCATGTATAACCCCTACCTGCATCTGGAAAACAATGCCAACCGGGCGCTGAATGTGCTCAACGCCATGCTGGAGCAGGGGAAGATCAGCCAGGCCGAGTACGACGAGGCGGCCGCCCAGGTCAAGGCCGGATTGAACTTTACCAAGGGGACGGATGAAGAGCAGGAGAGCACCACCAATGTGCTCAGCTGGTATGCCGAGCAGGTGGTGCGGGATGTGATCGACGACCTGGTGGAAGAGGGCGGCTACTCAGAAGAGGTGGCCAGCAACATGGTTTACAGCGGCGGACTCAAGATCTATTCCTGTATTGATCCGGACGTCCAGAAGGTGGTGGATGAGGTCTATCTCAACCGGGACAACCTCCCCCAGACCTCTTCCCGGGGAGAGCAGCTGGAATCGGCCATCGTGGTGCTGGATCACGACGGAGATGTGGTCGCCATGGCCGGCGCCATGGGAGAAAAAACGGCCAATCAGGTGCTGAACATGGCCACCATGAGCAAGCGCCAGCCCGGCTCCGCCATCAAGCCGCTCTCCGCCTATGCCCCGGCCATCGATCTGGGGCTCATTACGCCCAGCGCGGTCTTTGACGACACGCCGGTGATGCAGCTCAATGGCTCCGCTTGGCCCTCCAACTCCTACGGTTACTACTGGGGCCGTGAGACGGTGAGCAAGGCGGTGGAGCAGTCGGCCAACACGATCCCGGCCCGGGTGATCCAGGAAATGGGCATCGGACAGTCCATGGAGTACCTGGAGGAGCATTTCCGCATTGACACGCTGGTCCACAGCGAAGAGAACAAAAAGAGCAATGATGAGGGGCTGGCCCAGCTCTCCCTGGGCGGCCTGACCGACGGCGCCCGCGTGATCGACATGGCCGCGGCCTACTCGGTCTTTCCCCGCAGCGGCGTATATGTGGAGCCGCGCACCTACACCAAGGTGACCCGGGAGCAGGACGGCCAGGAAGTGGTCATCCTGGATAACGCCCAGGAGGAGGAGAGCGCGGTCAAATCCACCACCGCGTGGTATATCAACAGCATGCTCAAGAACGTCATCAAGAGTCCCAACGGAGTGGGGACCGGCCGGGAGGCCTATTTCAGCGGCATGACCATCGCCGGCAAGACGGGTTCCACCAACGACTACAAGGACCGCTGGTTCGTGGGCTATTCCCCCTACTATACGGCGGCCGTGTGGACCGGATACGCCAAGTATCCCGAACGCATCAACAACGGTTCCACCAACCCGGCGGCCCAGATGTGGCGCAAGGTGATGGAGCCCATCCACCAGGGCCTGGAGGATGTGGGCTTTGACACGCCGGAGGGACTGGTGACCGTCAACATCTGCATTGACAGCGGCAAGCTGGCCGGTCCGAACTGTACGCTGGATCCCCGGGGGAACCGGGTCCAGGGGGCCTATTTCTTCAATGGAGATCAGCCCACCGAGCACTGTGACGTTCACGATCAGACCATCGAGGTCTGCAAAGACAGTCCCATCCTCAATTCCTCCGGTGAGAGCACCGGACTCTACCATCTGGCCGGGGAATTCTGCCCCCGGGAGGGAAATGAGGCGGGAGCGGAACCCACCGTCGTGGCCATCTCCCTGCCCAATTTTGAGCGGGAATCCTTCGGCAGAGGGGCGCGGGACGACGCCTACCGCCTGCAAAACGTACAGGCCCAGGGGACCTGTACGGTCCACACCCAGGCGCAGGAGAAGCCGCCGGAGTATGATCCGTCGACTTTCGATCCCATGGATCCCAGCACCTACCCGCCGGCGGAGCTCTATCCGGATTTTGACCCCTATGATCCGGAGACGTGGCCGGTGGTGACGCCGTCCCCGGAGCCGAGCGCGGAGCCCACAGAGCCGGGCGGCGAGCCGGAGGAGCCGGATCCCACGCCCTCTCCGCCGCCCAGTGAAGAGGTGGCGCCCCCCGCAGACGCCCAGTGACCGAACGAAAGCCCTCCGCCGTCTGGCTGAAGCAGCCGGGCCCGCGGAGGGCTTTGCTATTTCCAGAGGTGGACCAGGCCCCGGTCATGGAGCTCCTTGAGCATGACGGCGGCCACGGGGAAGAGAATCATACCGGCCGCTCCCCACAGGATAAAACCGGTATACATGGCGATCAGCGCGGCCAGGGGAGGGAGGCCCGAGCCCTTTCCCACCAGCCTGGGTTCCAGGATGCTGCGGGTGAGAAAGAGCACGCCGTAGAGCAGGAGCAGTCCCAGGGCCAGCGAGGCCTGCCCCCGTAGCAGGGCCAGCAGCGCCCAGGGAAAAAGGACGATCCCCACGCCAAAGACCGGCAGGGCGTCCAGCAGCGCGGTGAATCCGGCGGCCAGAACGGCCAGATCCACCCCCAGCAGCAGAAATCCCACGGTGAGCAGAAACAGCGTGACCAGCATGAGGCACCCCTGTGCCCGCAGCCAGCCGGTCATGGCGTCCCGCACCGCGCCCGCCATATGCCGCAGGCGGGTGCGGTGGCGCGGCGGGACCTGACGCCAGAAAAACGCGCGCAGGCGGGACCGGTCCGCGCTGATGAAGCAGGTGGCCAGCGCGGTGGTAAAGAGAAAAAGGCCCCACTGGGGAAGGGCGGAGGCACTGCGGGCCAGCCATGCGGCCAGCAGGCCGGAGGCGTCCCCCAGCAGGCGCATGCCCTGGGCTTCCAGCGCCTCCACACCGCTGCGCAAGGTCTCCTGAAAGGGGATCGGGGCGGCGATGAGGAAGCGCTCTGCCCAGCGCTGGGCCCCGCCCAGCCAGCTGGTGAAGGCCGAGAGGAGCTGCGGCGCTTTTTGCAGAAGAACCGCGCACTCACTTCCAAGCCGCCACACAAGCAATCCCAGGACCCCGGCCAGAAGAAGGAAAAAAACCAGGGTGCAAAGCGCCGCGGACAGGAAGCGGGGGAGCCTTCCGCACCGGGAGAGAAAGGACACGGGCCCTTCCAGCGCCCAGGCGCACAGCAGGGCCAGCAAAAAGGGCAGCAGGCAGGGAAGCGCGATGGGCAGCAGAAACCAGAGGCCTCCCAGAACAAGAATGGCCCGCAAGGCGCGGACAGGGATCAGGGGAGAAGGCGGCTGATGCACAGGGTGCCCTCCTTTCAGACGCTGTGGTTGTTTTGACGAAAAAGTGGGGATAATATTCCGCAAAACTGTTTGCTTTCACACGGGAACGGCGGTTGATTGTCGTAGTTTACTGTGCTAAAATGATAACGATTCGATGAACAATTGCTTTTCGGAGAAGGACATTGAGGAGGGATTGACGTTGAGCAAGACACCAAATTATTTTATTGTGGAGGCCGGGGCGCTGCCTGAAATTTTTCTCAAGGTGGCGGAAGCCAAGCGCCTTCTGGAGACCGGAGAGGTGGATACGGTCAACGCCGCGACCCGCCGTGTGGGCATCAGCCGCAGCGCGTTCTACAAATATAAGGATGCGGTACGGCCCTTCAACGATATGCTGCACGGGCGTATCGTCACCTTTCAGATCCTGCTGAAGGATGAGCCGGGCGTACTCTCGGCAGTCCTCAATATCTTTGCCCAGAGCGGCGGGAATATTCTGACCATCAATCAGGGAATCCCGGTCAACGGCTGCGCGGCCGTGACCATCGGCGCGGAGACGTCGGGCCTGCAGCTCTCTCTGGAGGAGCTGCTGGCACAGGCGCTCAGCGTGGAGGGCGTGGTGCGCTGCGAGATTCTGGCCGGCTGAGCAGAGAGGAAGAGAAGGTAATATGATACATGTGGCAATTCTGGGCTATGGGGTGGTGGGCTCCGGCGTGGCGGAGGTACTGCACGAAAATGCCGGGTCCATCGGCCGCCGGACGGAAGAGGAGATCGGCGTCAAATATATCCTGGTGCGCAGAGACTATCCGGACAGTCCCTTCCGGGACCGGATGGTCCGGGATTTTTCCATCATTGAGCAGGACCCCCGGGTGGAAGTGGTGGTCGAGGTCATGGGCGGCACCGGCGCGGCCAGGGAGTACACGGAGCGGGCGCTGCGGGCCGGAAAGAGCGTGGTGACCGCCAACAAGGAGCTGGTGGCCGAGCACGGGTACGAGCTGCTCCAGCTGGCCCGGGAGCACGGCGCGCGCTATCTCTTTGAGGCCAGCGTGGGCGGGGGCATCCCCATCATCCGTCCGCTGAGCCAGTGCCTGGCGGCCAATGAGATCGAGGAGATCACGGGAATCCTCAACGGGACCACCAACTATATCCTGACCCGGATGATCCGGGGCGGGCTCTCCTTTGAAGCGGCCCTGAAAGAGGCCCAGGAGAACGGCTATGCCGAGGCCGATCCCACCGCCGACATCCAGGGCCATGACGCCTGCCGGAAGATCTGCATTCTTGCCTCCCTGGCCTTTGGACGGCATATCTATCCCCGGCAGGTCCCCACACAGGGGATCACGGAGCTGACCGGCGCCGACGTGGCCTACGCCGCCGGCGCGGGATACCGGTGGAAGCTGCTGGGCCGGGCCATCCGGCAGGCGGACGGACGGCTGTGCATCTATGTGGCGCCCCATCTGGTGGGGGAGGAGAATCCGCTCTCCGGCGTGGAGGATGTGTTCAACGCCATCACGGTAAAGGGAAACGCGGTGGGCGATGTGATGTTCTATGGCCGGGGCGCCGGGAAGCGTCCCACCGCCTCCGCGGTGGTGGCCGACGTGATGGACGTGGTCAAGCACCGGAAGGGCCCGGGGGAGCTGTCCTGGGCGCCGGGCGGCGGGGATACGGTGGCCCCGGCGGATGCGCTGGAGAGCCGCTGGTATGTCCGTCTGGCGGATGCCGCCGGAATTCCCGGGGAGGCGCAGGAGCTCACGCGCCCGGACGCCCCGGCAGGCGAGCGGGCCTTCCTCACCGGAAGCATGAGCGGCGAACAGCTGCGGGCGAGCCTGTCCGGATTCGGACGGATCGTTCTGGCTCAGCGGGTGCTGGACTGACGGCCCGGGGGAGCAGAACATAGGATAGTGAGAGGGAGGGGGCCGCTCCGGCCGCCGTTCCTTCCGAGCGGACAACGCTCCACTCTGAAGTTTTAGGGGGTACATAGATACCATGGGATTGATTGTACAGAAATTCGGCGGCTCCTCGGTCGCCGATGCGGAGAAGATCCGCAATGTGGCGCGTATCATCACAGAGACCTACCGCCGGGGCCACAATGTGGTGGCCGTCCTCTCCGCCCAGGGGGATACCACGGACGACCTGATCGCCAAGGCGGCGGAGATCAATCCGAAGGCCTCCAAGCGGGAGATGGATATGCTCCTCTCCACCGGAGAGCAGATCTCCTGTTCCCTGTGCGCCATGGCCATTGAGGCCATGGGCTATCCGGTTCTCTCCCTGACCGGATGGCAGGCCGGGATGAAAACCAACTCCGCTTACAGCAACGCCCGCATCAAGCGCATTGGGCCGGAGCGTATTCTGGCGGAGCTGGACCGCAGAAGCATCGTGATCGTCACCGGCTTTCAGGGCGTGAACAAGTATGACGACATCACCACCCTGGGCCGGGGGGGATCGGACACCTCTGCCGTGGCCCTGGCCGCCTCCCTCCATGCGGATCTGTGCCAGATCTACACCGACGTGGACGGAGTCTATACCGCCGACCCGCGCCGGGTCAAGGGCGCGCGCAAGCTGGATGAGATCACCTACGACGAGATGCTGGAGCTGGCCAGCCTGGGTGCCCAGGTCCTCCACAACCGCTCGGTGGAAATGGCCAAGCGCTACAATGTCAATCTGGAGGTGCTCTCCAGCTTTTCCGGACAGCCCGGCACCAAAGTCAAGGAGGTTACTAAAAACATGGAAAAAGTATATGTCAGCGGCGTTGCCAAGGATACCGATATTGCCCGTGTGGCCGTCATTGGCCTGGCCGATGAGCCTGGCATCGCCTTCAAGATTTTCTCGATGCTGGGAAAGGAAAACATCAATGTAGACATCATCCTCCAGTCCATCGGCCGCGACCAGACCAAGGACATCAGCTTCACCGTCGGTCACGGGGATATGGAGCGGGTCCGGGAGCTGCTGGAGGAGCGCAAGTCCGCCCTCCGTTACGACCATGTGGACATCGTGGATACTGTGGCAAAGATCTCCATTGTGGGCGCCGGCATGGTAAACAACGCCGGCGTGGCCTCCCAGATGTTTGAGGCCCTGTACAGCGCGGGCGTCAACATCAACATGATCTCCACGTCCGAGATCAAGATCTCGGTGCTGGTGAACAAGAACGAGGCCGACCGGGCGGTCCAGGCCATCCACGACCGCTTTTTCTCCCAGTTCGGGAGCCACAACTGAACCGGATACCGCGAAAAAAAGGAAAGAGCCCGGACGGCACAGCCGTCCGGGCTCTTCGCGCGCCGGGCAAATGGCCGGATGCCCGTACAAGGTTACGGACAGCGGCGGTAGGTGCGGGTGATCTTCCGCAGGCGGGTGGACACGTCCGGGTTGAACGCGGCCTCCCGCACCCGCCAGCTCCAGTTCTGGGGCCCCATGGTGCCGGGGGCGTTCATCCGGGCGTCGGAACCCAGGCCCAGCAGGTCCTGCATGGGGACCATGGCCAGGCGGGCAGGGGAGGCCCAGGCCCCGCACACGGCCCCCCAGCCGAAGCCCTCGTCCCCCCGGAGGCGGAGGTAGTCGGAGGCATACTCCCGCTCGGCGGCGCTGGACTCCTCAAAGAGCCACTGGACAAAGGTGGGGGTGTCGTGGGTGCCGGTGTAGATGATGGAATTGGGCGGGCAGTTGTGGGGCAGATAGGCGCTCTCCCCCACCGGATCAAAGGCGTAGATCAGGATCTTCATGCCGGGCAGGCCGCTCTGGGCGATAAAGGCCCGGACCTCGTCGTCCAGGTCGCCCAGGTCCTCGGCGATGAGATGGAGCCCGGGGATGACCGAGAGGAGCTCCACCAGCTCCAGACCGGGGCCGGGCTCCCAGTGGCCGGCCTTGGCGGTGGGTGCATCCAGGGGAATGGACCAATAGGTGTGGAAGGCGCGGAAGTGGTCGATGCGCACCACGTCGTAGAGCCGGGCCATCTGCTCTCCCCGGCGGCGCCACCAGGCATAGCCGGTGGAGCGGTGATAGTCCCAGTCGTAGAGGGGATTGCCCCAGTGCTGGCCCTCGTCGCTGAAGGCGTCCGGGGGCACGCCCGCCACGGCAGTTGGGTGGAAGTCCTCGTCCAGCTGGAAGAGGGAGGGGTTGGCCCAGACCTCCGCCGAGTCGGGAGAGACGTAGATGGGCAGGTCGCCGATGATGGAGATTCCCCGCTCGTTGGCGTAGCGCTTGAGGGCGTCCCACTGGCGGAAAAAGAGGAATTGCAGGAACGCGTGGTAGGAGATCTCTTCGGCCAGGGCCTCCCGTAGGGGGGCGAGGGCCTCGGGCTGGCGGGTACGCACCTCCCGGGGCCAGTCCTTCAGCTCGGCGCCGCCGAAATGGTCCCGCAGAGCCAGAAAGAAGGCAAAGTCGGGCAGCCAGTCGGCCTCCTCCTCCAGGAAGCGGTCCAGCTCCTGGGCATAGCGGGTCCGGCCCCGTTCCCACGCCTTGCGGAGCAAGGCAGGGCGGTTCATGTGGAGCCAGGGGTAATCCACACGGTCGGGATTGGGATACTGGGATTCACTCAGCTCCTGGGCGGTGAGCAGGCCATCCTGGGCCAGGGTCTCCAGGTCCAGGAAAAAGGGGTTGCCCGCAAAGGAGGAGGGGGACATATAGGGGGAGTCCCCTCCGCCGGGAGGGACCAGAGGGAGGATCTGCCAGTAATGCTGTCCGGCGTCACAGAGAAAATCCACAAAGCGGCGGGCCTTGGCCCCCAGGGTCCCGATACCGTAATCGCCGGGAAGGGCCGAGATGGGGAGCAGGATGCCGCTGGAGCGGTAGGTGAGCATCGTATGACCTCCAATCGTGCGGCCGGAGGGCCGCAGGTTCTGCTCCATTATAGAGCGGCGGCGCGGAGGCTGTCAAGAAAGCCCGGCGGGGATGCCGCCCTCCTCCAACGTGCTGCGGATGGCGTCCAGGACCCCGTCGGCGTCCTCACACATGACCAGCAGACAGGTGCCGTCGGCCAGGGTCTCCACCCGGGCATCCTCGGCGATGGCGTACTGGTCGGCCAGATAGAACTCAAAATTGTTTTTCTGGGTCTCCACAAAGGAATCCAGCCCATCGCGGACCACATCCTCCCGCCCGTCGGCGGGGAGGATCAGGGCGATGCCATAGGCCTTGATGTTCATGGGGGAGACCGCCACGGCAAAGGACTCCAGGTCCTCCGGGGTGACCCCCAGAAGGGAGAGGAGCAGATCGGCCCGCTCGTCCTCTGGGTCGCTGAGGACCGGGAGGGCCTCGTTCGTCTCCTGGTCCCGGGCGCGCTCGATGGCGGAGCGGTAGAGCTGGGTACGCTCCTCCGGGGAGAGGGAAGGGGCAGGGGAGGCCGAGCAGGAGCAGAGCAGGGCAGTGAGCAGCAGGATCGCAGGGATCAGGCGTGTATGGCGCAGTATCATGGTTCCAAACTCCTTTCGTTTGTGGCGGGGGATTGGGGTTCCAGGGCGAGGGCGCCCTCCCGCAGGACCAGTCGGACGGCCCCTCCGGCCTGGAGCGCGCCGGAGAGCAGCGCCTCGGCGGCGGGGTCCTCCACCCGGGCGCGGATGGCCCGGCGGAGGGGGCGCGCACCGTAGTCGGGGGCGAAGCCCTCCCGGGCCAGCTGTTCCAGGGCGTCTTCCTCCACGTGCAGGGAGACCCCCAGGCGGACCAGCCGCTCGCCCACGCCGTCCAGCATCCGGCGGGCGATGGTGCGGATCTGTTCCCGCTCCAGCTGGCGGAACACGATGGTGTCATCCAGACGGTTGAGGAATTCCGGCCGGAAGACCCGCTTCAGGTCGCCCATCACGGCCTCCTTGAGCTCGGTCAGGGGGCGGGTCTCCCCGGAGGAGAGGGCCGACTGGAAGCCCAGCTTGCCGCCCTTGGCGGTGATGCGGGCGGCCCCCACGTTGGAGGTCATGACGATGACCGTGTTGCGGAAATCCGCCTTCCGGCCCTGGGTGTCGGTGACCACTCCGTCCTCGGTGATCTGGAGGAGGAGGCCCCAGACGTCCTCGTGGGCCTTCTCCAGCTCGTCAAAGAGGAGGACCGAGTAGGGACGCCGGCGCACCGCCTCGGTGAGCTGTCCCCCCTCGTCGTGGCCGATATAGCCAGGAGGGGAGCCGATCAGGCGGGAGACCGTGTGCCGCTCCATATACTCGGACATGTCGAAGCGGAGGAGGGCCTCTTCACTGCCGAAGAGGGCGGCGGCCAGGGCCTTGCAGAGCTCCGTCTTGCCCACGCCGGTGGGCCCTAGAAAGAGAAAGACCCCGATGGGACGGCCGGGCTCCTTCAGCCCCACCCGGCCCCGGCGCACCGCCCGGGCCACCGCCTGGACCGCCTCGTCCTGGCCGATCACCCGGCGGTGGAGCTCCCTCTCCAGGGCGAGGAGGCGGTCCTTTTCACTCTGGGTGAGGGAGGTGACGGGGACCCCCGTCCAGCGGGAGACCACCTGGGCCACATCCTCGGCGGTGACTTCCCCCACGTTCTGTCCGCTGTGCCAGAGGGTGCGCTCCCGGTCCAGCTCCCGGCGGAAATCGCTCTCGGCGTCCCGGAGCATGGCGGCCTTTTCAAAATCCTGACTGCGGATGGCCTCCTCCTTCTCCCGCCGGGCCTGGGCCACCCGCTCCTCCAGCTCCCGCAGGTCGGCGGGCGCGGAGAGCCGCTCCAGACGCACCAGGGCGGCCGCCTCGTCCATCAGGTCGATGGCCTTGTCAGGCAGGCGGCGGTCGGCCAGATAGCGGATGGAGAGGGAGAGGGCCGCGTCCAGAGCCTCGTCGGAGATGCGCAGCTTATGGTGGGCCTCATACCGGCCCCGGATCCCCAGCAGGATGGAGCGGGCGGTGGCCTCGTCGGGCTCGGAGACGGTGACGGGCTGGAAGCGCCGCTCCAGCGCCGCGTCCTTTTCGATATAGCGGCGGTACTCGCTGGTGGTGGTGGCGCCGATGACCTGGATCTCCCCCCGGCCCAGGGCGGGCTTGATGATGTTGGCCGCGTCGATGGCACCCTCGGCGGAGCCGGCGCCCACGATGGTGTGGAGCTCGTCAATGAAGAGAATGATGTTGCCCAGACGCACCACTTCGCCCAGCAGCTGTTTGACCCGCTCCTCAAACTCGCCCCGGTATTTGGTGCCCGCCACCATGGAGGAGAGGTCCAGGGCCAGCAGACGCTTGCTGCGCAGCTCGTCGGGGACCTCCCCGGCGGCCAGGCGGCGGGCCAGGCCCTCCGCCACAGCGGTCTTGCCCACGCCGGGCTCTCCGATCAGGGCGGGATTGTTCTTGCGGCGGCGGGAGAGGATCTGGATCACCCGGTCGATCTCGCCCTCCCGGCCCACCACCGGGTCCAGCAGACCGCTGGCCGCCATGCGCGTCAGGTCCCGGGAGAACTGTTCCAGGAGCTTGCTGTCCCCGGCGCCGGTGTAATCGGGCTCGGATTTGGCTTTTCCGCCGCTGCGGAAGGGTGGGGGGAGCTCTCCCCCCATAGCCGCGGAGAGATCCCCCGCCAGACGCCGGGGGTCCTGCCCGCAGGCCGAGAGGACCCGGATGGCCACGCCCTCCCCCTCCTGGAGCAGTCCCAGCAGGAGATGCTCCGTGCCCACGTAGTCCTGGCCCAGCCGCCCGGCATGGGCCAGGGCCAGCTCGATGATGTGCCGGAAGCGGGGGGTGAGCCCCTGGGAGGGGAGGGCCCCCGGTATCCCGGACCCCACCGCCCGGAGAATGGCGGTGCGGATGGTCTCGGCCTCCAGCCCCGCGCTCTGAAGGACCCGGGCGGCCACGCCCCCGCCCTCCCGCAGCAGCCCCAGCAGGAGATGCTCCGTGCCCACATAGCCGTGCCCCAGCTCCGCGGCGCTCTCCTGGGCCAGACGCAGGGCGGTCTGGGCCCGCTGGGTAAAATTCACATCGTTCAAACGATCACCTCGTTTTGCGGAGAATCGGAATCTCCTGGTTCTTTTTTGGGTCGGCCCCATGGTAACGCCTCTTTCCTTGGTAAAATAAGATCGCGCAAAAGCTGGAAATTCTGCCATCCAAAAATATACCCAGTATTCTGTGAATTTAGCATTGCAATTTTAAAAATTCGTGTTACAATGTGGTTAGTTTAAGTTTGGAGGTGTTACCTATGGCATATGTGATTAGCAGCGATTGCGTGAGCTGCGGCTCCTGCGCTGGCGCCTGCCCCGTGTCCGCCATCCACGAGGGTGACGAGCACTACGAGATCGACGCCGGTTCCTGCATCGACTGCGGTACCTGCGCCGATACCTGCCCCGTCGGAGCGATCTCCCAGGGCTAATCGTCTCATTTGAGAAATGAAAAACAGGGACCCGTCCTGGACGGGTCCCTGTTTTTGTGTTTGCATGAAACACATTTGTTTACAATGAGATGGAAATCCTGTATACTACCACCATGCAGACTCGTGCGTATTCAGAGAGAGAAAAAGGAGGAGCGAGCATGAAGCAGCTCAAGAGCAGGGACCTGCTGCTGGTAGGATTCACCCTGTTTTCGATGTTTTTTGGGGCGGGAAACCTGATTTTTCCGCCCAATATCGCGGCCCAGGCGGGGACCATGACCTGGTTTGCCATGCTGGGCATGACCCTGAGTGCGGTGGGCCTTCCGGTATTGGGGATCATCGCGGTGGCCCGCTCGGGGGGACTGGACGTGCTGGGCGGCCGGGTCCATCCCATGTTTGCAAAAGTGTTCACAGTGATCGCCTATCTGGCCATCGGCCCCTGTCTGGCCATTCCGCGTACCGCCAGCACATCCTTTGAGATGGCGGTGCCCCCCCTTTGTAGGCGGCGGCGCGCCCATCGCGGTCTATCAGCTGATCTATTCTTTGGTGTTTTTCACGCTGGCCCTCATCGTGGCCCTGCGGCCGGAGAAGCTCACTGACCGGCTGGGCAAGATCATGTGTCCCATCCTCATTGGCCTGATCGTGATCACCTTTGTGGGGTGTGTGGTCAATCCGCTGGAGGGGTACGGAGCGGCCGGCGCAGGCTATGAGACCCCGGTCCAGGCCATATCCACCGGCTTTTTGGCGGGATACAACACCATGGACACCATCGCGGCGCTGGTGTTCGGCATTGTCATCAGCCTGAATATCCGTGCCCGGGGCGTGGAGGAGGACCGCGCTGTGGTCCGCGGAGCGGTCCGGGCTGGCGTCATCGCGGGTGTGCTGCTCTTTGTGATCTACTCCATGCTGGCCCATATCGGCGCGCTCTCGGGCGGCGCCTTCCCCGGTCCGGAGAACGGAGCCCAGGCCCTGACCAACATCGTGGCCACCCTGTTTGGACGGCTGGGCAACGCGCTGCTGGCGGCCATCTTCGTGATCGCCTGCTTCAACGTGTGCGTGGGCCTGATCTGCTCCTGCGGCGAGTATTTCAACAGCATCTGCCCCAGATTGTCCTACCGGGCCTGGGCGGTCCTCTTCGCGGCGGCGAGCATGGTCCTGGCCAACGCGGGCCTGAACCAGATCCTGGCTTTCTCCGGGCCGGTGCTCAACATGATCTATCCGGTGGTCATCATGCTCATCCTGCTCTCCTATGCTCAGCCCTGGCTGGAGGGGCGGCGGATGGTCTACCCCATGACCATCCTCTTTACCGGGGTGGCCAGTATTCTTTTTGAAGTACAGCGCCTGCTGAAGCTGGAGGTATTGAACGGAATGCCGCTGGCCGAGCTGAATCTGGGCTGGATTCTCCCTGCCGCCGCAGGCGTGATCGCGGGGCTGGCCCTGTCCGGAAAGAAAACGGAACAGTGATCGGAGGAGGAACAAAATGCATCACGACTGTCACTGCGGCTGCGGCCATGACCACAGCCATGCCCACGACTGTGGGTGCGGGCACGAACACCGGCACGCCCAGGGCGGGCTGACCCCCGCTATGGAGGAATTTCTCCAACACCTGCACCACCACCACTTCCTTCCGGTGGCCCGCTTTCTGGTGGAGAGCAGCGTGGAGGAGGATTTCTGCGCCGTGGCCCTTGCCCCGGTCTATCTCCGCGCGCCCGACGAGAGCATGGAGTCGGTGAAAGAGACGGCGGCCATGCTGCTGGAGCTGGAAAAGATGGGCTATCTCACCCTGGATTACGATTATCCTCTTGACAGATACTCATATAAAGAGTATAAAGAATCTGAGCTTTATGCCTATTTCTGCCGGACGGTGGCGGAGGGAACGGGACGAGCCGGATTCCTGGGTGACCGACCGGTGCTGGAACTGGGCAGTATCGCTCCCACATAAACAGATTGGAAGGAAGGATACTCCATGGAACAGCTCATTCGCAATGCCGTCGTGGTGACGGTGGACCCGCAGCGCCGCATTCTTTGGGACGGAGCCATCCTCGTTCGGGATGACCGCATCGCCGATCTTGGTCCCAGCGCTGAGCTGAACGCCAAATACCCTGCGCCAGACCGCATCGTGGACGCGGAGGGAAAGGTGATCTTCCCCGGCTTTATCGACAACCACACCCACCTCTTCCAGACCCTGCTCAAGGGCATCGGAGACGACATGGAGCTGAGCGACTGGCTCTCCCATATGATGTTTCCCGCGGCGGTCTATCTGGAGGCGGAGGATACGTACCATGCCGCCATGCTGGGCCTGTCCGAGGCCCTGCACAGCGGCGTGACCACCACGGTGGATTACATGCACTGCCACAGCAAGGGCGGGCTGACCGACGGGATCTGCCGCGCGGTGAAGGACTTGGGCGTGCGCGGCATCGTGGGCCGCGGCACCATGGATACCGGCGTGGAGTACGGCACCTGTCCCGACCTGTGCGAGAAGGTGGCCGACGTGGAGGCGGATCTCCACCGGCTGCTGCGCACCTATCACAATACGGAAAACGGCCGGCTGAAGATCTGGGCCGCTCCGTCCTCCATGTGGTCCAACTCGGACGAGATGCTGAAGATGCAGTGGCGCGTGGTCAATGAATACGGCGCCGGCTTCACCGTCCACATCTCCGAGACGGAATATGCCCGCATGGCCACCGAGTGGGTCCACGGATGCAACGACGTGGATCTCCTGAAAAAGCTGAATATCCTGGGCCCCAATGTGCTCATGGTCCACTGCTGCTGGGTCAACGAGCAGGATATGGAACTGATGAGGCAGTACGACATGAAGGTGTCCCACGACGTCTGCTCCAATATGTATCTGGCCGACGGCGTGGCCCCGGTGCCCGAGATGCTGCGCAAGGGCCTGACCGTGGGCCTGGGCCTGGACGGCGCGGCCAGCAACAACTCCCAGGATATGATCGAGCTGATGAAGTGCACCGCCCTCCAGCACAAGGTCAAGACTCTGGACCCCATGGCGGTCACCGCCGAGAAGGTGCTGGAGATGGCCACCATTGACGGCGCCCGCTCCATCGGCATGGAGCGGGAGATCGGCTCCATTGAGGTGGGGAAGAAGGCGGACCTGGTCTTCTTCGACCCGGCGGCCAGCCAGAAGTCCACCCCCATGCACAACCCCGTCTCCACCCTGGTGTACTCCTCCGGGATGCAGAACATCACCGGCGTGATGGTGGATGGGCGCATGGTGCTGGAAAACGGCCGCCTGACCACCGCCAGCGACGAGAGCCTCATTGCCAACGGACAGCGCGCCGCCGAGGGCCTGTGCCGCCGCGGCAAGATCACCAACCGGGGCGAGGGCCACAAGTGGGAGAGCTTTAAGACCAGAGCCCAGGAGAACTGATCCTTCCCCAACAAAGACATACCCCCAGACCCGCCGGGAGGCGCGGGTCTGGGGGTATTTTTGCTGCAAGAGAGAAGATCAGATGGAGAGCTGTTCCAGCAGAAAGCGGCCGATGCTCTCCATGGCCTCGTTGGAGCGCTTGATGGGGAACATCTGAAAGACGTGCCACATGCCGTTCCACACCTCCAGGCGGCAGGGGATGCCGGCCGCCACCAGCCGGTCCCGCAGGCGGACCGAGTCGGACAGCAGGATCTCGTGGGTGCCCGCCTGGATGAGGACCGGCGGAAAGCCGGAAAAATCCCCAAAGAGGGGCGAAAGGTAGGGGGACGTCCAGTCCTCCCCGTGGGCATAGGCCCCCCGGACAGCCTGGATATACTCCAGCGTGAGGGAGGGGTCCAGCTCCGCCCGCTCCTGATAGGAGCGCCCGCTGGCCGTCATATCGGTCCAGGGGGACATGAGGATGAGGGCGGCGGGGAGCCTGCGCCCCATGGCCTTGAGCCGGTGGGTGAGCACCAGGGCCAGGTTCCCGCCGGCCGAGTCCCCGGCTACCACGATGTCCCGGGCGCCATAGCCCAGGTACATCAGGTGGTCCCAGGCCCGGATGGCGTCCTCCACCGCGGCGGGATAGGGGTGTTCCGGAGCCAGGCGGTATTCAAAGGAGAGGACCTCATACCCGGTGACCGCCGCCAGCTTGGAGGCGATGGGGCGGGAATAGCCCAGGTTGCCGCTGGTATAACCTCCGCCGTGGCAGTAGAGGATGGCGTGGCGGCGGTCGTGGCCCCGGTTGGGCCGGACCCAGGCCGCATTCATGCCGGAGAGGGAGAAGGGCTCCCAGCTCATCCCGGCCATGGGGGCGGCCAGGCGGCCCAGGACCTCCTGCCCCTTGCGCTGGCGCTCCAGATCCTCCGGGGCCATGGACTCGGGAGAGGTGGCGGTGTGGATGGCCTTGAGAGCCTTCATCATGGGGGCCAGGCGCCGCTGTTCGGCCCGCCGGGATTCGGAGCGGGTCCGGCTGGGTTTAGGGAAGAGAACATTTCGTTTCATGGACACAGGTCCTCCTTGCACATGGGGGCTTGTGATATAGAAAAGGTATCATAGCTGCTTTGCGGCTATTATACCACAGAAGCGGGAGGGGTAACAGTACCAAACACGCCTTCGTCCAATTCCCCTTGTAGTTTCCAGGCGGGGGTGATAAAATGAAAGACAAAAGCGATCGGATAAGGAGGTGACCAAATGGCTCCCAGAGAGCGCAGAGAGCGTCAGTGGTATAAGCTGGACAATGCCGGCGTGCTCTACTCCGCGATCCAGAAAGAGAACTACTCCGCGATCTACCGTTTTTCCGCGGTGATGGAGGAGCGGGTGGACCCTCAGGCCCTTCAGCGGGCGGTGGACAAGACCATGCCCCGCTTTCCCGGCTTTGCGGTACACATCAAAAAAGGGGCCTTCTGGTACTATTTTGAGCCAAATCCGGCCCCGGGCCCCTTTGTGAAACGAGATATTTCCAACCCCTGCCAGCCGGTCCGCTTCCGGGAGGACAACGGCTGGCTGGTGCGCTTTTACTACTATGAGCACCGGATCTCCCTGGAGGTCTTCCACGCCCTCTCGGACGGGGCAGGCGCACTGGTCTTTTTCCGCACCCTTCTGGCCGTGTACCTGCGGGAGATGGGGCATACCATCCCCAACGGTCCGGGCATTCTGGACGTGGAGGAGCCTCCCCACCGGGAGGAGCTGGAGGACGCCTATGCCCGCTATGCCACGGTCCGTTCCCTGCGGGCCGGGATCGGGAAGAAGGCCTTCCAGAACACCGGCACGCCGGAGCCCTTCTATACGCTGAATGTGACCATGGGCTTCGTCCCGGTGGACCAGCTCAAGGCCAGGGCGAAATCTTACGGCGTATCTATCACAGAGTATCTGACTGGCGCGCTGCTGAAGGTCATTCTGGAAAATCAGGCCAGGGAGGAGCCCCGGCATCCCAAGCCGGTGGCCCTGGCCATCCCCATCAATCTGCGGCCCTGGTTTCCGTCGGAGACCCTGCGCAACTTCATCCTGACGGTGCGGCCCTGCATCGACCCTTCCCTGGGGGAGTACACCTTCCCGGAGATCCTCTCTCAGGTCCACCACTATATGCGCCTGCACATCAACCGGCAGGAGATGCAGGCGCTGCTGACGGGAAATGTCCGCTTCCAGACCAATCGGGTCCTTCAGCTCATCCCCATCTGGCTGAAAAATCCCGTCATGTCCCTGAGCTACCGTCTGGCGGGGACCCGGCCCTATTCCGGTACATACACGAATCCGGGCGCGTTCACCGTGCCCGAGGAGATGGCCCCCCATATCCGGCGGATGGAGGTCATTCTGGGACAGGCCACCAACCCGCGGGTCCACTGTGCCTCCATCAGCTACGGCAACACCATGGAGATCACCTTTGCCGGGACCCTTCAGGAGACCGATACCGAGCGGGAGTTTTTCCGCTTCCTGGTCCGGGAGGGCCTCCCGGTCAAGGTGGAGAGCAACCGGAGCGTCCGCTCCGAGCTGCTGTTTTGAGTTTTGCGTGAAAACGAGGTGTAAGCTGCTATGTCCTATTGCGTCAACTGCGGGGTAGAGCTGGATGGAACGGCCTCCTTCTGCCCCCTGTGCCATACGCCGGTGGTCAATCCGAAGCAGCCGGTGGATATGGTCTCTCCCAAGCCCTTTCCCACGGAGCGGGGGGAGGTGGCCCCCGTCTCCAAGTGGGAGCTTGCCCTGCTGATCTCGGCCATGCTGGTATCGGTGTCCGTGTGCTGCGCCATCTTGAACATCTTCCTCCCGGCGGAGCGGACCTGGTCGCTCTATGTAGTGGGGGCAGCCATTATGCTCTGGCTGTGGTTTGTCCCGCCGCTCCTGCTGCGGGGCATGCCGCTGCTGATCCGGCTGGTGCTGGATGTGGCGGCGGTGGGGGTGTACCTGCTCCTCATCGCCATAGACCTGGATGGAATGGTGTGGTATCTGGGCCTGGCGCTGCCCATCGTGCTGTGGGGCGGGGCCTGTGTCCTTTTCCTGGGACTGGTGCTGGGGGGAGGACGGCGCTCTATTCTGACCACGGTCACACTGCTGGTGGGCACGATCGGGGGCTTCCTGGTGGGCACGGAGCTGCTCATCGACCGGTTTGTCCACGGAGTCTGGGGACCCAGCTGGTCCCTGGTGGTCTTGACCATCTGCGTGGCGCTGGTCATTCCTCTCATCGTCGTACGGCGGATCCCCTCCCTGCGGGAGGAGGTCCGGCGGCGGTTTCATATGTGACGGCGCGGCGGCGCGGCTCTCTTGGAAGGGCCGCGCCGTTTTTTCATTGCGTATAGAATAGATACGCATATTATGAGGCGTGCGCCGGGGGTGAACATTCTATAATATTCACTATAAAACGGATATACAAAATTATATTCAAATAAAAAGGGAGATATAAGAATAATTATGCAAAATGACAGTTGCATTTTTATTCTGCCTGGAGTATAATGATGCCAACATCAGGAAGACGGCCGGAGCGGCCGCCTCACAGGAGGTCATTACAATGTCTGAGATCAAGAAAGTTGTCCTCGCCTACTCCGGCGGTCTGGATACGTCCATCATCATCCCCTGGCTGAAGGAGCACTACAACAATCCCGAGATCATCGCCGTGGCCGGCGACGTGGGCCAGAATGACGAGCTGGAGGGCCTGGAGGAGAAGGCCATCCAGACCGGCGCGTCCAAGCTGTATGTGCTGGATCTGGTGGATGAGATGGTGGATGACGTCATCATCCCCTCCATGATGATGGGCGCCAAGTACGAGGACTATCTGCTGGGCACCGCCTTTGCCCGGCCCATCATCGCCAAGGGCCTGGTGGAGATCGCCAAGAAGGAGGGGGCCGACGCCATCGCCCACGGCTGCACCGGAAAGGGCAACGACCAGATCCGGTTTGAGCTGGCCATCAAGCGCTTCGCCCCCGAGATGAAGATTATCGCCCCCTGGAGAGAGTGGGACATCAAGAGCCGCAACGAGGAGATCGACTACGCCGAGGCCCACCATGTGCCCCTGAAGATCAGCCGGGAGACCAGCTATTCCAAAGACAAGAACCTGTGGCACCTCTCCCACGAGGGCCTGGACCTGGAGGACCCCGCCAGCGAGCCCCAGTACGACAAGCCCGGCTTCCTGGAGATGGGCGTCTCTCCGGCCATGGCCCCTGACGAGCCCGCCTATGTGACCATTGATTTCGAGAAGGGCTGGCCCGTGGCCGTGGACGGGGAGAAGATGAAGGCCTCCGACATCATCCGCAAGCTCAACGACCTGGGCGGCAAGAACGGCATCGGCCTGCTGGACATCGTGGAGAACCGGATGACCGGCATGAAGGACCGGGGCGTGTACGAGACCCCCGGCGGCGCCATCCTCTACCGGGCCCACGAGGTGCTGGAGATGATCACCATCGACAAGGACACCAAGCACATGAAGCAGAAGCTGGCGGTGGATTTTGCCGATCTGGTCTACAACGGCAAGTGGTTCACCCCCGTGCGGGAGGCCCTCTCCGCCTTCGCCGCCGAGACCCAGAAGCACGTCACCGGCCAGGTGAAGCTCAAGCTCTACAAGGGCAACATCATCACCTCCGGCGTCACCTCTCCCGAGACCCTCTACTCCGAGGACATCGTCACCTTCCAGGAGAGCGATTACAACCAGAACGACGCCACCGGCTTTATCAACCTCTGGGGCCTGCCCGACACCATTCTGGCCCTGCGGGACCAGGGAAAGCTGAAGTAAGACGGCATTCAGCCCTCGGCAGAGTTTCGCCGCCCACAGGCGGCGAAAGAAAATCGAAATCCGTTTTTTCCGAGGACATGTGCCTCGGAAAAAACACTTCTCAGCCCACAAGCGTGCGCGCGTTGCGCGCGCGACGCAGGGGGCTGTATCCCCTCTCAAAAATGCCTGCATTTTTGAGAAAACACTAACCCGATGAAAGAGAAATGAGGTAACCGGCATGAAATTGTGGGCAGGACGGTTCCAGAAGGAGACCGATACCCTGGTAAATGACTTCAACTCGTCTATTTCCTTCGATGCCCGTCTCTACAAGGAGGACATCGCAGGCTCCATGGCCCACGCGGCCATGCTGGGAAAGACCGGCATCATCGAGGCCCACGAGGCCGAGAAGATCATTGACGGGCTCAAGGCCATCCTGGCCGACGTGGAGGCCGGTCAGGTGGAGTTCTCCATGGAGAACGAGGACATCCACATGAACATCGAGTCCCTCCTCACCCAGCGCATCGGCCAGACCGGCAAGCGGCTGCACACCGCCCGCAGCCGGAACGACCAGGTGGCGGTGGACTTCCGGCTCTATGTGAAGAAGGAGATCCCCGTCATCATCGGCATGATCCAGGACCTGGAGGAGGTGCTGGTGAAAAAGGCCCAGGCCAGCCTCCACACCGTCATGCCGGGCTACACCCACCTCCAGCGTGCCCAGCCCACCACCTTCGCCCACTACATGATGGCCTACGCCAACATGCTCAAGCGGGACATCACCCGGCTGGAGGACTGCCTGGAGCGGATGGACGAGTGCCCCCTGGGCGCGGGCGCCCTGGCCACCTCCACCTATCCGGTGGACCGGTTCCAGACCGCGGCGGCCCTGGGCTTCCGGCGTCCCACGGACAACTCCATGGACTCGGTGTCCGACCGGGACTTTGCCATCGAGTTTCTGTCGGCCTGCTCCATTCTGATGATGCACCTGTCCCGCTTCTCGGAGGAGATCATCCTCTGGTGCTCCTGGGAGTTCAAGTATGTGGAGTTGGACGACGCCTATTCCACCGGCTCCTCCATCATGCCCCAGAAGAAGAATCCCGACGTGGCCGAGCTGGTCCGGGGGAAGACCGGGCGGGTGTACGGCTCCCTCATCACCCTGCTGACCGTGATGAAGGGCCTGCCCCTGGCCTACAACAAGGACATGCAGGAGGACAAAGAGCCGGTGTTCGACGCCATCGACACGGTGGAGCTGTGCATTCCCGTCTTTGCCGCCATGCTGGACACCCTCACCGTCAAGGAGAAGAACATGCGCGCGGCGGCCTCCGGCGGCTTCATCAACGCCACCGACTGCGCCGACTATCTGGTCAAGAAGGGGATGCCCTTCCGGGAGGCCTATATGATCGTGGGCAAGCTGGTCAACTTCTGCATCAAGGCCGGCGAGACCCTGGACACCTTGCCCCTGAAGGACTTCAAGGCGGTCTCGCCCGTCTTCGAGGAGGACGTCTACCAGGCCCTAGAGCTGGGTACCTGCGTCAACGGACGCCAGGTCTACGGCGGACCCTCCGCCGAGAGCGTGCAGCAGCAGATCGGCCGCATCAAGGCCTTCCTGGCCGAGCGGAAAAAGGGCTGAGAAACCAGACTGTAACAGGTTTGAGGTTGAAATCCTCGCTCGGCTGCCGTACTATGGAGCTGTCTACGCGGCAAACCGAGAAAATGGGGTGTTTCTATGAGTAAACCAAAGGTATATATCGACGGCAGGGAAGGGACCACCGGCCTTCAGATCTATGAGCGCCTGGGCGCGCGGGAGGACATCGACCTCCTGCTCATCGACGAGGAAAAGCGCAAGGACGTGGAGGAACGGAAGAAGCTCCTCAACGCGGCCGACCTGGTCTTCCTCTGCCTGCCCGACGGGGCGGCCAGGGAGGCGGTGGCGCTCATCGAGAATGACCACACCCGGGTCATCGACGCCTCCACCGCCCACCGCACCGCCAAGGGATGGGTCTACGGCTTCCCGGAGTTTTACCGCTATCCCGGCGAGGTCATCGGGCAGGCCGGGCGGGTGGCCAATCCCGGGTGCCACGCCACGGGCTTTCTCGCCTCCACCATGCCCCTGGTCTCCCTCCATATCCTCCCCAGGGACTACCCGCTCACCTGCTGCTCCCTGACCGGCTACTCCGGCGGAGGGAAAAAGATGATCGCGGCGTACGAGAGCGGGGAGAGGGGGAAGGACCTGTACAGCCCCCGGATCTACGGCACCAACCTGCGCCACAAGCATTTGAACGAGATGCAGAAGATCTCCGGTCTGGAGCAGCCGCCGGTCTTCTGCCCGGTGGTGGACGACTACTACAAGGGCATGGCCACCACGATCCTGCTCCACAACAAGTATCTGCTGGGGCAGCCCACGGCCAAGGAGATCTATCACATCCTCATGGCCTACTATGCCGGACAGAAGCTGATCTCGGTGCGCTACGAGGAGGAGGGCGGGATGCTCCCCGCCAACGCCCTGGCCGGGAGCGACCGGCTGGAACTGGTGGTCTGCGGCCATGAGGAGCAGACCATCGTCACCGCCCTCTTCGACAACCTGGGCAAGGGTGCATCAGGCGCGGCGGTACAGAATATGAATATCATGCTGGGCCTGGACTCGACCACCGGGCTCCATTTGGACTGAGCGGAAGAAGGGAAGCGGGAGACAGCGCCCCCTTCGTTCCCCCACAGAAGGGAAGGACATAAGGTTATGAAGCAGATCAACGGCGGCGTGACCGCAGCCAAGGGCTTTCGGGCCTGGGGCGTCCACTGCGGCGTCAAGAGCAAGAAGCTGGACAAGAAGGACCTGGCCATCATCCTCTCCGAGCAGGAGTGCGCGGCGGCGGCCACCTACACCATGAACCGCGTCAAGGCGGCCCCCATCTACGTCACCATGGACCATCTGGAGGACGCAACGGCCTGGGGCGTGGTGGTCAACAGCGGAAACGCCAACGCCTGCTGTCCCCAGAGCCATGAGAATGCCGAGCGGATGAGCGAGTACGCCGCCCGGGCCACCGGCCGCAAGCCCTCGGACTTTGTGGTGGCCTCCACCGGCGTCATCGGCCAGACCATCAACATCGCCGCCATTGAGCGGGGGATGCCCGAGGTGGCGGCCGGACTCACCGATGGGCCCGAGGGCTCCGACGCGGCGGCCCGCGCCATCATGACCACCGACACCGGCAAGAAGGAGATCGCCCTCTCCTTCACCCTGGGCGGAAAGACCGTGACCATGGGCGCCATCGCCAAGGGCTCCGGCATGATCCACCCCAACATGGGGACCATGCTCTGCTTCATCACCACCGACTGCGCCATCACGGGAGAGCTGCTCGCCGACGCCCTCCACGAGGTGGTGCCCAAGACCTTCAACCGGGTGACGGTGGACGGGGACACCTCCACCAACGACATGTGCGTGGTGCTGGCCAACGGACTGGCGGAAAATCCCCTCATCGAGTGGAAGGACGACAGCTATACCGTCTTCCGCAAGGCCCTGCACCAGGTCTGCGAGTATCTGGCCCGCTGCATCGCAGGAGACGGCGAGGGCGCCAGCCGCCTCATCACCTGCACCGTTCGCGCCGCCCGCAGCGAGGAGAGCGCCGAGCGCCTGAGCAAGGCGGTGGTGGGTTCCCCCCTGGTGAAGGCCGCCATGTTCGGCACCGACGCCAACTGGGGCCGGGTCCTGTGCGCCATGGGCTACTCCAAGGCCCCCTTCCGGCCGGAGTATGTGGATGTGAAATTCGCCTCCGCCGTGGGCGAGGTGCTGGTCTGCCGGCAGGGCATGGGCCTGGACTTCGACGAGGAGGCCGCCAAGAGCATCCTCTCCCAGGACGAGGTGATCATCGACATCTGCCTCCACGAGGGGGAGCACGAGGCCACCTGCTGGGGCTGCGACCTGACCTATGACTATGTGAAGATCAACGGCGACTACCGCACCTGATCGGGAAAGAAGGAGTCCAAATGTCTGACCCTGTTGTGACCAGAGCCACGGTGCTGGCCGAAGCACTGCCCTATATCCAGAAATTTTACGGCAAGACCATCGTGGTCAAATACGGCGGAAACGCCATGATCTCCGACGAGCTGCGCCGGGCCGTCATCAGCGACATCATCCTGCTCCACCTGGTGGGCATCCATGTGGTGGTGGTCCACGGCGGCGGGCCCGAGATCTCGGAGATGCTCCGCAAGACCGGCAAGGAGTCCCGCTTTGTGGACGGCCTGCGCTACACCGACGAGGAGACCATGGACATCGTCCAGCAGGTGCTCTGCGGCAAGGTGAACAAGAACCTGGTGGCCACCCTCAACCGCCGGGGCGGCCGGGCCATCGGCCTGTGCGGGATGGACGCCGGCCTCTTCCAGGCCGAGAAGCTGGACGAGAAATACGGCCTGGTGGGCGAGATCGTCAAGGTAAACCCAGACCCGGTGCGGGACTGCCTCCAGCAGGGCTACATCCCGGTGGTCTCCACCGTGGCCCAGGGGGTGGACGGGGAGAACGCCTACAACATCAACGCCGACACCGCCGCGGCCAAGCTGGCCGTGGCCCTGGGGGCGGAGAAGCTCATCCTTCTCACCGACGTCCGGGGGCTGCTGCGCGACCCGGCGGACGAGGGGACCCTCATCCCGGTGGTGGGGCTCTCCGACGTGCCCCAGCTGGTGCGGGAGGGCGTGATCCGGGGCGGCATGATCCCCAAGATCGAGTGCTGCGTGGAGGCGGTGCGCTCCGGCGTGGAGCGCACCCACATCCTGGACGGGCGCATCCCCCACTCCATCCTCATCGAGATGCTCTCCGACCAGGGCATCGGCACCATGATTCTGTAAGGAGTAAGGAGACGGCAACCATGACCTTTGAAGAACTGAAAGCCCTGGATCACGCCCACACCCTTCAGACCTACGGGCGCTTTGACGTGGCCATCGCCCACGGAAAGGGCGCCACCCTCTGGGATCTGGAGGGGAAGGAGTACATCGACTTCACCTCCGGCATCGGCGTGAACTCGGTGGGCTACGGAAACGAGCAGTGGGCCTGGTCCATCTATGAGCAGGCCCTGGCGCTGGGGCATATCTCCAACCTCTTTTACACCCAGCCCTATGCCAAGCTGGCCGGCACGCTGTGCCGGCGGGCGGGGATGGCGGCGGCCTTCTTCGGAAACTCCGGCGCCGAGGCCAACGAGGGCGTCATCAAGCTGGCCCGCAAGTACAGCTTTGACAAGTACGGCAAGGGCCGCAGCACCATCCTGACCCTGAAGAACTCCTTCCACGGACGGACCATTACCACCCTGACCGCCACCGGACAGGATGCGTTCCACCAGTACTTCTATCCCTTTATGGAGGGGTTCCGCTATGCTGACGCCAATGATCTGGAGAGCGTCAAGGCGGAGGGCGGGAAGGACGTGTGCGCCGTGATGCTGGAGCTGGTCCAGGGCGAGGGCGGCGTGCTCCCCATGGAGCCGGACTTTGTCCGGGACCTGGCTGCGCTGTGCGCCGAGCGGGACTGGCTCATGCTGGTGGACGAGGTCCAGACCGGCATCGGCCGGACAGGCGCCCTCTTTGCCTACCAGCAGTACGGCGTCCAGCCCGACGCGGCCTCCTTTGCCAAGGGCATCGCCGGAGGCCTCCCCATGGGCGGATTCCTGGTGAACGAGAAGTGCCGGAATGTGCTGGGAGCGGGCATGCACGGCTCCACCTTCGGCGGCAACCCCATCGCCGCCTCGGCCGCCCTCACCGTCCTGGACATCCTGGACGAGGATGCGTTGCAAGCGGTGAAGGAGAAGGGCGCCTACCTGCGCGCCGGCATCGAGGCCCTGGGCAAGAAGAGCATCGGCTCCACCCGCGGGCTGGGCCTGATGATCGGCATTGCGGTCAAGGAGGGCCATACCAACAAGGCCCTGGCCGCCCAGCTGGTGCAAAACGGCCTGCTGGTGCTCACCGCCGGGCCGGACCTGCGGCTGCTGCCCCCCCTGACGATCACGAAGGAAGAGATGGACAAGGGCCTGGCGATCATGGCCCAGGTCCTGGAATAAGAACGGCGCGGGACACCGCTCCCGCCGGATGATGAGGTGACATGAAAATGAAGGACCTGTTGAAGCTGCTGGATCTCTCCAAGGAGGAGATCATCCACATTCTGAACGTGGGCGACCAGATGAAGTACAACCAGAAGCACGGTCTCACCCACAACTACCTCCAGGGCAAGACCCTGGCCATGATTTTCGAGAAGAACTCCACCCGCACCCGGGTCTCCTTTGAGACCGGTATGTATCAGCTGGGCGGCCACGCTCTCTTTCTCTCCAGCAAGGAGAGCCAGATCGGCCGCGGCGAGCCCGTGGAGGACACCGCCCGGGTGCTCTCCCGCTACTGCGACGGCATCATGATCCGCACCTACTCCCAGGAGGAGGTGGAGAAGCTGGCCGAGTACGCCGACATCCCGGTCATCAACGGCCTGACCGACTTCGCCCACCCCTGCCAGGTGCTGGCCGACCTGATGACCATCCGGGAGCACCAGAGCAAGCTGGAGGGGCTGAACATGTGCTTCATCGGCGATGGCAACAACATGGTCAACTCCCTCATCGTGGGCTGCCTGAAGGTGGGCATGAACGTGTCCGTGGCCTGCCCCGAGGGGTATGACCCCCATCCCGACGTGATGGAGTTCGCCAAGAGCGTGCCCGACGCCGCCTTCACCCTCACCCGGGACCCCATGGAGGCCGCCAAGGGGGCCGACGTGGTCTTTACCGACGTGTGGGCCTCCATGGGCCAGGAGGAGGAGACCGCCAAGCGTAAGGCCGCCTTCCAGGGCTACCAGGTCAACGAGGCGCTGATGAAGGTCACCAACCCCGGCTGCATGGTGCAGCACTGCCTGCCCGCCCACCGGGGCGAGGAGATCACCGCCGAGGTCTTTGAGGCCCACGCCGGCGAGATCTTCGACGAGGCTGAGAACCGCCTCCACGCCCAGAAAGCGGTGCTCTACCTGCTCATGGGTGAGGAAAAGAAGTAAATCAGACAAACAAAAACAAGCAGACTGTCGATAAAGTATATTTCTTCGATTTATGCTGCAAGAGCCTCGCAGAGTTCCGCCGTCCGCAGACGGCGGAAGAGGGTCAAATCGTGTTTTC
>JAHAEW010000162.1 GCA_018374635.1 Clostridiales bacterium
ACGGCATCGGTCGGATGCTGGACTTCTTGGAAGAACACTTGCCGGAGCGTCTGCGTCCTCTGCTTGAAAAGGCGAGGGAGCTGCTGCCCGATCCGGAGATCGGACAGCAGCAGGAGCAACAGCAGCACCAGCGAGGAATGGGCGGCATGGAGCTGTAAAAGAAGCCTGTCCGGAGGGCTTGAAAATCTCTTTCGGACAGGCTATAATAACAACTGAAAATAGGGAATTGCTGTATTGATAATCTAAGCCCCCTGTAAGGGTACTCCCAACCTATATTTTCTCTCTCTGAAAGGGAGAAAGTCGGAGGGGAAAAAGGGGGTGAGCGGAGGGGTGTTGGAAGTGTGGTAAACCTTGTTAGAGGTTTTCCAAGCCACTGTGGTAAACCCATCGGGTTTTCCATAGTGGCGGCACTTTCAATGCCCCGCAGCGAGGGGGAAAAGGGGGAGGTGACTTTCTCTTTAAGGCGGCGTAGCCGCCGCTCTTTTGCTCCCCCTTTTCCCCCTTCCCGCCCGCAGGCGATCCCCGCCGCAGCGGATTTTCTTTTTGGTACTTTTTCTTTTGTGAGGTGGTAATATGACCGAGAATTATCGAGGCTGCTACGAGTATTTGAGCGCACAATATCCGGAGGTCGGAGGCTATGAGTTTTATAAAGAGCTGTTTCCGGACAATGAGAACTCTGGAGAACGGCACACGGATTTTTCCCATCCGAACGCTGTGTATCTGTATCGGGACGAACAGAGCGAGGATAAGAAGCTCCGGCGCAGGAAGATGTATAACGACACATGGGAACAGGATTACATGGAGTTTGTCGAGGGGAACAGCCTTACTTTGTGCAGCGGTCTTGCATATCGCAGAAAGGAGAACAGGCTGGAGAACGCCCAGCGGATGTATGCTCTGATCTTCGATCTGGATGGCGTAGGTCTTGCCGAGCTGCGCAACCTCTTTCTGCGCTTTGGCGGCGATCCGGAGCGAGTGCGCCGGTTGCCGATGCCGACTTTCCTTGTTCTGTCGGGGACAGGGCTGCATATCTACTATGTTTTCCAGCAGCCGATTGACCTATACCCGAATATAAAAATTCAGCTTAAAAGTCTGAAATATGACCTCACTTTCCGGCTATGGGAGTATGGCAGCACTTCGCAGGTCAAGGCGATCCAGTATCAATCCATCAATCAGAGCTTCCGCATGGTGGGCAGCATCAATGACAAGCATGGGACGGAGCTGGTCGCTTTCCGTACCGGAGAACGGGTAACGCTGGATTATCTGAACGCCTACGCAAAGCCAGAAAACAGGGTGGATGTCAATAAGCCTTTCAGCCCATCCAAAATGACACGAGCTGAGGCGAGGGAGGCATATCCGGAGTGGTATGAGCGTGTTGTTGTGAGAGGCGAGAAAGGACGCAAGAAGTGGGATATTGCCGGAAAGGTGCATGGTGATGATCCGTATGCGCTCTACCATTGGTGGCTGCGGCAGATCGGAGAGATAAAGGGCGGGCATCGGTATTTCTTTTTGATGTGCCTTGCTATCTATGCTTACAAATGCGGTGTGTCGAAGCAGCAGCTCCGGCAGGATATGAAAGAGGCTTTTGATGATCTGCAGATGGTGAAGCATGAGAACGCATTGACCGAGGAAGATATACGGAGTGCGCTGGAAGCCTACGACAAGGAGTATTACAATTTCACGATTTCCGATATTGAAGCTCTGACCGATGTTCGCATCGAGCGCAACAAGAGGAATGGTAGATCACAGAAAGAGCATTTGAAAAGAGCAAGGGCGGTGCAGGAAGTGGATTATCCTGGCGGCACATGGAGAAGAAAAGGGGCAGAAGAAAAGAAAGCGCAAGTCTATGCGTGGCGGCAGGAGCATCCAGAGGGACGCAAGGCCGATTGTCATAGGGACACCGGACTTGATCCGAAAACGATCCGCAAATGGTGGGACACCGTACCGGAGGGGCATATAACGGTCAAAATACGCCCATCACAGGCTTTGAGCGATCTGTTGGTGGAGGAATTTAAGAAAGGGCTGTAAACGCCACAGAAACGCCCTACAAGGCGTTTTCGGGGCGGGTAAGGGTTTTATATTACCCCACCGAAAACGAGGCTTGAAAACCGCGCGAAATAAGGCTTTTTCACCCCCTAAATGTACACGCTGCGGTGTTACCATATAGAAAGCACTGTTCATAGAAAAGTTGCAAAAAACATTTGCAATGCACTTGCAAATGTCACGAATATTGAATATAATATTAGTGCAAGCTAAAAATGACGAGGAAAGGAGTGCTATTATGGCTAAAGGAAATATGACGATAAGAATGGAGCCGGAGCTGAAAGCACAGGCGGCAGCTCTCTTTAAGTCCCTCGGAATGGATTTGAGTACGGCAACGGGTATTTTTTATCGACAGGCACTTAGGTGTCATGGACTTCCCTTTGAAGTCAAGGTTGACGAGCCGAATGCTGTTACCTATGCGGCGATGGAGGCGGCAGAAAAGGGAGAGGATATGTATGGTCCGTTTGATAGCGTTGCAGATCTGATGGAGGCGCTGAATGCTTAAGCCGGAGTTTTCGGGGCAGTTCAAACGAGATTACAAGCTTGCGATCAAGAGAGGCTGCGATCCGAAGAAGTTGGAGGAAGTGATCACGCTGTTGTGTAACGAGCAGCCGTTGCCGGAGGCGTATCGAGATCATGCTCTCACTAATTCCAGAAATTATAAGGACATGAGAGAATGTCACATCGAGCCGGACTGGCTGTTGGTCTATAAAGTTGTTCGGCAGACTTTGATTTTGAAATTGATAAGGACGGGATCTCATAGCGATTTGTTTTGAGATTAACTCTGGATGAAAGAGTGGTGATGATATTTGGCGGGTGTAATAACGGAAATTGCAATAGAATGTGGCGTGTCGGAACAGGCAGTTCGTGCATGGTGTAGGCGAAACCATGTTGCGAAAGATGCGAAAGGAAGTTTCGCAATCAGCGAAAGTCAAAAAACCGCCATATATCAGCATTATTTAGGTGTTGAACGAAAGCAAGTTTCGCAACCGGCGAAAGCAAGTTGCGAAACTTGCGAAACCACTTTGATCGCTATGCTGCAGGGAGAATTAGACCGGAAAAGCGAGCAACTTGCTGTAAAGGACAAGCAGATCGAGGAACTGAACGCAAGGTTGGCGGAGGTCAGCTCGGCGTTGGTGACGGCACAGCAGACTGCGGCAGCGGCCCAGGCTCTCCATGCTGGGAC
>JAHAEW010000041.1 GCA_018374635.1 Clostridiales bacterium
AACACGATTTGACCCTCTTCCGCCGTCTGCGGGACGGCGGAACTCTGCGAGGCTCTTGCAGCATAAATCGAAGAAATATACTTTATCGACAGTCTGAGCAGGTCCGTGTACATATCACACGGACCTGCTTTTGCTTGTCTCCCATGGTTTTGCAGCATTTTGCATTATTTTAATAAATTTGCAGTTGCCAGCATTCTGTTTTTGAGTTATAATGACTAATGTCAGTTGTGGCGCTCCATCGGACGCACGGCTGCTCCGATTTTGAACGCAAGGAGAGGAAACCATATGAGCTATTCTGCGCAAAACATCCGCAACATCTGTCTGCTGGGCCATGGCGCCAGCGGCAAGACCACACTCGCCGAAAACATGCTGTTTTTGACCGGTGGCACCATTCGGATGGGCTCCCCCGCCGATGGCAACACCGTTTGCGATTTTGATCCCGAAGAGATCCGCCGCCAGGTTTCCATCTCCACGGCGGTGGCCCCCGTCGATTATAAGGGCTGTAAGATCAATCTGCTGGATACCCCGGGCTATTTTGATTTCTCCGGCGAGGTCATGGAGGCCCTGAGCGTCTCCGGCGCCGCCGTGATCGTCACCCCCTCCAAGGCCGGGCCCCTGAGCGTGGGCACGGAAAAGGCCTGGAACTACTGCGAGGAGCGCCGCATGCCCCGCATCCTCTACATCTCCAAGACCGACGAGGAGAACGCGGACTACAACGCCGCCTTCGCCGCCCTGCGGGAGCGGTTCGGCAAGAATGTGGCTCCCGTCGTCGCCCCCATCTGGGATGGGGACAAGAAGGTCATCGGCATCATCGACGTTCTCCACAAGCGCGCCTATGAGATGCAGGGCGACAAGCGGGTGGAGATCGAGGTCCCCGCGGATAAGCTCCCCGTGCTGGATGAGCTCTACGACGCCCTGAAGGAGTCGGTGGCCGAGACCAGCGAGGAGTTTATGGATAAGTATTTCTCCGGCGAGGACTTCACCTACGCCGAGATGCTCCAGGGCCTGCGCCAGGGCGTGCGGGACCTCTCCCTCTTCCCGGTGGTCTGCGGCTCTGCCGTGCAGGGCCTGGGCACCCTGATGCTGCTGGATACCGTGGTGGATCTGATCCCCAACCCCCTGGAGGGCTCCGCCGAGCTGGTGGAGAACGCTGACGGCGAGCTGGAGGAGTATGTCCTCTCCGACCGGGCCTATCCCTGTGCCTTCGTGTTTAAGACCACCTCCGACCAGTACGGCAAGTACTCCTATGTCAAGGTCATGTCCGGCAACCTGACCCCCGATATGACCCTGGTGAACGCCCGCACCGGCGAGAACGTCAAGCTGGGCCGCCTGTATATCATGAAGGGCAAAAAGGCCGAAGAGGTCAAGGAGCTGGTCTGCGGCGACATCGGCGCCATCTCCAAGATGGAGGCGCTCAAGACCGGCGATACCATCTGTGACGGACGCAAAGTGGTCAGATTCCCCGCCCTGCCCTTCCCCGAGCCCTGCTACTCGGTGGCCATTGCCCCCAAGACCCGTGGCCAGGAAGACAAGATCGCCGCCGGCCTCACCCGGCTGAATGACGAGGATCTGACCTTCCACTGGTCCAACAACCCGGAGACCCGACAGATGGTGGTCTCCGGCACCGGCGATATGCAGATGGACGTGCTCCTCTCCAAACTGAAGAACCGCTTCAGCGTGGAGGCCGGGCTCTCCATCCCCCGCGTGGCCTACCGGGAGAAGATCCGCAAGAAGGTGGAGGTCCAGGGCCGCCACAAGAAGCAGTCCGGCGGCCACGGCCAGTTCGGCGACGTCAAGATCCGCTTTGAGCCCGGCGAGCAGGAAGAGCTGGAGTTCTGTGAGGAGGTCTTCGGCGGCGCGGTGCCCAAGAACTACTTCCCCGCCGTGGAGAAGGGCCTGCGGGAGGCCGTCCAGCACGGCGTCCTGGCCGGCTATCCCGTGGTCAACCTGAAGGCCACCCTGTACGATGGCTCCTACCACCCGGTGGACTCCTCCGAAATGGCCTTTAAGACGGCGGCCCAGCTGGCCTACAAGGCCGGTCTCCCCGACGCCAATCCCACCATTCTGGAGCCTATCGGCGAGCTGAAGGTCACCATTCCCGACAGCTATATGGGGGATGTCATCGGCGACCTGAACAAGCGCCGCGGCCGCGTCATGGGCATGAATCCCGACGGCAAGGGCAATCAGGTGGTGGAGGCTGAGGTCCCCATGGCCGAAATGATGACCTATGCCATCGACCTGCGCTCTCTCACCCAGAGCCGTGGCTCCTTTACCTTCCACTTTGTCCGCTACGAGGAAGCGCCCCCTGCGGCCCAGCAGAAGGCCATTGAGGCGGCCAAGGCCATCCAGGAGCTGGACGGCTGATCCATAAAAGCAAACGTGCCCCCCAGCAAAAGCCGGGGGGAGCTATAAGGAAGTACCTTGTTTTTGGCGAAACGGCATAGTCTTTCGTGGCTATGCCGTTTCGCTGTCCATTGTACCCGGTATCGTTACTCCGCCCACCAGATTATAGACTGTCTGGACAGGCTGAACCCGCTTGCCCGCCCTGGCGGGACGGCTGCTGCACCCTCGCCCGGTCCGTCACCGGCGGCGAGCTGGTTGCGGCCTTGGACAAAAGGTTTCATTATACCTCGGTGTCACAAGTCCGGCAGGGGAAGCGTGGATAATTGGAAATGGATTTTTGAGGATGGACAATACATTTTACGGTCAGCCCTGTTTTGCGCTTGTTCATAGCCGCATATGTTTCATGGACTTTATAAGACCACTATGCTACAATGAAGCCAGCGGCAAACCCGGATTAAAGCGGAGGGGCACAAATGGCGTATTCTGATTTAAAACGTAAGTTGAATGAATATAACTGGGATGATGGATTTGACGTACCAAAAGAAATACTCTCCGCCCCGGATTGTGATTTAGCATTCGCATTGGAGGTGTTTTATTTAGGCGACGGCTATGCCCATTTAGATGGTTTATCCCAAACCTCCTTCTTAGAGGAATGGAGGGAATTTATTACGGCTCTCTATGATGATATATTAAACAATAAATTCAGAAAAACTGATTCGTCATTTAAAATCCCGTTAACCAGGGTTCAGAAATATCAGCTTCAGAAAAAAGGAATTCCTGAAATTTTTTTGACAGACTTATAGCTTCCCAGTGAACAGCAACGTCATGTGCCAAGGGGCCAGCCCCTTTGGAGCCCCCCGACAACAAAACAGGCTGAATATCTCGCACTTTCCAGGTGCTTGATACTCAGCCTTTATTTGTTGTCAGCAGCCCCCGTTTCGTAGGTTTATTTGCCTGCACAGGTGGCGATTTTGTCTATTGATCCACTTTTACTGGTCCCGTTCTCTGCGGCATGGGAGCTTCTCTTCTTCGGGCAAACATCTTCGTTCAGATAGGTCCGAACCCGCGCGCCATCCCAACCGCTTACTTCATTGCTCCGTCCAGACTGCCGTCTCCAGCCGCGGAAAGGAAGTCCAGCTGTTCCTTGCTGAGCTGGATCTTCAGGGTCCCCATTGCCTCCTCAAACTGGGCCATATTTGTGGTGGTGACCAGCGGAATGGCGGCCGGATCCTGGTGCATGAGCCAGTAGTAGACGATCTGGACCTTGCTGTACCCCGTCTCTCTGGCCACCTGATCCAGCGCAGCCAGCCGCGCCTTGGCATCCGCCCCGACATACTGGGCCATAAAGGATTTCTCCGGATTGACATAGGCCCCCTTCAGCAGAGGGCAGTAGGCCAGCAGTGTGATCCCCGTGTCCCGGACGTATTCCCGCAGGTCCTCCACCACATACTTCTGGCCGGGAAACACCGCATCCTGTTTCGGGCGCAGATACGAGTACCGCTGCTGGATGCAGCAGATCTGCGTCCAGTGGTTGGCCTGGCAGAGCTGACGGGCGCGCTCCAGCCGCCAGGCGCTGAAGTTGCTGGCGCCGATGGCCCGCACCTTTCCCTCCCGCACCAGGGTATCCATGGCGGAGAGCGTCTCCTCCAGCGGGGTATTCTCATCGTCGGTGTGGAGGTAGTAAAGGTCCAGATAGTCGGTCTGGAGCCGCTGGAGGGATTTTTCACACTCCTCCCGGATCTGGCGGGCCGAGGTGCCGTAGGAGATCCCCGGGTATGCAAATCCCACCTTGCTGGCCAGGACCACCCGGTCCCGGCATCCCCGCTCCTTGAGCCACGCTCCGATGATCTCCTCACTTCTCCCCGCTCGGCCCGTGCCGTCGATCTTGCGCCGGCCGTAAATATTCGCGGTGTCCAGCAGGTTGCCGCCCCGCTCCAGATAGGCGTCCAGCTGTTCAAAGGCCGCCTCCCGCTCCAGCTTGGCCCCAAACATCATGCAGCCGTATCCCAGTTCGGTGACCTCGATCCCGCTGTGTCCCAGCTCTACTCGCTTCATGGAACTCTCCTCCTCAGATCAGTGTGTTGTCTGCAAAACCGAACAGATGGTTCCAGGAGCGCTTATAGCTGTGCCCCCAGACCCAGGCATTCCCATACTGGGGATTCTTCCGCCGCTGGGCAAAGATCCCCTCGTAAATACCGTGCAGCTCGTCATAGCTGGTGATCTCAAAGATGCTCTTGATCCGGTCGTCATCATTGCTCCCCCGGCAGGGGATCACATTGCAGAATTCACTCAGGGTAATGGATTCCGGCTCGTTGAATTCCCGGAAATATTCCTCCTTGCGGGCGATCAGTTCGTCAATGTGGCAGAAGAACAGATCCCGGGAGGCATCCCGGAGGTAAAGCGGGTCCATCGTCCCGGAGAGATAGTCCCCATTTCCCCCGGTCCCGTTGAAATAGGCGTAAATGGTGTGCAGTCCCAGGCCCAGTTCGTCGGCAAAGGCCTTTGCCGCGCGGACCTCGCCGATGTTGAACTGGTAGAGATGGTAGTTGATCATGGCATATCCATGGAACCCCCGCGCCCGGATGGCCTCCATGGTCGCGCGGATGTTGGCCTTGACCTTCTCAAAGTCAAAGCCGTGGATGCGGTCATAGGAGCTCTGACTGAATCCCGGCATGGAGAAGAGGATGCCATACCAGTTTTCGCAGGACTCCACCCGGGAGAAGTCAATGGCCTTTCCCGCATTCGTGCTCATATCCAGCCGGATCCCCACCTCACGCATGTAGTTGAACAGATCGGGGAGATGGGGATTGAGGGAGGGCTCATACCAGTTGTAGATCCGGTAGATGCAGTCCGGCGTGATGATGTTGTGGTCAAGCAGATGGCGGTGGAGCCGCTCAAACTCCGCCCGGGTCATGTAGTAGGGCGGCGCCTCCCGGCTCGCGCCGCAGAGATTGGCCTGTCCCGTCTTGCAGTATTTGCACATGGCGTTGCACTTGTTGGTCACATCCATGTAGATCTCGGTATAGCGGCCGGGAACCACATTGTGATAGAGCTCCTCAAAGCGCTGTGGATTCCGATGATCCGTACGCTCCAGACACATAAATTCAGTCCATCCTTTCCTCTTTGGTCACCCTGCACGGAATGCCGCGGCAGGAAAACGCCTGGATCTCCCCGCCGAGCAGGGTTCGGTCCGACGTCAGGTTGTTGCAGTTTCCGGCCAGCACATCCCGCGCGCCGGCGGCATCCGGGTCCCACCAGCCGATGGCCAGGGCAATGGTGCCGGCTGGCATGCCCCGTCCGATGTGCACCCGCTGGCGGGCCTCCCCGGTCGGTGTGGTGATCCGGGCCCAGTCTCCCTCACGCAGCCCCTCCCGCGCGGCCACGTCTTCACTCACATAGGCCACCGGGTCGGGCTGCCGGGTACGCTGTCCCGGCATCTGCCGCCCCGCCGAGTGGAAGAAGAAGGGAGACTTGTAGTTCGTGCAGCGGTCGGGGTATGCCTCATCGGGCGCCGGGAGAGGCCGATACTTCGGCACGCTTCCCTCCTCCAGCCCCGGAAGAGCAAGATGGATCTTTCCGTCGGCCGTGGGAAATCCGCACTGCCGGTATCCCCGGGGCACAGGCTGCCGCTTGGTCCCCTCCCCCTCCAGCCGTCCGGCGGCGCGCAGCTCTTCCAGCGTGACTCCGCTCCCCTCCAGCAGGAAGTTCCAGAACCCGTCCATGTCGGGCCAGAAGGCATCCGCCAGGCCCAGCCGCTTTCCCATCTCGTTGATGATGTCCATATCGCTGCGGGCGTCCGAACCGGGCGCCAGCGCCGGACGGTACTGAATGCCCCCGTCCCCCTCAAAAAAGAGGTTTTCATACTCCAGATAGGTGGCTGCCGGGAGCACCAAGTCGGCAATCTGCGCGGTGGGCGTGAGGAAGAAATCCTGCACCATCAGAAAGTCCAGAGACTGCAAAACCGACTGCGTGCGGCGGCTGTCCGCCCACATGACCACCGGGTCGCCGCCGACCACCCAGCCCGCCCGGAGCTTCCCCGCCTCGATCCCCTGGAGCATGGCCTGCCCGCTGGTCTGCCGGGCGGTGGGGAGCAGCGCGCGGTCCCAGCCCCACATCCGCTCCCGCTGGGCGGCGGAAAACCGGTCTGCGCAGGTCAGCCGGGGCGTCCGGATCGGATCGCGGCCGGAAGGAGGCGCCGCATGGAGCGCCGCCCCCGGGACATCCACATTTCCGGTCAGCGCCAGCAGGATGGCTAGGCAGCGTCCCTTCTGATAGCTGTCCCAGTTGTGGTCCAGCGCATTCCCGCCAAAGAGGACGCCGGGCTTTGCGCAGGCAAACCACTCGGCCCCCTGCCGGATCTGCGCGGGCGCAAGTCCCGTAAGGGCCGCGGTATATTCCAGCGTATAGGGCGCGCAGGCCTTGCGGATATCCTCCAGGCCGGTCGCCCACCGGCTGAGCAGGTCAGCGTCCTCCCAGCCCTCCTCCAGAATGAGGCGCATCCACCCCAGGGCCAGCGCCATGTCCGTTCCGGGACGGATGGGCAGCCAGAGGTCCGCCAGTTCAGTCATCCGGGTGGGCAGCGGGTCCACTACCACTAGACGTCCCCCGGCCCGTTTCATCGCGGCAATATCCCGCTGTACCCAGCGCATGGTATTGCTGGGATTGGAACCCCAGAGCACCACCATCCGGGTCTCTGCCGTAATGCGCCGGTCCGCCGGGAAGCCGAAGGTATCCACAAAGGACTGGGCCTGGGCCTGATGGCACATGTTTCCGGCACCCAGCCGGTTGGGTACCCCCAGCAGATTGGCCAATCGGTCAAAGACCGCGCCCTGCAACGGCTTGTTGAAGCCCTTGATGAAGAGCAGGCCCTCCGGTCCCATCTGGTCCAGGGTCTTTTGAAGCGCCCGGGCCGCCAGGTCAAATGCCTCATCCCAGGAGATCTCCTCCCACTGGCCGCTCCCCCGCGGTCCGGCCCGGCGCAGGGGATGTTTCACCCGCCGCGCATGGTTCATCAGCTCCAGAGCATGGAGCCCTGTGGGACAGGAGATGGTTCCCTCCTCATGGGCCGGACGGATGGCCGCCGGCCGGCCGGCGGCATCCAGCGACACCGCCATATGGCACTCACGGTCGCAGAAGCGGCAGGTCATCATTTGCATCCGTGTAACCTCCCAAACAATCAGTTTTTAATTCCTGTTCCGGCGATGCCGGCAATAAAATAGCGCTGGAAAAAGACATATACCAAAAAGGGGGGCAGGAAATTCATCAGCGCCCCGGCCATGGTGATGCCATAATTGATGGTGTGGGTCCCCTGGATGGAGGCAAGCCCCACCGGGAGGGTCCGTGTAGCGTCGGTATTGGAGATGATCAGGGGCCAGAGGAAGCTGTTCCAGCTCCGGGCAAAATAGAGAATAGCCACCGTGATCAGGATGGGCCGGATGACCGGCAGGACAATATTCCAGTAGATCCGGAAATCCCGGCAGCCATCCACCCGGGCGCTCTCAAAGAGCTCCTTGGGCAGGGCCAGGATAGCCTGCCGGATCAGGAGCAGTCCCAGCATGGAGGGAATGGGGGCGATCAGCGGGAAAAAGTTGTCAATCATTTTTAGCTTCCCCATCATCAGCCAGAGGGGAACCACCGTGGCGGTGAACGGGATGGCCATCGAAATCATGAGGAAGTTCATGAGTCCCCGGCTTCCCCGGAAATGCTTTTTGGCAAAGGCAAAGGCGCCCAGACTGCACACCGCCAGGGTCAGCAGCACACCAGCTAAGGAGATCACGATGCTGTTGCGCACCCAGAGGGAAAAGCCACTCACGGCAAAGGTCTTTCGGAAGTTGTCCAGCGTGTAATCCGCCGGATCGAAACTGATCAGGTAGGGCGAATAGGTCTCCTGAAGGGAGCAGACCAGCATATACGCAAAGGGGAGCAGCATCAAGAGTGCGAGGGATACAAAAAACACATACCCCAGTGCACTCAGCACCTTGGAATATCCTTTTTTCATGTCTCTCCCCCCTTAATACAGTACATTTTCTTTCCGGCCAGCCAGTCTGCGCTGGACGATGGTGAGCACAGCGATCACCAGGATCAGCACATTGCCGATGGCCATGGCAAAGCCGATCTTGGAGTATTTGAAGCTGTACAGATAGAGGTAGACCATCGCCGTCATGGTCGTGGATCGTCCCGGTCCGCCTCCCGTCATGGTGTACACCAGATCAAAGCTCTGGAAGGCCGAGATGCTCCCCAGCAGGATGACCAGCAGGGTCATGGGCCGCATCAGCGGGAAGGTGATCTTCCAGAAGATCTGAAACTGGCTGGCCCCGTCGATCTTGGCCGCCTCGTAGTAGCTACGGGGAATATCCAGGAGGGCTGCCAGATAGATGACCATATAGTAGCCCGACCCAATCAGGATCTCGATCACGATCAGAGTGGGAAAGGCGGCCTTCTCACTGCCCAGCAGCAGGGACGGATTGAGCCCGAAGAGGGAAAAGAGCGTGTTCAGCGGAGAGCTTGGATTGTTGAGCAGGATGCGGCAGACAATGCCAACAATGCTCACAGAGGCCAGGCTCGGAATGAACATGGCCCACCGCACGAACTGCGTGGCGGGGTTTTTCCCCTTCCGGTCGATCCAGGAGGCAGTCAGAAAAGCCAGGATGGTCTGTCCCGGCACCACCGTAATGACGAAAATAAATGTATTGATGAGCGACTGGCAGAAAATACGGTCCTCAAACAGCGCTTTATAGTTTTCCACTCCATTAAAGTGAGGGGTAGAAAGGGCGTTATACTGCGTGAAGCTCAGTACCGCCGAGACCAGGATGGGAATGATCCAGAAAAAGATCACAATGGCAAGCATGGGCAGGAGGTAGAGGTAGGCACTCCAGTCCTGTTTCTCCCGCCGGGGATACGCCAACTCCTTTGACATAACCGCACCACCTTAATCCGGAATTCCAAAGAGATGATTCATGGAGAGCTTATAGCTGTGGGCCCAGAGATGGATCTGCCGGTAAATGGGATCGCCGCCCCGCTCTGCGGCCAGACCGCCGTAGACCGCTTTGACCTCCTCATAGCTGTGGAGATCAAAGATGCTGCACACCTTCGACTCATCATTGCAGCCGCGGCCTGGGATGAGATTGCAGAATTCACTCAGGGTAATGGACTCCGGCTCCACAAACTGTTCCAGGTACTCCTCCGCGTGTTTCTCCAGCTCATAGAGATGCCCAAAAAAAATCTCCCGGGTGGCGTCTTTCATCTCCTCGGCATTCAGCGTACCGCGCAGGTATGGCTCGAATTCTCCCGAACCGTTGAAGTAGGCGAAAATGGAGTGGAGGCGCAGTCCGACCGAATCGGCAAACGCTTTGGCCCCATAGATCTCCCCCAAGTTGAACTGATAGAGGTGGAAATTGATATACGCATCTCCCTTGAAGCCTCTCTGGCGAAGTTCTTTCATGGTGGTACAGATATTCTGTTTTACCTGCTCAAAGTCAAAGCCGTGAATGCGGTCATAGGAACTCTGGCTGAAGCCTGGCATGGAGAAGAGAATGCTCTCCATATGTCCGCAGTCCCCCAGTTCAGCAAAATCCATACAGCGCCCGGCATTGGTGCTCATGTCCACCCGCAGCCCGTGCTCTCGCATGTAGTTGAGGATCCCCGCAAGATGAGGATTCAGGGTGGGCTCATACCAATTGTAGATGTGGAACAGCGCATCCGGCGTCATGATCTGATGATCCAGCATATGACGGGCCAGACGGTCAAAGGTGGGGACATCCATATAGTAAGCCGGAAACCGGCTGCTGTATCCGGTCCGGTTGGCCTGACCGGTCAGGCAGTACTTGCACCGGGCATTGCATTTGTTCAGGATGTCCATATAGATTTCAGGATACATTGAGAAAACCGCCTTTCCAAAAAAACAGGCAAAGCAGGTATCCGCCTTGCTTTGCCTGTTTTTTCTATCTGTTTGTCAGAGATCCAAGCCCGTCAGTTGGCCGGAGCCGCATAATCCAGGCTGTTGGCGAACTCCGCCACCTCGTTCATAGCGTCCTCGGGGCTGACGTTTCCATTCATCATCTCCTGCAGGGTCTTCCACAGGAAATCATACACCTCAGTGGCACGGCGGGCGGCCTTGATGGGCCGGATGGAGGTATCCAGGCTGGCGGCCAGGGCCTCTTTGGTCACCGCATAGCCGTGATCCTCCTCGCCCACGGTGGAGGGCGCGCTTCCGGTCAGCTCACGGTACTTGGCGCCTCCCTCGGGACCGGTCATGTACTTGACCAGTTCCCAGCCCAGCTCCTTGTCCTCACAGGCGGACATAAGCACGATCTGGTCCACGCTGGCGCGGGCGCCCATATCGCCGTTGGGGCCCTGGAGGTCATAGGTAAAGCCGTACTCAAAACCGGCGTCGGCCAGCTTGTTGAAGGTGCTCTCCGAGGTGCCCACAAAGGAGAGGGCGGCCTTTCCGGACACAAAGTAGTTGTCGAAGGCCTCGTTGTTGATGAGAGACATCGCGTCCTCGGGAAGGGCATGATAGGTATTCTTCAGATCATAGAGCAGCTGTGCGGCCGCAATTCCCTGCTCATTGTTAATGATGCACTTGCCCTCATCATCAAAGATATCGCCGCCGGCCTGCCAGATGAAATTGTACCAGTTCCAGTTCAGATCCTGATAGAAGGTCTGGCCCCAGCCCTGGGCCACGCCGTACTGGTCGATCTTTCCGTCCCCATCGGTGTCCTGGGTGGCCTTCTGGGCAATGCGGATCACATCATCCCAGGTCTTGGGGGCCTCTTCCCCGATGGAATCCAGAATAGTCTTGTTGTAGACCAGGCCGCTGACCGCCTGGGGCCCGCTCTGGGCAATGCCGTAGAACTTGCCGAAGATTTTATATTTGTCCGTCAGAGTCGTATAGGTGGCGTAGTCCTCCTCCGTCAGGTAGCTGCTCAGATCCTCTACCGCACCGGCGTCAATATAGGTGGGAAACATCTCGACATACATATAGCCCACATCCGGTCCCGTCCCGGTGGAGATGCCGGAGCTGTACTTGGCCTCGTAGTCCTTCCAGGAGATAAACTGGAAGGTGACGTCCACATTGTGTTCCTCTTCAAAGGGAGCGACTACCTCATCCCAGATCTCCGCATCGTTGCCGTCGGTCGCCTTGGCTGGCAGCCAGACTTCCAACACCTCCGTGCCCGCCCCCTCAGAGCCACCCTGCGCGGGCACCGCAGAAGGCTCGTTTCCGGCATTCTGTCCGCCACAGGCGGCCACGGAGAGCGTCAAAACCGTGGCAAGGCCAGCGGCGCCAATTCTTTTGCCCCAGATATGTGCCATGAAAAACTCCTCTTTCTTTCTACAAAATGCAGGGAAATCTTTAGAACAAGATAACAGACTCAGCTTAAAAATTCAAATTGTATTGACGAATAAACTTGAATATAAATATAAAGATTTTCAATTTTATGCGTTTTTTTGCCTCCCGGCTCTCTTCCTCCCACTTGCCCGTCTACCTGTCCCGTCTTGCTGCTTCCTTATAGGGCACAGGCAAAAGCCGGGGGGGGCATTTCCTTTGATGGAACTTCTGATTTTCTCTCCTTCTTGCACTTGTATCTTTGTCAGAAAGATGCTATAATAGTTCTACTAGATTGTTAAAATTCTAACAATATAAATTTTACAGTACGAGGTGTCAGACGATGAATTATCGGGAGCAGTATCAGAGCAAGCTGACCACGGCGGAAGAGGCGGTCAAGGTGGTACAGTCGGGCGACTGGGTCGACTACGGCTGGTGCACTATCACCCCCGAAGCTCTGGATCAGGCGCTGGCAGCCCGCTATCAGGAGCTCTCCGATGTCAAGGTGCGCGGCGGCGTTCTCTTTCACAAGCCCGCCATTATGTCGGTTCCCGACACAGCAGAGCATTTTACCTGGAATTCCTGGCATATGTCCGGTGTGGAACGCAGGATGATTGCCGATGGCGCCACCTTTTATGCCCCCATGCGCTATTCCGAGCTGCCCCGCTTCTACCGGGAAAATGTAGCTCCCATCCATGTGGCCATGTTCCAGGTCTCCCCCATGGACAGCCAGGGCTACTTCACCTTTGGCCCCAGCGCCTCCCATCTCCGGGCGGTCTGTGAGCGCTCTGAGATCATCATTGTGGAGGTCAACCCCAACATCCCCCGCTGCCTGGGCGGCATGGAAAACGGCATCCATGTGGACCAGGTCTCCATGATCGTGGAGCATGAATCCCCCATCGGCCAGCTGCCCGCCGGCGGCCCCGCCACCCCGGTGGATGAGGCGGTGGCCCGTCTCATTGTGGAGGAGATTCCCAACGGCGCCTGTCTCCAGCTGGGTATCGGCGGCATGCCCAATGCGGTCGGCTCTCTCATCGCCCAGTCCGATCTGAAGGACCTGGGCGTCCACACCGAGATGTACGTGGACGGCTTTGTGGATATGGCCATGGCCGGCAAGCTGACCTGCGCCAAAAAGTCCATTGACCGCCTCCGCCAGACCTATGCCTTTGCCGCCGGCAGCCAGAAGCTGTATGACTATCTCAATGACAACCCCGCCTGCATGGCCGTTCCGGTCAGCTATACCAATGATGTGCGTGTGGTGGCCCAGCTGGACAACTTCATGTCCATCAATAACGCGGTGGACGTGGACCTCTTCGGCCAGGTCAACGCCGAAAGCGCCGGCACCAAGCACATCAGCGGCGCCGGCGGTCAGCTGGATTTTGTGATGGGCGCTTATCTCTCCAAGGGCGGCAAGAGCTTTATCTGCTGCTCCTCCACATTCCTGAACAGAAAGACAGGCCAGCTGGAGAGCCGCATCAAGCCCACGCTGGATAACGGCTCCATTGTCACCGATACCCGCGCCAACACCCACTACCTGGTCACGGAGTACGGCAAGGTGAATCTGAAGGGAACCTCTACCTGGGAGCGCGCTGAGAAAATCATTTCCATCGCGCACCCCGACTTCCGGGAACAGCTCATCTCCGATGCCGCCAAGATGGGCATCTGGAGAGGCTCCAACAAGCGCTGAGCCTCCGTCCCTTCTGAACGCAGCAAAATGAACAGGGAATGGAATCCCGATGCCGGGGATTCCATTCCCTGTTTTTTTCTATGTGTTCTCCCGCTCCTCGCTCAGCTCCCCGTGCTTGGGGGCGGGCAGTTGGGGCTCGTCATGCTCAAAGGTATCGAAGTAATCCTCTTCCTGAATGACCGCCTTGCGGTGGCGGGCAATGGCAATGATGGTGGGATAGAGGACAATGGCGATCAGCCCGGCGGAAAATCCATTGTTATAGAGATTCATGCCCGCTACCGGGCTGCCGGTACTGAGTACCACCACCGAGTGAAGAAATCCGGCCAAAATCCCATACTGCCAGCCAAAATACCCGGCGATGGGCGCCATGGCCGTACAGAAGAGCACCGCCAGCTGGAGAGAACCGCTCTCCAGACCGCCTTGGAAGAAAAACCCCCCGGCCGCGACCCCGGCCATGACCGGAATGATGTTCCCCGCATGCTTTCCGAAGGCGGAAAATCCCATAATGGTGAAAATTCCGCCCAGAGTCGGCCCGTTGAGGTCACCGCCCAGCAGCAGCAGAAAGGCCAGGCCGATGAGTCCGTTGATGCCCATATTGATGAGGACCGGTCCCATACCAAACATGCGCAGGTAGTCGCTGGGCGCCCGCCCGCTGGTCTTGAGCAGCCGGCGGTATCCGGCCCAGGCCGCCCAGGGAGGACGGTGGCACAGGAACAGGCCGGCCAGGGCAAAGCCCACACACGCCGCCCCCAGCAGACTGCCGAAGAGAATATTATACCCCTCGGCCCAGTGGTAGTTCAGCGTAGGCTCGGCTCCCAACGCTGTCATCACCGGCACAAAGAGCATGGCCAGCAGGCCGCAGGCGAATCCCACATTGTAGAGGTTCATCCCGTTCTGAATCCGGAAGGTATAGGCGCACAGGGGCGGCATGATGAACCCGATCAGCATCCCCACCACGCCCCCGCTGAAGAGATTTCCAAAACCGTTATCCAGGGCGATATAGCTGACCATGGGGGCCAGGGCCGTGGCCAGCAGCGAGACCGAGATATATTTGGAAAAGGGCTCCTTCCGGCTCTTGGCATAGATCCAGGTCCCCAGTAAGATAGGCCAGATATTTAAAAAATTTTTTCCGAAAAGAGAAAAACCCGCCATCAACCCCAGGCCCACCAGGGATGAGCCGTTGAGAGGATCTCCCGACAGCCGGTAGAGCACCGCGGTGATGAGCACCACAATGGCCGCATTGGCAAAGGCCGCGCCCGGCCCGGCCAGCTGGATATAGTCTGTGATGAGGGCATTTTCCGTCATCATGATTTTTCCAAGTCCGTTCCAGGTGACCAGCGGACCGTCCATGACTAGACCGACCAGCAGCAGTACCGCCGCCAGTCCCAGCGCCCCGTAATAGATCTTTCCATAGCGCATTTACGTTCCCCCGCTTCCGTGTTCCGGGTTCCCGAAATAGGCTCTGGTCTCCTCCGCGTTGCGCATGACTTCCTCCCGCAGCGCCTCCAGAGAGGGGAACTTCCGCTCCCCCCGCAGGCGCTTATAAAACTCCATGCGAATGGTCTTTCCATACAGGTCCCCGCTGAAATCCAGCAGAAATCCCTCCACGTTGACCCGGTCCCCGTCATCTACGGTGGGACGGGTCCCCACGTTGGTCACCGCAAGGCGGCTGCTCCCGTCGGAGAAACAGGCCCGGCAGGCATATACCCCGTGGGCGGGGATCAAAACGCCCCTGGGTATGGAGAGATTCACCGTGGGGAAGCCAAGGGTGGTGCCAAGCCGTTTTCCGTGGGCCACTGTATTGCTCAGGGTATGGGGATGTCCCAGGAATTCATTGGCCCGCTCCATCTCTCCCTGGGCCACCAGAGTGCGGATATAGGTGGAGGAGATGGTGATACCGTCCTGCTCCACTTTGGGTATGACGTCACAGCCGATTCCCAGTTCCTCGCAGGTCTCCCGCAGGCGCTGGGGATTCCCCTCCCCTTTGTAGCCGAAGTGGAAGTCATGCCCCGCCACCAGGTGGACGGCTCCGTGCTCCCTCACCAGATAGTCGGTAATGAATTCCCGCCAGGGCATGTGCATCATCCGCTCATCAAAGCGGGCAATGATAACGTCCCGTATTCCATAGTACCGCTGCATCAGGTCCGCCCGGTCATGGGGGGAACTGAGCAGGGGCATGGGGCTGCGGAGGATCAGGTTCTCCGGATGGGTGTCAAAGGTGACGGCCGCCGGCACGGCATCCAGTCCGGCCGCTTTCTCCCGCACCCGGCGCAGCAGCGCGCCGTGTCCACGGTGGACCCCGTCAAAAAAGCCCAGTGCGATCACACGTCTTGTCTCTTCCATTCCTCTCACACCTCAAAAAAGCTCTTGATCGTGGTCATACAGCCGTCTTGCAGCCGGCCCAGAAGCAGAAACTCCCCCTCCGGCCCATAGACCCGGTAGGTCCCATCCGCGCCCCGCTGGGGGAAGGCCGCCCCATTCCGGGCGGCTTTTTCCCGCCGCGCGTCCACTGTCAGGGCCGGATAGGTGGAAAAGTAGGCGTCCACCGGACGCAGAAGGGCCTCTGCCTCTCCCCGCCCGGCAGCCTCGGCCAGCGCCTCCAGAGAGACCGCGCTCTCCAGCCCAAATCCGGTGGCCCAGGTGCGGCGCAGGGAGCACATGGTCCCGCCGCAGCCCAGTCTCTGCCCGATGTCATGACAGAGGGTGCGGACATAGGTTCCCTTGGAGCACGCCACCCGCAGAAGATAGGCGTCCTCCCCGGTCTGCTCCAGCACCTCCAGGGCATGGATGGTGACCGGCCGGGGCTTACGCTCCACCTCTACCCCCTTCCGGGCCAGCTCATAGAGCTTTTGCCCTTTGACCTTGAGCGCGGAGTACATGGGGGGGATCTGAAGGATCTCGCCCCGAAACGCGTTCAGGGCCTCCTCCAGCTGCTCCCGGCCGCTCTGAACAGGCCGCTGCTCCAGCACGGTCCCGGTGGTATCCTGGGTATCCGTGATAATACCTAGTTTTAATCCGGCGATATATTCCTTTCCGGATTCAGAGGCAAACTCCACCGCCCGGGTGGCACGCCCCACAAAGACAGGGAGCACGCCGGTGGCCATGGGGTCCAGAGTGCCCGCGTGGCCCACCCGCCGCTCGTGGAAGAGGCGGCGGCACCGCCCCACCACATCGTGGCTGGTCCAGTCCTGGGGCTTATCGATGACAATGATCCCGTTAGCCATGGCGCGCTACCTGCCCGATGGCGTCCAGGATGGCCCGCTCCGCTTCCTCCAGCGTACCGGAGACGGTGCAGCCCGCGGCGGCCGCGTGCCCGCCGCCCCCCAGGAGCGCGCACACCTTGGTGGCGTTCAGTCCGCCGCTGGTGCGCACCGAGAGCTTGCAGGTACTGTCCTCCTGCTCCCGGATGGTGACCGAGGTCTCCACGCCCTCGATCTGGCCCAGGAAAGCGGCGATATCCTCCAGGTCCTCCTCCGCGGCCCCCGCCTCGTCCAGCAGGGAGCGGGAGATGCGCGCCACGGCGATGCGCCCCCCTTCATACCGGTGCATCCGCTCCACGATGAGCCGCTCCACCTGGAGCCTGGCCCAGCTCTTGGTCCGGAAATGGCGCTTATTGAGGGCAAAGACGTCCATCCCCGTCTCCATCAGGGCCGCCGCCAGCCGGTGGGTACCGGCAGTGGTGTTGCCGTACTGAAAGCAGCCCGTGTCGGTGGAGACCGCCACATAGAGGGGGACCGCCATCTCCGGCGTGATCTCTCCCAGCTCCCGCAGGATGTCGTAGATCAGCTCGCCGCAGGCGGCCCGCCCGGCGTCCAGGCAGGTCTCCCGGGCAAAGAATTCCTGGGATGGGTGGTGGTCGATAGCCAGGTCGATCCCCCGCTCCAGCCACCGCTCCCCTTCCCCGGTGAAGAGGCTGCGGGCGGCAATATCGGTGGAGACCACGGTCTCCGGCTCATACCCCTCCGGGGCCAGGTATCCCTCCAGATAGGGGGTGAAGAGGTGAGTCTCCCCAGTACCGGAGCAGATGTGGGCGGTCTTTCCCAGGCGGCGCAGCCCCGCGCACAGGGCGGCGGCGCAGCCGATGGTATCCCCGTCGGGCCGCTTGTGGGTGAGAATGAGATAGCGGTCATGCTGCCTCAGCCAGGCAGCCGCTTCCTGATAGGTCATAGCGCTCACTCCTCATCCCCGGCTTCCAGATCAATGTGGGCGTTGGCCGGATTGGCCGGCTTGACCACCTCCGGATTGCGCAGCATGCTCAGGATATGGGCGCCCTGGCCGATGGAATCGTCCTCCACAAACTGGAGCTCCGGGGTATAGCGCAGCTTGAGGGCTGCGCCCAGCTCCCGCCGCAGGTACCCGGCGGCCGACTTGAGGCCCTTGACGACCTCCTTCACGTCGCTCTTATCCAGCACGCTCACGTAGATCTTGGAAAAGCGCAGGTCAGGGGTGGTCTCCACCGCGGTGATGGACACCAGGCCATGGACCCGGGGGTCTTTGACTGTGCGGATGAGGGTGGCCAGCTCCCGCTGGATCTCCTCGTTGATGCGCCCGATGCGATTACTTGCCATATGATTCTCCTATCACATAATACAGACCCGCCCCTCCTCAAATGACTTGGGGATGGAACGGGTCTGTTTGATTCGCTTCAGAACAGGACAGGGTTCCTCCCCGTCCGGGACATTACACCTCGATCTGCTCCATCAGGAAGCACTCGATGATATCGCCCTGCTTGATGTCCTGATACTTCTCGATCGTAATGCCGCACTCATAGCCCTGGGCGACCTCTTTCGCGTCATCCTTGAAGCGCTTGAGGGAGGCGATTGCGCCCTCGTGGACCACGATGCCGTCGCGGACCAGACGGATCTGGGCCTTGCGCTCCACCTTGCCCTCGGTGACATAGCAGCCGGCCACGATGCCCGCGCCAGTGATCTTATAGACCTCGCGGACCTCGGCCTGACCCAGCGCCACTTCCCTGAACTTGGGCGCCAGCATGCCCTTCATGGCGGCCTCGATCTCGTCGATGGCGTCGTAGATCACGCGGTACATCCGCATATCCACGCCGCTGCGCCCGGCGGTATCCTTGGCGTTGGCGTCGGGGCGGACGTTGAAGCCCACGATGATGGCCCCGGAGGTGGTGGCCAGCATGACGTCGCTCTCGTTGATGGCGCCCACCGCGCAGTGGATGACCCGGACCCGGACCTCCTCGTTGGAGATCTTCTCCAGACTGGCCTTGACGGCCTCGGCGGAGCCCTGCACATCGGCCTTGACGATGATGGGCAGCTCCTTCATCTCGCCCTGCTTGATCTGGCTGAAGAGATCCTCCAGAGAGACCTTGTGGCCCACAGGGCCGGAGGCGGCCATCTTCTGCTCGTGCTTGCGCTGCTCCACCAGCTCACGGGCCATGCGCTCGTCGGCCACGGCGTGGAAGTCGTCGCCGGCGCCGGGCACCTCGCCCATGCCGATGATCTCCACGGGCACGGAGGGGCCGGCCTCAGTCAGCTTCTGGCCGCGGGCATTGGTCATGGCGCGGACGCGGCCCACCGCGGTGCCGGCAATGATGACGTCGCCCTGCTTCAGGGTGCCGTTCTGGACCAGCAGGGTGGCCACAGGGCCGCGGCCCTTGTCCAGACGGGCCTCGATGACGGTACCGTGGGCGGAGCGGTTGGGATTGGCCTTGAGCTCCTGCATCTCGGCGGTCAGGTTGACCATCTCCAGCAGGTTGTCGATGCCCTCGCCGGTCTTGGCGGAGATGGGGCAGATGATGGTCTCGCCGCCCCACTCCTCGGGCACCAGCTCGTACTCGGTGAGCTGCTGCTTGATGCGGTCGGGATTGGCCTCGGGCTTATCCATCTTGTTGATGGCCACGATAATGGGGATCTTGGCGGCCTTGGCGTGGTTGATGGACTCCACGGTCTGGGGCATGATGCCGTCGTCGGCAGCCACCACCAGGATGGCGATATCCGTGACCATGGCGCCGCGGGCGCGCATGGCGGTGAACGCCTCATGGCCGGGGGTATCCAGGAAGGTGATGGTCTGTCCGTTCACCTGGACCTGGTAAGCGCCGATGTGCTGGGTGATGCCGCCGGCCTCGCCGGAGGCCACATTGGCGCTGCGGATATAGTCCAGCAGGGAGGTCTTGCCGTGGTCCACGTGGCCCATGACCACCACCACGGGGGCGCGGGGGCGCAGATCCTCTTCCCTGTCCTCGGCGGTGTCGATGAGGCGCTCCTCAATGGTGACGATGACCTCCTTCTCCACCTTGCAGCCCATCTCCTCGGCGATGATGGCGGCGGTGTCGAAGTCGATGACGTCGCTCAGGGAGGCCATCACCCCGTTCTTCATCAGGGTCTTGACCACCTCGGCGCCGGTCTTTTTCATGCGGGAAGCCAGCTCGCCCACGCCGATCTCATCGGGGATCTTGACGGTGAGGGGAGTCTTCTTGGCGATCTCCAGCTGAAGGCGGCGCATCTTCTCCTGCTCCTCCTGGCGGCGCTTGCTGCCGCCCTGGAAGCCGCCCTTGCGCTGGTTGCGGCCCTGGAACTTCTGCTTGCCGGCCTGCATCTGCTTGGTCTTGCCGGCGGCCAGATCCTCCAGACGCTCGTCGTACTTCTCCAGATTCACGTCGCCGCCCTTGCGGGTATCCACGATCTTTTTCTCAGGGACCCGGCTGGCGGGGCGGGCGGCGGACGGCTGGGTCTGGCCGCTCTTCTGGGCAGGGCGGGCCTGCTGCTGGTTGCCGGCATTCTGGGGCCGGCTCTGGCTCTGAGCCCGGTTCTGGCCGCTCTGTGGACGGGCCGCGCTCCGGCCGCCCTGAGAAGCTGCCTGTGCCGGCTTGGCGGCCGCCTTGGGCTCATGGTAGACGTCGGCGTAGATGGACTCCACGCTCTCCACCTGGTTGTGCTGGGTCAGATAGTCGAAAATAACGGACAGCTCACCGTCCTCCAGAACCTGCATGTGGTTCTTGGGGGCGGTGGCGTAATCGGTGAGGATGTCGGCGATCTCTTTGGAGTTCTTGCCAAAATCCTTGGCCACCTCATGGACACGATACTTGTTGTTCAGCAAATAAAGCCACCTCCACTGTGGGACTTGTACCAACGAGAAAACACAGCGCAAACCGCTATGCTTTCTGATTGGAACAAGTCCGGTCGTTGTTTGATACGTTCTCATGCCGCGCTTATGTCTCATGGCGGCGCTGGGCCCCCTTGGGGGCGGATCTCCCGCGGGATCTCTTCCCGGGGGCGGACGATTCCTTTCCCTTGGGCGGCGCGGCCCAGGGTTTGCTGCGGGCTGCCTGGCGCTGTTTTTCCCGGGTGCGCCGCTCCTTCTGCCGCTCCAGCACCCGGCGGGCCCTGGTACACAGCAGTTCGGCCGCGGCGCCGTATTGCTCCGGGTCTTCTCCGGCCAGCTTCTCCACCGCGGCACAGGCCAGCCCCACATCCGTGAAGGCCAGCAGCGCGCAGCTGGAGCGCCCCACCGTATGCCCCAGTTCCGCCTTGGTGAAGGGGATTGTGAGGCACGGAACGGCGCCGCTCTCGGCCATGTGTCCGGCCCTGCGCACGGTATTCTCCGCCGCGTCGCAGGCCACCAGCAGAAGCTTGCCCTCCCGGCTCTTGACCGCCTCGCCCACGGGGTCCTCCCCCACAGCCAGGCGGCCCGCCTTCCGGGCCAGACCGATCAGGTGCAGCACGCTATTCATTCTCTGCGCCCTCCTGCATCTGTGCCTCCAGGCCGGCATAGACCTCGTCCGGGATCTGGGTGGAAAAGGCCCGCTCCAGCGCCCTGGCCTTGCGGGCCCGGGCCAGGCAGGCGCTGTCCGGACAGAGGTAGGCCCCCCGCCCGGGCTTCTTCCCCTTGAAATCCAGGGAGATCTCGTTCTCAGGGGATTTGACCACCCGGATCAGCTCCCGTTTCGGTTTCATCTCCCGGCATCCCAGACACTGGCGCATGGGGATCTTCTTCGGCATAGGGATTGCCCCCTTTCTCTGGGCGTGGGCGGGGAGATCCCTCCCCGCCCGCCGTGCTTATTCCTCGCTGCCGCTCTCGGCGCTCTCGTTCTCCAGCGCTTCCCCGCCGGCCAGGAACTCCTCCTCGTCTTCCGGAGGGATCTCTTCCTCCACAGGCGCGCTCTGGGGCTTGATGTCGATCTTGTAACCGGTCAGCTTCGCGGCCAGACGGGCGTTCTGGCCCTCCTTGCCGATGGCCAGGGAGAGCTGATCATCGGGCACCACCACCCGGCAGTTCTTTCCCTCCTCCAGCGTGGTGACGCTGATGACGTCGGCGGGGGAGAGGGCTGCGGCAATGTACTCGGCAGGGTCCTCGCTGTACTTGATGATGTCCACCTTTTCGCCGCCCAGCTCTTCCACGATGTTGTTCACGCGCTGGCCGCGGGGGCCCACGCAGGCGCCGATGGCGTCCACGTTGGGGTCGGCGGACCAGACCGCCAGCTTGGTGCGGGAACCGGCCTCGCGGGCGATGGACTTGACCTCCACCGTGCCGTCATAGATCTCGGGCACTTCCATCTCAAAGAGCCGCTTGACCAGGCCGGGATGGGTCCGGGAAAGGAGGACCTGGGGGCCCTTGGCCGAGCGGCGCACCTCCACCACATAGACCCGCAGGCGCATGCCCTCGGCAAGGGGCTCGCCCTTGACCTGCTCGCTGACCGCCAGGTAGGCCTCGGTGCTCTCGTTGCCCGAGCCGATGCGCAGGCTGGCCGCGCCGGAGCGGGGATCAATGCGGGTGACGAGCCCGGTGAGGATCTCATGCTCCTTGGAGTTGAACTCGTCATAGATCATGCCGCGCTCCGCTTCCCGCATGCCCTGGATGATGACCTGGCGGGCGGTCTGGGCGGCGATGCGGCCAAAATTGCGGGGCTTGATCTCGATGCGCAGCACATCGCCCAGCTGCGCCCGGGGCAGCGCGGCCCGGGCCTCCTCCAGGCTCATCTCGGTGCAGGGGTTATCCACCTCCTCCACCACATCCTTTTTGACGAACATGCGCACGGTGCCCAGCTCTTCGTTGGCGTCCACGGTCACGTTATCCCCCACGCCCTCGTGGTCCCGCTTGTAGGCCGAGACCAGCGCCTGGGTGATCTTCTCGATCATATAGGCCTTGGGGATGCCCTTCTCCTCTTCGATCATACGGATCGCGGCGAAAAATTCCGTCGCGTCCAGCTCGTTGCTCTTCTGTGCTTTTGCGTTCTTTCTCGTCGCCATTGTTCTTTACTCCTTTAAAAGCGCACATACAGGCGGACCTGTGCGATGTCTTTCTTCTCAAATGTAATGGTGCCGCCCCCCTCCTCCAGGGTGACGCCGCCGTCCGCATACCCCCGGAGCAGGCCCACATATTCCTTTTTCCCCTCCCGCGCCCGGTAGAGCTTGACCTCCACCTCGCTGCCCAGAAAGGCCGCAAAGTGTTCGCTCTTGCGCAGCACCCGGTCGATGCCGGCCGACCCCACCTCCAGCGTATAGCTCCCCTCGATGGGGTCGGCCTCGTCCAGCGCGTCGGAGAGGGGCCGGGACACGGCCTCACAGTCGTCGATGGAGACGCCGCCCTCCTTATCAATATACACCCGGAGGTACCAGGAACCGGCCTCCTTCACATATTCCACATCCCACAGGGTACACCCCTGCGCCTGGGCGATGGGGTCGGCCAGTTCGGCCACCAGATCCGTTACCTTTGCCATGTGCGCACCTCCAGCTCAATACCCTCAACAGTAGGTTCCAGAATTTTACATAGCGAATTTTTCTCAAAAAGAAGAGCGGGGCGGACCCCACTCTAACCATAACCTACTCTTACTATCGTAGTGATTATACCACAGCGGGAGCGGCCGTGCAAGTGCTTTGCCTCATCTTTTGCCGCTTCTTTCGGCGCAGAACCGCCGTTTTTAGGCTCTGGCAGGGTGGAAAACAAACTTTTTTGCCTTCGGCGCCGTCCTGTTCGCTTTGTAACTATTTTTTGTTGACATAATGGGCAGGTTTGATAGAATGAGGTAGCATAAGAAGTTTTATCCCTTGTGAGCTGATCTGAATTTTGATTGGAGGAGGCGCGCCTATGACCAAACGCAAGCTGGCCGCGGACGTGATCCTGGAGGTCCGCAAGGCCGTGGTTGGAAAGGACGCAGTGCTTTCCAAAGCCCTGCTGGCCATCCTGGCCCGGGGCCATATTCTGCTGGAGGACATCCCCGGCGTGGGCAAGACCACCATGGCACTGGCTTTTTCCCGGGCCCTTTCCCTCCGGTATCACCGGGTCCAGTTTACCCCGGACGTCATGCCCTCGGACCTGACGGGCTTTACCATGTTCAACAAGGCCACCGGGCAGATGGAATACCAGCCGGGAGCGGTGCTGTGCAATCTTTTTCTGGCCGACGAGCTCAACCGGGCCACCAGCCGCACCCAGTCGGCTTTGCTGGAGGCCATGGAGGAGGGGCAGGTCACGGTGGACGGCGTGACCCATTCCGTCCCCCAGCCCTTTCTGGTCATCGCCACCCAGAACCCGGCGGGGTCCTCCGGAACCCAGCTGCTCCCCGACTCCCAGCTGGACCGCTTCATGGTCAAGCTCTCCCTGGGCTATCCCTCTGCGGCCGATGAGACCGAGCTCCTGCGGCGCAAGCAGAGTGGAAATCCCCTCTCTCAGGTGGAACGGGCAGCCACGCTGAACGATCTGGAGGACATGCGCGCCGCCGTGGACCGGGTCTATCTGAGCGACGCGGTGTGTGAGTACATCGTCCGGCTCATCGGCGCCACCCGGGAGCACCCGCTCATCGTCCAGGGGGCCAGCCCCCGGGCCACCCTGGCGGTTGCCGCCATGAGCCGGGCCGCCGCCTTTGTCCGGGGCCGGGACTATGTGACCCCCGACGATGTGCGCCTGGTCTTTGCGGACACGGTTTCCCACCGTCTCCTGCTCTCTCCCCGGGGAGAGTCCGGAGAGGGCGGCAGCCCCGTAGAATCCATCCTCAAGGGGGTCCAGCCCCCTGCCATCCAGTGAGGCCGTCCCATGCTGCACCGACGAATCGCCTATGGGGCCGCCCTGCTGCTGGCGCTGCTGCTCCTGCTGTGCTCCACCGGGTATGCCGCGCTCTTCCTCTTGTTCCTTCTTCTGGTCCTTCCCCTGCTCTCTCTGGTCCTGAGCCTGCCCGCTGTCCTGGGCAGCGTCCTCTCCCTGACCCACACGCCAACCTCCCCCATCCGCGGCGGGGAGAGCAGCTGGACCCTCTCCTGTTCCAGCCGCTCTCCGTTCCCGCTGACCCGCTTCCGGGCCCGCGTCGTGCTGGAGAGCCCCTTCTCCGCCCAGCGCATGGTCCGGCGTGTGGACATCCGGGAGGGGGAGCGGGTCTGGACACAGGGCGTCCCCACGGAACACTGCGGCGCCTGGACCTGCACGGTACACCGCCCCCGCCTGTGTGATTTTTTGGGTCTTTTCTCCCTTCCCCTCCCCGCGCCGAAACCGGATACCCTGTATGTGTTCCCCACGCCCAGAGAGGCCGGTCCGGTCCCCCAGCTCACCTGGGAGGGCGGACAATCCGTCCAGTGGAAGGTCCGTCCCGGCGGCGGGAATACCGAGGACTATGACCTGCGGGAATACCGTCCCGGGGATCCCATGCGCCTGGTCCACTGGAAGCTCTCCTCCAAGCGGGAGGAGCTGGTGGTCAAGGAGATGCTGGAGCCCTGCCGGCCCACGCTGCTGCTCACCTTTGACCACTTCGGCACGCCGGAGGAACTAGACGCCGTCCTGGAACGCCTGCTGGCGATCTCCCGCCTGCTGCTCTCGCAAAACACCCCACACATCATCCAGTGGGCCCATCCGGTGAGCGGCGCGGTGGAGCGCTGCCCGGTCGCCGATGCCGCCGCCCTCACGGAGGCCCTCCAGCGCATCCTGTGTCAGCCCGCCCCCCTCCAGGGGCGCTCTATTCTGGACACTGCGGCCCCGCACCCCGCCGGGGACGGGACTCCCCGCCGCCTCCATGTGACCCCGGCTCTCTGGCAGGAAGGGGGATGGCCATGACCCGTTCTCCCGCTGCCCGTCCCTCCGTCCTGCGCCTGCTCTCGGACGCACTGCTGCTGGGTCTGCTCCTGTGGGCGCCGGCGGGCTGGTTCTGCACCGCCTTTGCCCTGCCGGTGGACCCATGGCTCCTGTACGGGGGCCTTACCCTGCTGACGTTGCTCTCTCTCACAATGTTTTCCCTCCCCCTGCGGTTTGGGATGCCCCTTTTATTTCTCTCTTCCCTGCTCTGGGGACAGCTGGTCTGGCGGACCTGGGAGGACCTCTTTGCCGGACAGGCCGCCATCCAGTGCGCCGTGGTCAATGCCTATTCCGAGCGCTTCCCCGGTCTGTCCCGCCTGGTGCCGGTGATGGAGCGCACACCCGCCCAGTGGAGCTGGGCGGTGACGCTCACCGTTCTGGCTGCCGCGGCCGTCTATTCCGTCTTGCTGGGCCTGCTGGTGGTACGCCTCCGCGCCTGCTGGGCCGGCGGACTGGCAGTTCTGGTCCCGGTGATCCCCACCCTTCCACTGGGTGCCCCTCCCGTTTTGTGGCTGGTGCTTTTGCTGACCGGCTGGGGCGGACTGCTCCTCACCGCACGCAGCGCCCGGGAAGACCCCCGGGGCGCGGCCCGCCTCACGCTGGCCGCTCTTCCTCTGGTGGGAATAACCATGGGCCTTCTGACCCTGGCGGTCCCGGCGGCGGGCTATCGGCCCCCTGCCTGGGTGACCCACAGCCGGGACACGCTTTTTCAGACACTGGGGGACTTGAGCCTCTCCCTCAACTGGTCCGGCCCCTTTGGAGGCTCTCTGTTCTCTTCCGCCGGGTCCACCCCCACGGTGGATCTCTCTGCCGCCGGGACCCAGCGCTACGACGGCCATACCGTCCTGCGCATCCGCACCGACTATACCGGGAAACTCTACCTGCGCGGATACAGCGCCGCCCTCTATCAGGATAACCGCTGGACGCCCCTGGAGGAGGACGCCTATGACGCCCTCCTCGCGGACGGATGTGTGGTGGACTCCACCGGGACCTCCTCGGGACTCAACCCCCTCAATTTCCCCGCCCGGACAGATCCCACTCTCCCCTATTATGCCTTTGAAGTGGAGCAGGTATCCGCGCCCGGCGGCTGTGTCTATTTCCCCTATCAGGTCCTCTCCCGGCCGGAAGAACTGCGGGGGGCCTCGTTTCAGGACGATTCCGGCATGGTCCGGGACCGTTTTGTAGGGACGCACACGGTCTATTTCCGCCCCGGTCTTCTGGAACCGGACGCCGCTCCCCCGCTGGAGTGGCAGGACGCCCTCGTCGAGCAGGAGTACCAGAAATTTGTCCAGCAGCATTACCTCCAGGTGCCCGACGACCTCTTATCTGACCTCTTGCCCCATATCTATACGCTCTCGGACCGGCTCTTTCAGGCACAGACGTCCTCCTCCCGCTACGGATCTTACTCTGCTTACGACCCGGCCCGCTCCCCGCAGGTGGCGGCCGAACTGGTGGCGGAATACCTGGATGAGCTGGCCGAATACGACCTCAGCACCCCGCCTGTCCCGGACCGCGAGGATTTTACCCTCTATTTCCTCAACGAGAGCCATCGGGGGTACTGTATGCACTTCGCCTCCGCCGGGACCCTTCTGCTGCGCTCCCTGGGCGTTCCGGCCCGGTATGTGAGCGGCTATGTGACCTACGCCCAGACCCCCGGCTCCCACACTGTGCCCGACCGCGCCGCCCACGCCTGGGTGGAGGTCTATCTCTCCGGCTACGGCTGGTATCCGGTGGAGATGACTCCCGGCTATCAGGGCGACGCCCTCCCCTGGAGTCCGGGTGAGAACGGAGAGCCGGCCGCCACGCCCAGCGCGGCGCCTGAGCCCACGCCCACGCCCAAACCCAGCGCCGCGCCGGTACAGACCCCCCAGCCCACCTTCTCCGCTCCGCCCGCGCAGACGCACTCGGATGGCGGGGCCCAGCCTCTTCCCGGATGGCTGCTCCCGGTGGGAATCCTTCTGGCGGCGTGCTTCCTCCCCATCCTGATCCGCTATGTCACGGGAACCCTCCGGCGGCGCAGGCTTCGGCAGGAGGACCCGCACCGGGCCATGGTATCCATCTACCGCTATGCCCGCAGACTCTCCCGCCACGGCGGGACGCCGCCCCCCCTGGTGGAGGAACTGGCCCAGAAGGCGGCCTTCAGCCGGGAAGGGGTGACCTCGGAGGAGTGCCGGCAGGCCCGGAAGGCGGCATGCGCTGAAGCGGAGCGGCTCTACCGCTCCCTCCCCTGGTGGAGACGGCTGCTGCTGCGCTGGTTCTGGTTCCTATGGTGACGAGCCGCTTTTCCACCGCTTCACCCATTTATGTGCGAAACCGCCGGGCGCAGACGGCGGAAGAGGGTCAAATCGTGTTTTCCGGCGGCGTGTACGCCGGAAAACACACTTCCCGGGCCGCAAGTGTGCGAGCGAAAGCGAGTGCGCGCAGCGGCCTGCATCCCCTCGAAAAAATGCCTGCATTTTTGAGAAGCGTGTCGAAGTTTTTCGACACGCTGA
>JAHAEW010000042.1 GCA_018374635.1 Clostridiales bacterium
CAAGTGTGCGAGCGAAAGCGAGTGCGCGCAGAGGCCTGCATCCCCTCGAAAAAATGCTTGCATTTTTGAGAAGCGTGTCGAAGTTTTTCGACACGCTGACGAGGCCGCCGGCAAACTGCCGGCGGCCTCTTGTCATATCATTGCCTTATTTCAGGTTGAAGAACGCATCCTTGCCCAGGTACTGCGCCACGTCGCCCAGCTCCTCCTCGATGCGGAGCAGCTGGTTGTACTTGGCCACACGGTCGGTACGGCTGGGCGCGCCGGTCTTGATCTGGCCGGCGTTGGTGGCCACCACAATATCGGCGATGGTGGTGTCCTCGGTCTCACCGGAGCGGTGGGAGACCACGGCGGTATAACCGGCCCGGTTGGCCATCTGGATGGCGTCCAGGGTCTCGGTCAGGGTGCCGATCTGGTTGACCTTGATGAGGATGGAGTTGGCGATCTGGTTCTCCAGGCCCATCTTCAGGCGCTCGGTGTTGGTGACGAACAGGTCGTCGCCCACCAGCTGGACGCGGCCGCCCAGGGCCTTGGTCAGCATCTGCCAGCCCTCTACGTCGTCCTCGCCCATGCAGTCCTCCATGGAGATGATGGGATAGTTGTCGGCGAACTTCTTCCACATGTTGACCATCTGCTGCTTGGTCATGGTCTTCTTGGCCTTGGGCAGGTCATAGCAGCCGGTCTCGGCGTTGTACCAGTCGGACACGGCGGCGTCGATGGCGATCATGAAGTCCTCGCCGGGCTTGAAGCCGGCCTTCTCGATGGCGGCCACGATGCACTTGAAGGCGTCCTCGTCCTTCTTCAGGTTGGGGGCATAGCCGCCCTCGTCGCCCACGCCGGCGGCTGGGGTGCCGTTCTCCTTCAGGACGCTCTTCAGGGTGTGGAAGACCTCGGCGCACATGCGCAGGGCTTCCTTCCAGCAGCAGGCGCCCACGGGCATGATCATGAACTCCTGAATATCCACGTTGTTGGTGGCGTGCGCGCCGCCGTTGAGGATGTTCATCATGGGGACGGGCAGGACCTTTGCGTTGGTGCCGCCGATATAGTTGTACAGGCTGGTGCCCAGGCTCTCGGCAGCGGCCTTGGCGCAGGCCAGGGAGGCGCCCAGGATGGCGTTGGCGCCCAGGCGGCTCTTGTTGGGGGTGCCGTCCAGGTCGATGAGGGCCTTGTCGATGGCCACCTGATCCAGCACGTTCATGCCGATGAGGGCCTCGGCGATCTCGGTATTCACATTCTCGACCGCGGTGAGCACGCCCTTGCCCAGGTAACGGCCCTTGTCGCCGTCCCGCAGCTCGCAGGCCTCGTGCACGCCGGTGGAAGCGCCCGAAGGCACCGCGGCGCGGCCCATGGTGCCGTCGTCCAGATAGACCTCGACCTCAACGGTGGGATTGCCGCGGGAATCCAGGATCTCACGGCCCAGGACGTCAACGATCTCAATGATCTGCTTCATGGGGAATCTACTCCTTTCTAGTGTGGGAGGGGGTGCCTCCCGCCGGCGGAGCCGGCTGCGCCCCGGAGGGGGCTCTCTATCTCTGCCCGGTCCCATCGTGCGAAGGGAGGCCGGCGCGGGCCGGCCGGGTGGGCTGACACAGGGGAATCGGGCCTGGAAACGCCCTCAGTTCTCGATCAGGGTCTCGCCGTCCATCTCAGCGGGCTTTTCCAGGCCCATGAGATCCAGCATGGTGGGGGCGATATCGGCCAGGCGGCCGTCCCGGAGCTTCACATCGGCGCCCACGATATAGAAGGGCACCAGATTGGTGGTGTGGGCGGTATAGGGGGTGGAGCCGTCGGCGTCCAGCATCCGCTCGGCATTGCCGTGGTCGGCGGTGATGAGGGTCACGCCGCCCATCCGGGAGGTGGCTTCCACCACCTGGCTGACGCACTCGTCCACCGCTTCCACCGCCAGGCGGGCGGCCTCGTACACGCCGGTGTGGCCCACCATGTCGCAGTTGGCGAAGTTGAGGATGATGACGTCATAGCTGCCGCTCTCGATGCGCTTGACGGCCTCGCCGGCCACCTCATGGGCGCTCATGTCGGGCTTGAGGTCATAAGTGGCCACCTTGGGAGAGGGGATGAGCACCCGGTCCTCCCCGGGGAAGACCTGCTCCGCGCCGCCGTTGAAGAAGAAGGTCACATGGGCGTACTTCTCGGTCTCGGCAATGCGCAGCTGGGTGAGGCCCAGCTTGCTGATATACTCCCCGAAGATATTCTGGAGCTCCCTGTGGGGGAAGGCCACCGACACATTGGGCATGGTGGCGTCGTACTCGGTGGTGCACACATAGGTGACGGGCAGGAAGCCCCGCCGGCGCTCCACCTCGCCAAAGGCGCTGTCCACGAAGCAGCGGGTGATCTCCCGGGCCCGGTCGGGGCGGAAGTTGAAGAAGATGACGGAGTCGCCCTCGTTCACGGTGGCGTCCCGGGCACAGACCACAGGCTCCACAAACTCGTCGGTCACCCCGGCATCGTAGGACTTCTGAACGGCCTCCACCGGGTCGGCGCAGAAGGGGGCGTCCCCGTTGGCCATGGCGTTGTAGGCCCGCTGGACCCGGTCCCAGCGCTTATCCCGGTCCATGGCGTAGAACCGGCCCATGACGGTGGCCACCTGGCCGATGCCCAGCTCCCTGCACTTGGCCGCCAGCTGCTCCACATAGCCCTTGCCCGAGGCGGGGGGCACGTCCCGGCCGTCCAGGAAGCAGTGGATATAGACCTTACTCAGGCCCTGGCGCTTGGCCAGCTCCAGCAGGGCGAAGAGGTGGGTGATGTGGCTGTGTACGCCGCCGTCGGAGAGCAGGCCCATGAGGTGCAAGGCGCTGCTGCGCTCTTTACAGTCCCCCATGGCCTCCAGATAGGCGGTGTTCTCAAAGAAAGACCCGTCCTGGATGGCTTTGGTGATCCGGGGCAGGTCCTGGAAGACCACCCGGCCCGCACCGATGTTGGTGTGGCCCACCTCACTGTTGCCCATCTGCCCCTCGGGCAGGCCCACGTCCAGGCCGGAGGCCGAGAGTTTGCACCCCGGGCAGGAGGCAAAGATCCGGTCCAGGTTGGGCGTGCGGGCGTTGGTGATGGCGTTGCCCTTTTCCACATCGGTCAGGCCAAATCCGTCCATAATGATGAGGGTAGTCGGCGTTTTACTCATAGATAAACCTCGGTTCTGACAAAATGAAGAAGAGCGGCGCGTTCTGGGCCCTCCTTGGAGGAGGGGTCCGCCCGCCGCCGCAGGCTTACTCCTGGTTGGCAGCGTTGACGATCTGTACGAAGTCGGGGGCCTTCAGGGCGGCACCGCCGATGAGGCCGCCGTCCACGTCGGGCTGAGCCAGCAGCTCGTGGGCGTTCTTGGCGTTCATGGAGCCGCCGTACTGGATGGTCACGGAGCGGGCCACGCGTGCGCCATAGAGCTTGCGGATGACGGCGCGGATGGACTCGCACACCTCGCCGGCCTGCTCGGCCGTGGCGGTCTTGCCGGTGCCGATGGCCCACAGGGGCTCATAGGCGATGACCACATGGCGCATCTTCTCGGCGGGCACGCCGGCCAGAGCGGCCTTCACCTGATAGGAGATCAGGTCCATGGTCACGCCCAGCTCACGCTGCTCCAGGCTCTCGCCCACGCACACGATGGGGTACAGGCCGGCCTCCAGGGCGGCGTGGACCTTCTTGTTGACGGTGAAATCGGTCTCATTGTAGTAGCTGCGGCGCTCAGAGTGGCCGATGATGACGTACTTCACGCCCAGCTCCTTTAGCATTTCCGCGGAGACCTCGCCGGTGTAGGCGCCGTGAGACTCGTAGTGAACGTTCTCCGCGCCGATGGCCACACGGCACTCCTTGAAGAGGCGCACGGCGGCAGGGATGTTCACATAGGGAACACACAGCACCACCTCGCACCACTTGGGCTTGCCCAGCAGGGGCTTGAGCTCCTCGGCAAAAGCGCGGGTCTCGGAGAGGGTCTTGTTCATCTTCCAGTTGCCGGCGATGATGGTCTTGCGGTATCTTCTGTTCATGGCTGTTTGGCCTCCTCAAAAATGCTTCTTTCCGTTGGCGTTTCAAAACGACTTTTGCAGAACTACGCCGCTGAAATCTCGGTAAACGGGGCGCAGGATGACATGTGCGGCCCAATTCAATTATTTTACGTCATTTTTCAAACTTGTCAAGCGAAAAATCGAAAATAGTGCACTTCTGCTTTCAAAAACATCGTTTTTCCCGCAAAGCATCCGGTTGGCCCGGCACGAAACTCTTTTCCTTGTCCAGCAGGCAGGCCGTTCCCCGGCGAAGCCGCCCTTCTCCGGGGAACCCTTTGCCTTTTCTTCCTCGGGCGGAGTAAATCTACCCTACCGCAAGGTTTGCCCTGCAAACGCTTGGACGCACCTTCCGGTGCGGCCCGCTCCCGCTCGCGCGGCGCGGCCAAAGCCCGGTAAAACTCTTACTTGTCCAGCAGGCACGCCACGCCGGGCGTCGTCCCCGCAAAGTCCGCTCCCTCCGTTTCCCGCTTTGCGCGGAAAACTTCGTTCGCTCCCTTGCGTCTCCTCTCCCCATGTGACCCGCTCCGCTGGGCTCACATGGGGACCCCCGGAGCTGCCCGGCACGGAACTCTCTTACTTGTCCAGCAGGCACGCCACGCCGGGCAGCTCCTTGCCCTCCAGGAACTCCAGGGAGGCGCCGCCGCCGGTGGAGATGTGGGTCATCTGGCCGCCGAAGCCCAGCTGGGCCACGGCCGCCGCCGAGTCGCCGCCGCCCACAATGGTGACGGCGTCGGTCTCGGACATGGCCTGGGCCACGGCCCGGGTGCCCTCGGCGAAGGCGGGGAACTCAAAAACGCCCATGGGGCCGTTCCAGATAACGGTGCCGGCTTCCTTTACGGCCGCGGTGTACAGGGCGATGGTCTTGGGGCCGATGTCCATCCCCATCATGCCGCCGGGGATGCCCGCGCCGTCCACGGCCACCGGCTTGGCGTCGGCGGAGAACTCCACAGCGGCCACGCCGTCCACAGGCAGGAGCAGCTTGACGCCCTTGTCCTTGGCCTTCTGCATCATCTCACGGCAGTAGTCCAGCCAGTCGGTCTCCAGCAGGGAGTTGCCCACGCCGATCCCCTGGGCCTTGGCGAAGGTGTAGCACATGCCGCCGCCGATGATGATGGTGTCGGCGATGTCCAGCAGGTGATTGATGACGCCGATCTTGGAAGAGACCTTGGAGCCGCCCAGGATAGCCACCAGGGGGCGCTTGGGGTTGGCCAGGGCATTGCCCATGATCTCCAGCTCCTTCTGGATCAGGAATCCGGACACGGCGGGCAGATAGGCCGCCACGCCTGCGGTGGAGGCGTGGGCGCGGTGAACGGCGCCGAACGCGTCGGACACGTACACATCGGCCATGGCCGCCATCTTCTTGGCCAGCTCGGGGTCGTTCTTGGTCTCGCCCTTCTCAAAGCGGGTGTTCTCCAGCAGGAGGATCTGGCCGGGCTCCAGGGCGGCGGCCTTGGCCGTGGCGTCGGGGCCGACCACGTCGGCGGCCATGATGACCTCGCGGCCCAGCAGCTCGCTCAGGCGCTTGGCCACAGGGGCCAGGGAGAGCTTTGCCAGGGACTTCTTCCACGCCTCCTCGGTCAGGGTGGCGGGGTCCTTGCCCTTCTCCGTCTGCTTCTTCACGAAGGAGTCGAAGGTGGCGTTGGGCTTGCCCAGGTGGGAGCAGGCGATGACCGCCGCGCCCTCCTCCAGGAGGTAGCGGATGGTGGGCAGGGCGGCCACGATGCGCTTGTCGTCGGTGATGGCGCCGGTGGCCTTGTCCTGCGGTACGTTAAAGTCACAGCGGAGAAGGACCTTCCTGCCCTTGACGTCGATGTCCTTCACAGTCTTTTTGTTGTAATTCATTCGGTGTCTGGCTCCTTTCATGTTGACCGGTAACGCTCTGCGCGAAAGGGGAAGCGACCCGGGCCGCGCCGTCACTCGACCGCCATCTCCCCCGCCGTCTCCAGCCCGGGGAAGCCCCACTGCCGCAGGGCCTCAAAGGCCAGGATGGCCGCGGAGTTGGACAGGTTGAGGCAGCGCGCCCCCTCCCGGATGGGGATGCGGATGCACCGCTGGGCATACTGCTCCCGCAGCGCCTGGGGAAGCCCCGTGCTCTCCTTGCCGAAGAGCAGGTAGCAGTCGGGCTGGAAGCGCACCTCCGTATAGGGGCGGCTTGCCTTGGCGGTGGCCAGCCAGATGTCCTGGGCGCCGGTGCGCTGGAAGAAGTCGTCCAGGTTCTCGTATACGTGCAGATCCACCATATGCCAGTAGTCCAGTCCCGCCCGCTTGACGGCCTTGTCACTGATGTCAAAGCCCAGGGGCTTGATGAGATGCAGCCGGCTCCGGGTGGCCGCGCAGGTGCGGGCGATGTTGCCCGTGTTCATATGGATCTCCGGCTCGACCAGTACCAGATTGAGCACAAAACCACCTCATTTTCAGGGATTTCCCATCCGTTTGTCGGAGGTTATTGTACTCCATTTTCGGGTAAATTTCAATAACAAAACCTCCGAAAAGGGCGGCTAAATTTGCGCTTTTGTCCCAAAGTACGCCAAAAACCGCCGACTGGAAAGTTTAGCTTTCCCCTATGGTGCTTTTGTGCTATACTTGCCTTACCCTTCACTGCCTTTCGGGGGCAGTATCTCATCGAGGAGCGTGACTCTCTTTGGACGAACAACATCAAACCCGGCGCGTGGTGGTCAAGGTTGGCACTTCCACCCTCACCCGCTCCACCGGAAGCCTGAACCTGTGCAGTATGGAGCGCCTCTCCCGCACCCTGTCCGACCTGAAGGGGATGGGGCATGAGATCATCCTGGTCTCCTCCGGCGCCATCGGCATCGGCACTGGAAAGCTGGGCCTGAAAGAGCGGCCCGCCGAGCTTCGCATGAAGCAGGCCGCCGCCGCCATCGGCCAGTGCGAGATGATGCACCTCTACGACAAATTTTTCGGGGAGTATAACCAGAACGTGGCCCAGATCCTCCTCACCGGAGACGATGTGGAGGACCCCATCCGGGCCGCCCACCTCTCCAGCACCTTCTCTGCCCTGCTGGAGCTGGGGTGCATCCCCATCGTGAACGAGAACGACTCGGTCTCCTCGGCCGAGATCGAGACCGGCCACGCCAAGGTGCTGGGCGACAACGACACCCTCTCGGCCATCGTGGCCGGGCTGTGTAAGGCCGATCTCCTCATCCTGCTCTCCGACATCGACGGACTGTACGACTCCGATCCCCACCAGAATCCGGACGCCAAGCTCATCCACCGGGTGGAGGCCATCACCCCCGAGATCCAGGCCCTGGCCGGGGGCAAGGGCTCCAAGTGGGGCACCGGCGGCATGGTCACCAAGATCACTGCCGCCCAGCGGGCCATGTCCCACGGCATCGACATGGTCATCGCCAACGGCAGCCGGATGGAGGACCTCTACGGCATCGTGGCCGGAGAGGACATCGGCACCCGGTTCTGCGCGCCCCGGCGGGACTAAAACCCTCCGTCCCGCTCTAGTTTGTACGGGGCCATCTGTTTTTATCAAAAAAAGGAGTGAAGTGATATGACCATTCTGGAGACACAGGGTCTGGCCGCCCGCCAGGCCGCCCGCGTACTGTCCGTGGCGGGGAGCGCCCGGAAGGACGCTGCCCTCGAGGCCATCGCCGCCGCCCTGGAGCGGCGCTCCGGCGAGATCCTCGCCGCCAACCAGCGGGATCTGGAGGCCGCCCGGGCCGCCGGGATGCGCCCGGCCCTGCTGGACCGCCTGGCCCTGGACGAGGGGCGTGTGGCCGGCATCGTGGATGGGGTGCGCCAGGTGAAGGCCCTGCCCGATCCCATCGGCCAGACCGTGAAGATGGGCGTGCGCCCCAACGGGCTGACCATCGGCAAGCGCCGGGTGCCTCTGGGGGTCATCGGCATCATCTATGAGGCCCGCCCCAACGTCACGGTGGACGCCGCCGCCCTCTGCCTCAAGTCGGGCAACGCGGTCATCCTCCGGGGTGGGAAGGAGGCCTTCTACTCCAGTTCGGCCATGGTGGCCGTCATGCGGGACGCTCTGGAGGAGGCCGGGCTTCCCCGGGACTGCGTGGCCCTGGTGAATGACACCAGCCGGGAGAGCGCCCAGGAGCTCATGAACCTGACGGGCTATCTGGATGTGCTCATCCCCCGCGGCGGCGCGGGGCTCATCCGCTCGGTGGTGGAGCACGCCCGGGTACCGGTCATCCAGACCGGCGTGGGCGTCTGTCACATCTATGTGGACGGAGAGGCCGACCTGGACATGGCCGCGCGCATCCTCTTCAACGCCAAGTGCTCCCGCCCCTCGGTGTGCAACGCCGCCGAGTGCGTGCTGGTGGACCGGTCGGTGGCCGCCGACTTCCTCCCCATGGCGTGGGAGCTGCTGCGGACCAAGCAGGTGGAGGTACGGGGCTGTGACGAGACCCGTGCCATCCTGGGGGACTGGGTGCGCCCCGCTGTCGCCGAGGACTGGGACACGGAGTTCGGCGACTACATTCTGGCCTGCAAGGTGGTCTCCGGCGTGGAGGAGGCCATGGACTTCATCGCCGCCCACGGCACCGGCCACTCCGAGGCCATCGTCACCAACAACTATTTCACCGCCCAGCGCTTCCTGGACGAGGTGGACGCGGCGGCGGTCTATGTCAACGCCTCCACCCGCTTCACCGACGGCGGGGAGTTCGGCCTGGGGGCTGAGATCGGCATCTCCACCCAGAAGATGCACGCCCGTGGCCCCATGGGCCTGGAGGAGCTCACCTCCTCCAAATACGTCATCTACGGCACCGGTCAGACCCGGTGAGCATAGAATGGAGCGTCCGCACCCTGCGGGCGCTCCTCTTTTTCGCGGACGGTACATACGCGCAGAGACTGCCGTATGAATGACTGGAATGCGAGGTGCGGCAAATGGACGCCACTTTTTCCCAGGCGAGTGTGACCCTTCCCCTCCAGCTGGAGGGAAGCGACGCGGTGGGCTGCGACCTGCCCCCCTTCTCCCCGGGGGACGGGGGCCGGGTGCTCTCGGTCACCCTTCACCTCTCCGGCGTGCTGCCCGACCGCCAGGTGGCGGCCGCCATCGCGCTGGAGGAGCTGGACGGAGCGGGAAATCCCTTTCCCAGGGGCCTGCGGACCCTTCTTCTCCCGCCTCAGCCGGGCCCCGGCCGGGCGGAGGTGGAGGGGCCGGCGGTGCGCTTTGTTCTCCCCGCCGAGCTGGACCTGAATCCGGACGGCCCCCGCCGCCTGGTCCTCCGGGCCGACGCCCACTATGTGGAGCGGGGGGAGAGCTCCCTCCTCCCCTGAGGGGAGACAAACGGGCCGCCGCAGAGGGTTTCCTCCGCGGCGGCCCGCTGTTTCGTTTAGAATTGGAAGAGAACGCCCACCACCGCCGAGGCGGCGATGAAGACGATGGGGTGGAGCTTCTTGAGGTGCTTTTCCCGCATGCAGAGGAAGATCACCACGGCCAGCACGATGGCCTTCCAGTGGAAGGCGCTCCCCACCGCGCCCCCAAACAGGGCGGAGAGGTCCACCAGCGCGATGGAGCACACCTCCAGCAGGGCCGCGGCGATGAGGGCGGTAGAGGCCGGACGCAGGCCGTAAAAGACCGCGTCCACCTGCCGGCTCTGCCGGAAGCGCCGGAGGAACCGGGCGATGAGCAGAATCACCAGGATGGAGGGGCAGACCAGTCCCAGCGTGGCGATCACGCCCCCGGGAACGCCCCCCACGTGGAAGCCCACATAGGTGGCCATGTTCACCCCCATGGCTCCGGGAGTGGACTCGGAGACGGCGATCATGTCGGCCAGCTCCCCGGGGGTGAACCACCCGGTCCTAGACCCGATGTCGGTGAGAAAGGGGATGGTCGCCAGGCCCCCGCCCACCGAGAAGAGCCCGGCCTGGAAGAACTCAAAGAAGAGGCGCAGATAGATCATGCCTTCTCCCCTCCTCCCGCCGCCCGGACGCACAGACCGGCCGTCCCCGCGCCCACCACCAGCACGATGGGCGAGAGCAGGAAGTCGATCACATCTCCCCCGGGAACGCGCCCCGCAAAGGTGACGAAGGCCCCCGCTGCCGCCAGCACCAGCACCACCGCGAAGAGGACGGCGGTGGGCCGGTCCACCACGGTGCTCTTGCGCAGCTTGAGCACGCTGGAGAGGATCAGGGCGCACACGCAGGCCCGCACGCCGTTGAAGGCGTGGACCACCACGCTCAGATGGGCGAAATTCTGAAGGAAGGCCGCGATGAGCATGATGATGATGATGCAGGGAAAGACCAGCCCCAGGGTGGCCACCACTCCGCCGGTGTTGCCCTTCCGGCTGTGGCCCACGAAGGTGGCGGTGTTGACCGCGATGATGCCGGGTGTGCACTGGCCGATGGCGAAGTAGTCGGAGAGCTGCTCCTCCGTGGCCCACCCCCGCTTCTCCACCAGCTCCCGCTGGAGGATGGGCAGCATGGCGTAGCCGCCGCCAAAGGTACACACGCCGATTTTGGCAAAGGTCCAGAACAAATCCAGATAGGTATGCATGGGAATCACCACTCTCTTGTGAAATGAAAGGGACGGGGCGCCGTCCCCCGGACAGCGCCCCGCGTATCGGGCCGATCTTACATAAGCCCTTCCAGCTCGTCCAGCCACAGCTCGGCCACGGCGTCGCTGGGCATCCGCCAGTCGCCCCGGGGAGAGAGGGCCACCGACCCCACCTTGGGGCCGTCGGGCAGGCAGGAGCGCTTGAACTGCTGGGCAAAGAACCGGCGGTAGAAGTTTTTCAGCCACTTCAGAAGGACCGCGCGGTCGTAAGCGCGCCCAAAGGCGTACTCAGCCAGGCGGAGCACCTTCCGGGGCGGGAACGCCCAGCGCACGGCGTAGTAGAGGAAAAAGTCGTGGACCTCATAGGGCCCCACCAGGTCCTCGGTCTTCTGGGCGATCTTCCCCTCGATGGCGGGGAGGAGCTCGGGGGACACGGGCGTGTCCAGGATGTCGCTGAGGACGTCCGAGAGGGCCTGGTCCTCCTCCGCCTTGTCCCCGGCCACATAAGAGACCAGATGGCGCACCAGGGTCTTGGGGATGGAGGCGTTGACCCCGTACATGCTCATATGGTCGCCGTTGTAGGTGCACCAGCCCAGGGCCAGCTCGGAGAGGTCCCCGGTGCCCACCACCAGGCCGCCGCACTGGTTGGCGATGTCCATGAGGACCTGGGTCCGCTCCCGGGCCTGCCCGTTCTCAAAGGTCACGTTGTGCTCGCCCATGGACTGGCCGATGTCCTTGAAGTGGCGGCGGACCGACTCTCCGATGTCGATGCGCCGGAGGGTGGCCCCCAGGCGCTCGGCCAGCTCCACGGCGTTGTCCCGGGTGCGGTCGGTGGTGCCGAAGCAGGGCATGGTGACGGCGACGATGTCGCTGGCCGGGCGTTCCATCAGGTGCATGGCCACGCTGGTGATGAGGATGGCAAGGGTGGAGTCCAGCCCGCCGGAGAGCCCCACCACGGCGGCTCTGGCCCCGCTGTGCTCCATGCGCTTCTTGAGGCCCAGGGCGGCGAGGAGGAGGATCTCATCGCAGTGGTCCTTCCGCTCCACCGCGTTCTCGGGGATGAAGGGGAGGGGATTGACATGCCGGGTGAGGCGGGTCTCCTCCACCGGGAGGGAAAAGGGCAGCCGGCGCATCTCGGCCGCGCCCGCTCCGGCGGTGAAGGTGGTCAGGCGGCGGCGCTCATAGGCCAGGCGCTCCACGTCGATCTCGCTGATTGTCAGCCCCGCGGCAAAGCGCCGCTCGGCCAGCAGGGAGCCGTTTTCGGCCACCAGGTCGTGCCCGGTAAAGACCAGGTCGGTGGTGGACTCCCCCTCCCCGGCGTTGGCGTAGACATAGCCGCACACCAGGCGGGCCGACTGTCCCGCCACCAGGGAGCGGCGGTACTCCGCCTTGCCCACCAGCTCATCGGATGCCGAGAGGTTCAGGATCACCGTGGCCCCGCCCCGGGCCAGCTCCACGGAGGGTGGCGCGCCGGCCCACAGGTCCTCGCAGATCTCCACCCCCAGGACCAGGGAGGGCATCTCCCGGCAGGGGAAGAGGGCCCGGCTGCTCACCAGTACCTTGCGCCCGCACAGCTCGGCCTCAAACTCCACGCCCAGCCCTGAGGAAAACCAGCGGCCCTCATAAAACTCCCCGTAATTGGGCAGGTAAGCTTTGGGTACCAGGCCCAAAATTTCTCCCTTTTGTATTATAGCTGCACAGTTATACAATTTATTATCGCTTTTATTCCGCACAGGAAGGCCAAGGGCAGTGACCATGTCCAGATTTTTCGTGGCCGCCAGAATGGTGGCCAGGGCCTCCTCCGCCCCCCGGAGCAGGGTGGGCTGGAGGAACAGGTCCCCGCAGGTGTAGCCGGTGACGCACAGCTCGGGCAGGCAGAGCACCCGCACCCCCTGCTTGTCCGCCTCCCGCATGAGGGTAAAGATCTGTTCCGCGTTATAACGGCAGTCCGCCACCCGGATCTTTGGGGTGCCGGCCGCCGCTTTGATAAAACCATCGCGCATATGGGATGACCTCCTTTGAGGATCGTCTGGACCGCTTCCAGAAAACGGTCCGCTACGATTTATATGATAGTCCATTCTTTCCCCGATTGCAAGAGAACCAAACGCCCCGTCCGTCAGGCCGGGGGAAAAGACACGCCGCACCAAAAAACCCCGGCCTGCCCGGCCGGGGTTTTCTGGGTGTGTGTGTTGTGTGTTTGCAAAGGGGTTGGAGAGGGATTGGTTGGCGTGTCTGATATGTTGGAAGCCAGGTCTGCTCTTCCCTGCTTCCGTGTTTTATCTTACCTTGTAAATACGGCTAAACCGTGACGGAATTATGAATAGTTTGTAAATTGCGCTTTAAAGTTCCTGTTCCCGCAGCCAGGTGACGAAGCTCTTGACCATGGCAAGCTGCTTTCGGTCCAGTCCGCGCAGCTGCTCGCTCAGCTCCTGGCGCAGTCCGTTGTCCCCCCGGGAGGAGGTCCCCAGCAGCAGCGCGTCGGGCGTCGTATCCAGCGCGGTGCAGATGCGCATCAGGACCTCCAAGCTGGGAATGGACACCGCCCGCTCGATGTTGGAGAGGTAGTTTCCATTGATGTCACACCGCTCACAGACCTGAGCCTGCCGCAGCCCAAGCGCCTTCCGGCGCGCGGCAATGCGCTGTCCCATCTCATGATAGTCGATCGCCATGCCCTCACCCCACACTTTTTTCTTTTATTTTGGACGCTATCCCCCCTCCTTGAAACAACTTATAAAGCGTTTTTTTACACTTGACATAGATATTTTTCGGCCTTATAGTGTAATTATACACTCTTAGACTGTTTTCGGAGGTAGCATCCATGTCCACCCCCCATCTGTTGGATCATCTGGCCGCTCTGGTCCGGCAGACATGTCTGTCCGAACTGCGCCGCACCCCCGAGGTCCGTCTGGCCCTGCTGTGCACGCCCGCCTCCGCCTTTCCCGCTCCTATGTGGCGGGAGGCCCTGTACTACCTGGCTGGTGAAGCTCTGCCGGATGGGAGCGCCGCGGCCTGCCGGGAACAGCTTCTTGCATACTACGTCCGCATGGCGGATGCGGAGAGATCCGCCCGGCTTCCCCGAAAAAGATGCTCCTCCTCCCTTGACAGCACCCCCGATTGGTGATATAGTACCCCTGTCAAAGAGGCTATGACGGAGAAGAAACCGCGCAGCGGCGGACAGAGAGGGGCGCGCTTTTGGTGCAAGCGCCCTGCGACACGCGGCGGCCGTACCACTCCCGAGCCGCCCGGGAGGACCGGGCCGGGGCTTTCCCGTTACAGAAAGTCACAAGCGGCAAAATCAGATGTGCAGGCCCTGTACACCTCGGCGTCATGCGCCCGGGTGCTCCGCACTTCTTTTTTGCAAGCAGGGTGGAACCGTGGGACTTTCTGCGTCTCACCCCTGACCAATTCAGGGGTGAGGCGCTTTTGTTTTGCCCCGCATTCCAAAGACCGAATGAGGAGGTTATCTGTATGTCCGAAGAAGTCAAGAACGAGTTTTCCTTCGAAAATCCCGCGTACCGCCAGACCTACTGGCACACCTGCTCCCACATCCTGGCCCAGGCGGTCAAGCGCCTGTTTCCCGAGGTGAAGCTGGCCATCGGCCCCTCCATTGAGGAGGGCTTCTACTACGACCTGGACTCCCCCTTCCCCTTCACCCCCGAGCTCATGGAGCAGATCGAGGGCGAGATGCGCAAGATCTGCAAGGAGAAGCTCAAGCTGGAGCGCTTTGAGCTGCCCCGGGAGGAGGCCGTCCGGTTCATGGAGGAGAAGGGCGAGCCCTACAAGGTGGAGCTCATCCAGGATCTCCCCGCCGACGCCCACATCTCCTTCTACAAGCAGGGCGAGTTCACCGACCTGTGCGCCGGCCCCCACCTGGACTCCACCGCCCGGGTCAAGGGCAACGCCATCAAGCTCACCGCCTGCAACGCCGCCTATTGGCGCGGGGACTCCAGCCGGCAGACCCTCCAGCGCATCTACGGCATCGCCTTCCCCAAGAAGGACGAGCTGGACGCCTATCTCCAGCGTATTGAGGAGGCCAAGAAACGCGATCACCGTAAGCTTGGACGTGAACTGGGCCTGTTCACCATCATGGATGAGGGTCCTGGCTTCCCCTTCTTTCTGCCCAAGGGCATGGTCCTGAAAAACACCCTCATCGACTACTGGCGGCAGATCCACAAGCGCTATGGCTATGTAGAAATTTCCACGCCTATCATTCTCAACCGCTCTCTGTGGGAACGTTCTGGTCACTGGGCTCACTACAAGGCCAATATGTATACCACCACTATTGACGAAGAGGATTTCGCCATCAAGCCCATGAACTGTCCCGGCGGCATGCTGGTTTACAAGAATACGCCCCACTCCTACCGCGATCTCCCCCTGCGTATCGGCGAACTTGGCCTTGTGCACCGGCATGAGCTGTCCGGCGCCCTTCACGGACTGTTCCGCGTACGCTGCTTCACCCAGGATGACGCCCATATCTTCATGACCCCCGAGCAGCTCAAGGACGAGATCAAAAATGTGGTCAAGCTCTTTGACGAGGTATACTCCGTCTTTGGACTGCACTATGAGATCGAGCTGTCCACCATGCCCGAGGACCACATCGGCACTGTGGAGCAGTGGGAGCACAACCAGGATGTGCTGAAGGAAGCCATCACCGAGATGGGCAAGACCTACGTGGTCAATGAGGGAGACGGCGCTTTCTACGGCCCCAAATTGGACTTCCATCTGGCAGACTCTCTGGGCCGTACTTGGCAGTGCGGCACGATCCAGCTGGATTCCCAGCTTCCCGAGCGCTTTGAACTGGAATATGTGGGCGCCGACAATGAAAAGCATCGCCCCATCATGGTCCACCGTGTGGTATTGGGCTCCATTGAGCGTTTCATCGGCGTTATTACCGAACACTTCGCCGGTGCTTTCCCCACTTGGCTGGCTCCGGTGCAGGTCAAGATCCTCCCCATTACAGATCGGGCGGCGGAGTACGCCGATCAAGTGTCTGCCCGTCTGAATGCGCTCGGTTATCGGGTTGAAACGGACCACCGCAGTGAGAAGATCGGCTTCAAGATCCGGGAGGCCCAGCTGGAAAAGGTCCCCTATATGCTGATCGTGGGCGACAAGGAAGTGGAGAGCGGCGAGGTGGCCGTGCGCAACCGCAGGGGCGAGCAGGAGGTCCTGTCCTTCGACGCCTTCCAGGCCAAGCTGAAGGAAGAAGTGGACAGCAAGGCCAGAAGCTGACCTCTCCCCCGGCGGAACACATCGAACATCCATACAGCAGGAAGATGCGGACAAAGGTCCCATCTTCCTGCTTTTTTGTCCACTTTTCGGGATCACAGTCTTTTCGGCTCTCTCATTTTGAGGGAAGGACGGCCCCGATCTTCTCTCATTTTGAGAGAACCCATCCACAAAACGGCCCCTTCACTCCTTCATTTTGCGAGAACCAGTGAGAAAAACCGGCTCCTCTCCTTCTCTCATTCTGAGGGAGATATACTACATATAGCCACGGGGGACGGAAACGCGGGAGGCTTCTCTCCCGTTCTCCACTCCAGGGAAAAGACGTACTCATTGGGCTGGCGCACATTCTTCCCGGACCGGTGGGAGAGGAAGCCCTTTTCCTCCAGCTCGGCCATGCCGCGCCACAGTCCCGCCGGACAGATGCCGTACTTCTTCCCCACCGCCTGGGGAAAGAGGAAATGCCGCCTCCCGCCGCTCTCCATGGCCATGCAGAGATAGAGCCGCATGGCGTTGCCGCTCAGCTGCTGCACCCGCTTGTCCAGCAGAAGGGAGTTGCCCACCTGGATGAACCGCCCCTCCTTCCCGTCCGACCGGGCGGTCAGCCAGGGGAGCACCGTGCGGGAGGATCTTTTTCGTCCGCTCATTTGGATCACCTCATATTTTTCTGGATACCCAAGGCGTCCCCGGCGGGAATGGTGCACGTTTTCGTACACCCAACCGAAAAAAACATGAAAAAGAATGAGGGGATCAAGCTCCCCTCATTCTTTTCGCTCTCCTGTATTTCATTGATTGCATTCCTGTGCCGCGGGCTTACATAGCCACTCCGCAACGGCATAGGATACCGGAAACAGGGCGGTCACGAGATACAGCGGAAAACTGAAAACAAGGTGAAACACAAAATCATCGCTCAGCCCGGTTGCCGCAAACCATCTGACCGGCAGCTCCGGACTGCCTGCGCGCATCCGCTCCAGCACATACCCGCACACCAGGAAACAGGCCGTGGTCAGCACCCGGACACTCAGTCTCTGCACAGCCAGCGGCTCTCTCATCTGCCCGGGCCGGAACCCGAAGGTCCTCCGATTCCGGAGCCAGCAATATCCGCACCCGCCAACGACCGGTATGGCGAAACACAGGATCACCCCGCCCCATACCGTTGCCCGGTAAGAATGCGATACGATATAGAGCTGAAGATATCCGGCAAAAACCGCTTTGAAAAAAAGGTACTGACAAACGGTGGATACAGCCGCTTTTTTCCAGAAGCTCTGATCCGGCAAGTTCGTCGTTTTTTTCATATGTACTCCTTCCAGCAGGCCTGCCTTTACCTGTTTCATGGATATGTTGGGATACCGGCCACTCCACGATTCATGTTTTTTATATCTATATCACATTTTGTGCTTCCTTTCAACCATTTTGCGAAGCAGTGATAACAAAAACGACATTTCACACAACTCAATGGCTCTCTTGTAAAACCGAAGGCTACCAAATATATTGTTTGGTAGCCTTACTTAAATTCAACGATATCGTTTGGGGTACAACCAATGATTTTACACAGCTTTTCGAGTGTAACCATGGTGATATTTTTTCCCTTTTTCAGCGAATCCAAAGTTTTATTATCAATACCGCCCTTTAAAAGCTGGTATTGCGACACTTGCATTCGCTCCATGGTTTTCCATAGCGGGCCATAATCAAAGATTGTTATCACCACCTCAAGTTTCCATACAGCAATTATATTCAATGTTGCAGAAAACAAGTATTGTGGGTATAATCACAATACAAGGAGGGTGGTGATTTCATCATGATATGTTTTCTTATTGGACATCGAAACGCAGAGAAATCCATTATGCCACAGTTAGAAGAGGCCATTAGAAAACATATTGTTGATTATGGGGTAACTGAATTTGTGGTCGGACAATACGGAGCATTTGATCGCATGGCTGCCTGTGCAGTAATCAAAGCAAAGAGATTGTTTCCAGGAATATCACTTTCCATATTGCTTCCATATCATCCGTTTGAAAGAGAAGTTCTTGCTCCCGAAGGATATGACAGCACATTTTATCCTCCGGAAATGGAACATGTTCCTCGCAGGTTTGCAATTTCCAGAGCCAATAAATATATGCTAATGCATTGCGATTATTTAATTGCTTATGCATGGCAGCCAGGGAGCAACTCAAAACAACTGCTCGAGTTTGCATATAGGCAGGCAAATGTCACTGTCACAGAGCTTATTCGGGTATAATCCAAAAGCTATTTTTTGAAAAACAATAATTTTTGCTCTAACATATGAGTCAATGCAAGAAGGCCCCCGGAACACTCGGTTCCGGGGGCCATAGCCTTGGCAGCTGCTTAGTACATGCCGCCCATGTCGGGAGCGGCGGGAGCGGGAGCGGCAGGCTCCTTCTTGTCGGCCACCAGGGACTCGGTGGTCAGCAGGGTGGCGGCGATGGAAGCCGCGTTCTCCAGAGCGGAGCGGGTCACCTTGGTGGGGTCCACGATGCCGGCGGAGATCATGTCCACATAGGTCTCCTTGTAGGCGTCGAAGCCGTAGCCCACCTTGCCGGACTCACGGATCTTCTCCAGGACCACGGAGCCGTCGATGCCGGCGTTGGCGGCGATCTGCTTCATGGGCTCGGTCAGGGCCTTGGCGATGATGCGCACGCCGGTCTTCTCGTCGCCCTCCATCTCGGGGATGAGCTTCTCCACAGCGGAGACGGCGTTCACATAGGCGGTGCCGCCGCCGGCCACGATACCCTCCTCAACGGCGGCGCGGGTGGCGTTCAGGGCGTCCTCGATGCGCAGCTTCTTCTCCTTCATCTCCACCTCGGTGGCAGCGCCCACACGGATGATGGCCACGCCGCCGGCCATCTTGGCCAGGCGCTCCTGCAGCTTCTCCTTGTCGTAGTCGGAGGTGCTGATGGCCAGCTCGCTGCGGATCTGATCCACACGGCTCTTGATGGCCTCGCTGCTGCCGGCGCCGTCCACGATGATGGTGTTCTCCTTCTGGACCTTCACCTGACGGGCCATGCCCAGCATGTCGACGGTGGCGTCCTTGAGCTCATAGCCCAGGTCGGCGGAGATCAGGGTGCCGCCGGTCAGGATGGCGATGTCCCTGAGCATCTCCTTGCGGCGGTCGCCGAAGCCGGGGGCCTTCACGCAGGCCACGTTCAGGGTGCCGCGCAGCTTGTTGACGATCAGGGTGGACAGAGCCTCGCCCTCCACGTCGTCAGCCACGATCATCAGGGGCTTGCTGGTCTTGACGACCTGCTCCAGCACGGGCAGCAGCTCCTGGATGTTGGAGATCTTCTTATCGGTGATGAGGATGTAGGGATCGTCCAGGACGGCCTCCATCTTCTCGGTGTCGGTGACCATATAGGGGGTGATGTAGCCGCGGTCGAACTGCATGCCCTCCACGACCTCGCTGTATGTCTCAGCGGTCTTGGACTCCTCCACGGTGATGACGCCGTCGTGGGAGACCTTCTCCATGGCCTCGGCGATCAGCTTGCCGATGGTCTCGTCGCCGGAGGAGACGGCGCCCACGCGGGCGATGTCGTCGCTGCCGTTGACCTTCTGGCTGTTGGCCTTGATGGCCTCGATGGCGGCAGAAGTGGCCTTGGCGATGCCCTTCTTCATGACCATGGGGTTGGCGCCGGCGGCCAGGTTCTTCAGGCCCTCGCGGACGATGGCCTGCGCCAGCAGGGTGGCGGTGGTGGTGCCGTCGCCGGCCACGTCGTTGGTCTTGGTGGAGACTTCCTTCACCAGCTGAGCGCCCATGTTCTCAAAGGGGTCGTCCAGCTCGATCTCCTTGGCGATGGTCACGCCGTCGTTAGTGATGAGGGGGGCGCCAAACTTCTTCGCCAGCACCACGTTGCGGCCCTTGGGGCCCATGGTGATCTTCACGGTGTCGGCCAGCTGGTTGACGCCGCGCTCCAGAGCGTGGCGGGCTTCCTCGCCGTAGCAAATGATCTTAGCCATAATGAATTACCTCCAAAAAATGAGATGTTGATACACCGCCGCCGGAGCGGCCGGTGGTCTGTTACTCCACAACCGCCAGAATGTCGCTCTGGCGCACGATGGTGTACTCCACGCCGTCCACCTTGACCTGGGTGCCGGAGTACTTGCTGGTGATGACCTTGTCGCCGGCCTTCACGGTCATGACGACCTCCTTGCCGTCCACCACGCCGCCGGGGCCCACTTCGATGACCTCGGCCACTTCGGGCTTCTCCTTAGCGGCGCCGGTGAGGATGATGCCGCCCTTGGTGGTCTCCTCGGCCTCCACCATCTTCAGGACAACGCGGTCAGCCAAAGGCTTGAGTTTCATAACAGGTTCCTCCTTATATGTGATAATGTTTCTCAAACGATGTCAGCGTGTTAGCACTCATTTTACCGGAGTGCTAACATGCTTATTATAATAAACTTAGTTGTACAATTCTGCAAGCCCTAATTTTTAAATTTTTTGTGAATGATGGGTGAATTTATAGGCAGATCTCGTTCAATCTCCCTCAAAGTCTTCTTATCTGTTTTTTTCTCCCAAAATCTCATTTTTTGCTCCGGAGGCAGGGACCCAGGAGGCCCCTCTGGGGAATATGAAATTCACTTTTTTAGCAGAGAGGGATATGGAGAGCTCATCCGCATCCAGCCGCTCCCCGTCCACATTGACCATGGAGAGCCGGTCACAGCGCACCTTCATGGACCTGCCCCGCCGGAGGATGACCAGCTCCGGGATCTCCTCCGCCCGGCCCGCGGCGTAGAGCTTCACCAGCCGGGCCACCGTCAGGCGGGAGACCCCCTTCACCAACAGAAATTCCAGCACCCCGTCGTCGGGGACGGCCCGGGGCGAGGGATGGAAGCCCCCGCCGTAGTAGCGCCCGTTGCAGGCGCACAGCAGGGAAAAGTCCCCGGCAAAGACCTCCCCGTCCACCTCCACCTCGTAGGGGCGGGCGATGCCGGCGATCAGGTTTTTCACCAGGGAGAGCTGGTAGGCCATGCTCCCGCTGACCATGGGATAGCGCCGGAACTGGGCCATGCCCAGCCCGATGCGGGCGTCAAAGCCCACCGAGCAGATGTTGAGGGAGAGGCGGCCGTTGCAGTCTATCAGGTCGGCGGCAGCCTGGTCGCCGTACACCAGCTCCTTCAGATCATAAAAGCGCCCCCGGTCCTGCCCGAAGAGCCGGAGAAAGTCGTTGCCCGATCCGCAGGGGTACTGGGTCACGGCGGCGTTGGGATACCCGGCGGCCCCGTTGACCACCTCGTTGAGGGTGCCGTCGCCCCCGCAGGCGTAGATGCGCACGCTCTCCCCCGTCTCGGCGGCCGCCCGGGCCAGCTCCACGGCGTGGCCGGGGTAGGCGGTCACCCGGGCCTCCCAAGCCACGCACAGGGGGTCCAGGTTGTCGGCCAGCCGGGCAATCATCTCCCGGCTGCGGTCATACTGCCCCGCGGAGGGGTTGAGCACAAACAAATGTTTCATGGTCCATCCATCCTACTGTGTCCAGATTCAAAAGAGAGTGATGCGCTGTTCCATCCGGGCCATGCGCGCGGCGATGCCGGCGGCCTCGGCGCGGGTGACCGTGTCCCCGGGCCGGAAGGTGAGCTTCCCGTCGCTCCCGGCCAGCACCCCCTTGGCATAGAGGGCATAGATGTCGTCGGCGGCATAGTCCCCCGCCTTCACGTCGGGGACGGCGGCCTTCACCCGCTCCAGGCTGTTCTTCTCGGGGATGGCCCGCCCCAGAGAGGTCGCGGCGAAGATGTGGGCCATCTCGGCCCGGGTGACGGGGCGGTCATAGGCGGTGAACTCCCCTTGCTGCAAAATGCCGCTGGCGATGCAGTATTCCACCGAGGAGCGGTACCACACCGTCCCGGAGACGCTCTGCTGGTGGAAGTTGTCCCCCCGCTGGCGGCTCTCCATGCAGGCGGCCAGGCGCACCGCCTCGGCCACGGTCAGGTGTTTGTCGGGGGCAAAGCGGTTGTTCCCCACTCCCTCCATAAGCTCCAGGTTGTAGGCCAGGTCCACCCACAGGTCGTACCAGGACCGGGGGGACACGTCGGCGAAGTCGGGCAGGCGCCCCCGGTTGAGGGGGAAGCGGGCCGAGGGGACCTGCCGCTCCAGCATGAGCTGGTTGATCTGGTAAAAGGGGAGGACGGTGGTCTCCCCGTCCCTGGTGAGGAGGAGGGCCTCTCCCCCGCTCACCTCGGTCAGCCGGGCCGAGTCATAGACAAAGTCGTAGAAGATCTGGGTGGTCCCCCCCTTCCCGTCGGAGAAGGGCAGCAGGCTCACCACCCCCCACTTGGTCCCCTTCTGGGCGATGTACAGGCCCCCGTTCATGTGGATGAGGGAGCCGTACTCGGGCTGGATAAGGTAAGTCCCGTCCTGCCGGATGACCCCCAGCCGGTCGCCCAGCCGGACCTGGCCCAGCCCCAGGGTGAAGTCCAGCACCGAGGTGTACTGCATGGGGATGACCACCTCCCGCTGGGCGTTGGCGTACCCGAATTTCCCGTCCGGGCTCTGGGCCTTGGCCATGCCCTCCTGGTAGCCCCAGATGGTCACCCCGGCGGGCGCGGCCTGTACGCCCAGAGGAAGAAGGGCGCACAGAACCAGCGCGGCCAGCCCCGCTCGGGCGGCTTTGGTCCAACGACGGGCCATGTTTCATTCCTCCTTGTAATTTATCCGTTCCTATTTCCTGCCTGTATACTGAAACAGGTCACATTTTAACATGCCGTTATAGAGCTTGCGGCGTTTGTCCGCCGTGCGGCCGAAGGTGCGCTCGAACTCCGTATGGGAGGAGAGGACCGAGACCTTCCACCCGCCGGGCAGGTCTCGCACGGCCTGTCCAAAGGCCCGGTAGAGCGCCTCGGCCTCCTGCTTTTCCAGGATGCGCTCCCCGTAGGGCGGGTTGGTGACAATGCGCCCGTAGGGGCCGCTCCGGCGGAAGGCGCGGGCGTCGGCCACCTCGAAGCGGACCAGGTCCTCCACATCGGCCTTGACCGCGTTGTCCCGGGCGATGGCCACGGCAGCCGGGTCCATGTCCCCGCCCCAGATGTCATAGTGTCCGTCAAACTCCTGGTCCATGGCCTCGTCGGCTCCCTCCATCCACACCTTGGCGGGGAGCCAGTCCCACTTCTGGGCGGCGAAGGAGCGGTTCAGGCCGGGGGCCCGGTTCTTGGCGATGAGGGCGGCCTCGATGGGAATGGTGCCGCTGCCGCAGAAGGGGTCGCAGAAGGGGTCCCTCCCCCGGTAGCGGGAGAGGAGCACCATGGCGGCGGCCAGGGTCTCCCGCAGGGGGGCCGCCACGCCCACCGCCCGGTAGCCCCGCTTGTGGAGCCCGGCGCCGCTGGTGTCCAGCATGAGGGTGACCTCGTCCTTGAGGATGGAGAACTGAATCTGGTGGAGGGCCCCGGTCTCGGGGAGCTTCTCCAGGCCGTACTTGGCCCCCAGGCGGGCGCACACGGCCTTTTTCACGATGGACTGGCAGGCGGGGACCGAGCGGAGGGCCGAGTTCAGGGAGTGGCCCTTCACCGGGAAGGCGCCCTCCCGGGGAATGAATTCCTCCCAGGGCAGGGCGCGCACCCCCTCAAAGAGGGCGTCGAAGTCCCCGGCGTAAAAGCGGCCCAGGACGATCAGCACCCGCTCGCCGGTGCGCAGGTTCAGGTTGACCCGGGCGATGTCGGCGGGGACGGCGCCGCAGAAGACCCGGCCGTTCTCGGCCCGGACGTCGGGCAGGGAGAGCCGGCGCAGCTCCTCCGCGGCCAGGCCCTCCAGGCCGAAGAGGGTGGGGACGACAAGTTGCAGGTTGGTCATCATCGAGACATACTCCATTTCTGATCAAAGATCGGATACCGATATGTATATATTCCCGTCCAGTATATCCGATTTTCCCCCGCAAGGCAAACCCTTTTGGCCCCAGAACGCGAAAAGAGGCGATTTCGCGCGCCCGGACGGGCTGGAGCGGGTGTGGAGGTCCAAAAACCGCTCCAGCCGCCCCGGAAGGGCTGTGGATTTTCCACAGGAAATATGGTATGATACCACCAAGGTTTCCGGAATCCCCGGCAGACCTCATTCCGCTCCGGTCCCCCCTATGCCGGAGCCCGTGAAAGGAGGGACGCGTATGCTCCCAACCATTCTCTGGCTGGCCGCCCTGTTGGTCTTTCTGGTGGTGGAGGGCCTCACGGTGGGCCTGGTCTCCATCTGGTTCTCCGCCGGCGCGCTGGCCGCGCTGCTCCTCTCCCTGTGGGTGGAGAATATCTGGGCACAGATCGCCTGCTTCCTGGCGGTGTCGGCCCTGTGCCTGGCGGCCTTCCGGCCCCTGGCCCTCAAGTACCTGAATCCCGCCCGGCGCACCTCCACCAACGCCGACCGGGTGCTTGGCATGGAGGGCATGGTCACCCAGGCCATCGACAATCTCCGCTCCACCGGCACGGTGCAGGTCCGCGGCATGGACTGGTCGGCCCGCAGCGCCGGGGAGGAGACCATCCCCGCCGGCACCCGGGTACGGGTGGTACGCCTGGAGGGCGTCAAGCTCTTTGTGGAGCCGGAAGGCGCCCCTGCCGCTGCCCCCCGGACCTGAGCATCCCCCGTTCCCCGGCTGTCCCCGTCAAAATCCAAATTTAAGAGGAGGAATCGTACATGCTGCCCATTGTCCTGAGTATCCTGGGAGTCCTGCTCCTGCTGATCCTGGTCCTCAACATCAAGTTCGTTCCCCAGTCCAAGGCCTACGTCATCGAGCGCCTGGGCGCTTTCCACGCGGTCTGGGGCGTGGGTCCCCACTTCAAGGTCCCCTTCTTTGAGCGGGTGGCCAAGGCGGTCTCCCTCAAGGAGCAGGTGGTGGACTTCGCCCCCCAGCCGGTCATCACCAAGGACAACGTCACCATGCAGATTGACACCGTGATCTACTTCCAGATCACCGATCCCAAGCTCTACACCTACGGCGTGGAGCACCCCATGAGCGCCATTGAGAACCTGACCGCCACCACCCTGCGCAACATCATCGGCGAGCTGGAGCTGGACCAGACCCTCACCAGCCGGGACATCATCAACACCAAGATGCGCACCCTTCTGGACGAGGCCACCGACCCCTGGGGCATCAAGGTCAACCGGGTGGAGCTCAAGAACATCATCCCGCCCAGAGAGATCCAGGATGCCATGGAGAAGCAGATGAAGGCCGAGCGCGAGCGCCGGGAGTCCATCCTCCAGGCCGAGGGCCAGAAGCAGTCCCAGATCCTGGTAGCCGAGGGCGAGAAGCAGTCGGCCATCCTGCGGGCCGACGCGGCCAAGCAGGCCGCCATCCTGGAGGCCGAGGGCAAGGCCGAGGCCATCCTCAAGGTGCAGCAGGCCCTGGCCGACTCCATCGAGATGCTCAACCGGGCCAACCCCAACGACCAGGTGGTCAAGATCAAGGCGCTGGAGGCCTTCCAGGCCGCCGCCGACGGACGGGCCACCAAGATCATCATCCCCAGCGAGATCCAGGGCCTGGCCGGTCTGTGCGCCAGCGCCAAGGGCATCTTCGACTCCATGGAGCCGAACGCCTCCGCCAAGAAATAAGCGCCGCTCCCATAGCAGAGGACGGCAGGCCAACCGGCCTGCCGTCCTTTTTTGTCCCGATCGTTTATTTTTCCTTTTCCGGGGACTCGCCGTCCTCCTGGGGGAGGACCTCCACCCGGATCTCCATGACCCGGCGGTGGTCCACCCGGGTGACCGTGACGTCCAGGCCCTCGGCCTGGAAGCGGTCCCCCTCCTCGGGGACCCGACCGATCTGCTCCATGACCCAGCCCGAGACGGTATTGGCGTCGCACTCTCCCCGGATGGAGAAGAGGTCGAAGAGATCGGTGAGGTCGGCGTTGCAGGAGATGAGATAGCTGCCGTCCTCCTGCTTCTTGAACTCCTCGATGACCTCGTCGTGCTCGTCCCAGATCTCGCCCACCAGCTCCTCCACGATGTCCTCCAGGGTGACCAGGCCCTCGGTGCCGCCGTACTCGTCCACCACGATGACCATGTGGGCCTTCTCCTTCTGGAGGATGCGCAGCAGGTCGGAGATCTTGGTGTTTCCGGTGGTGTAGAGCACATTGCTCATAAAGGAGCTCACATCCTCCCGGCCGTGGAAGCGGGCGGCGTGGAAATCCTTCTCGTGGATCACGCCCACCACGTCGTCGATATCCTCATGGTAGACCGGGATGCGGGAGAAGCCGCTCTCGGCGAAGACCCGGGCGATCTCGTCCATGGAGTCGGTGTCCTCCACCGCCACGATGTCCACCCGGGGGGTGAGGATCTCCTCCACCTCCAGGTCGTTGAACTCGATGGCGGCCCGGATGAGCTGGCTCTCGTGCTGGTCCAGCCCGCCCTCGGTCTCGGCCTGGTCCACCATGGTGACCAGCTCCTCCTCGGTGATGCCGTCGTTGGAGGCGTTATGGAAGAGCTTGGAGAGCAGGCGCTTCCACTGGCTGAAGAGGAAGTTGGCCGGGGTGAGGACCACCATGAAAAAGCGCAGCAGGGGCGTAGAGAACATGGCGAAGGCCTCGGGGGACTCCTTGGCCAGGCTCTTGGGGGAGATCTCGCCAAAGACCAGGATCACCACGGTGAGCACCACGGTGGAGACGGCGGGGCCGCTCTGCGCGTCCAGCAGGTCCACAAAGAAGAGGGTGGATACGGTGGTGGCGGAGATGTTCACGATGTTGTTGCCGATCAGGATGGTGGAGAGGAGCTTGTCATAGCTCTCTGCCAGCGCTAAGGTGCGGGCGGCCCGCTGGTCGCCGTTGTCCGCCCGGCTCTTGAGCCGGATGCGGTTGAGGGAGGTAAAGGCCGTCTCGGTGGCGGAAAAGTAGGCCGACATGGCCACCAGGATCACAATTGCGATCAACATTCCAATACTGTCACTGCCCATAGGGGAACTCATCAACTCCATTTTCATCATATATTGGTTTCCATCTCTACGCAGGAAAGGACAGCCCTAGCTCACGGCGGAGTAAGGCTGCCCTCGGAATCGCTCTATTCTGTTGACACAAGGGAGGTTCGTCCACCTGGGCTCACCTGCTCCTTCCCACAGATTTCGATGCGCCTGCATCAGTATGAGACAGTATAGCATATTCTCTTTCAAATTGCAAGCGTCCCTCTCCCCTCCACTTGGCAAGGCACTCTCTCCGGAAAAAGCCCCGCTTTCTTGTGCTTTTGCCCAAAAGAGAAACCGGATGTCAGGAAATAGACGGCGTAGTCCACAAGATTTTCTTCCGCCCTTTCCCCCTGTCGGCGCCTTATGCTATAATGACTTTCAACCCATGAAACAGCCCCCCTCCCACCGCTTTTCCCGGGCGGGGGAACCAATCTCCGAAAGGGATGTGAACTGGTATGAATCGACTTTTTACCCTGCAATCGGCGCTGCTGACCCGTCTGAGCTCCGGTGAAGAGGCGGTCTGGACCGCCCTGCACATGGCCAGCGCGGGGACCATTGCCTGGAACATGGCCGAGGAGCTGGGGGACGACCCCTGTCTGGCCGCCTGCGCCGTGTCCCTGAAGATCTGCTCGGGCGCCTTCTCCGACGGAGAGGATCTGCGCACCTTCCTCCACCTGCTCGCCCGGTTCAGCGACAGCGAGTGCGAGTCCCTGGCCGCCGTGGCCGCGGGGGAGTGCACCGCTCCCCAGGACGCCGCCCTGTCCGACACCGCCCAGAGCGCCCAGGTGGTCGCCGCCCGGCAGTACGGCCAGCCCTTTGCCGACGAGGAGGAGCAGGCCCGCTATCACCGCTGGACCCACCGCCACGCGCTTTCTTTCTAAAAACCATTCCCCCGATATACCGAGAGCCTGTTGCAGAAGTTTTCTGCAACAGGCTCTTCAGTCTGTCAAAGAACCTCGCCAGCGGCGGGGTTCTTCTGGTATAATAAAGAAAAGGGGGATTGAATATGGAGAACTGGAAAAAGGATTCCCGAAA
>JAHAEW010000163.1 GCA_018374635.1 Clostridiales bacterium
AGTCGCACAGGCTGGGGCCGTCCATCGTGTCCGGCTCCTCGCTGCTGGCGGCGTGGTACAGCGCGGTTATAATGTCAATCATTTTGAAGTGCTCCTTTCTGCTCCTTGCCTCCAGGCTTCAATCATCCAGGCCCGGCAAGCCTCGGCAAATTTATGTACGCCCTCATGGTTTTCATGGCGGGCCATAAGTTCATCCAGCTTGTCCAACCCCTTCACAAGAATATCACGATCCTGATTCAAGCCGTCCTCATAAGAGAGATTAAAAGCTTCCACCCAAGCAGCCACAGTTTCCCACTCGTTCTCCTTCAGTCTCCGGCCAATAAGCTGCTCCTGATAGGCTATAAACGCCTCCGGCGTAGTGGGGAAGGTAATCGCGGCCGCCCCGGTGTGTATTGTCTCCATTGGTATCTCCTCCATCTTGAAATCTGGAGGGGGCCGTGGTACAATGCCCTTGACCCCCTCCAGGGTGGTTATGGGCTCTTATACGGCGCTTGTGGAAGGGTGGCCGTGTAAGGGCTCTTTCTTTTACGCCACGCAGAAGCGGCGGGCGGTGCTGGTACGAGTGAAGCAGGCCGCCACCTCCGGCAAGGCCGCTCTCAGGGCCGCAGCGTCCAGCCTGGAGGACGTGACGGGCTTCCAGGTCACTTTATACTCCCCGGCCAGCAGCTCCTCCCGCTCGCCCATGTGGGCCTTGATAACATCCCGGATGCCCTCGGCCTCTGCCTGGGCCTCCTCAATCAACTGCTGGAGCTGGCGCAGCTCCCGGATCTTCATTTCCAGTTCGGTAGTACTCATGGTATTGACCTCCTTGCAAAATAAAACAGACGGCACCGAATATCCGGCACCGTCTGGCTGTATTTGTGTGCTTACTTTACTTTCGGGAGAGGGAACTTAATTACGTTCCCACACTCTTCCGCCCATTCCAGGAGGGCGTTTACTCCGCTACGGACTTCCTCGCTAGATTCCTCCAGCTTATCCAAGCGGTCAACGATCGGCTGCAATTTCCGGTCGAGCTTTTCGTCCATCATCTGACCGATGGCCTCCAGCAGCTCCTTGTCTACCATCTTTATCACCCCTTGTCCTGATTATACGGTGTCGGATATTCGGTTGTCAAGGTTCGTGTCTAAGGTGTTGGCCCCCAGATAACACTTGCTCCTTGTTGGAAGCATCCCGGTGTCCTCATGAGTACGCCCTATCCGCTTTCGGCGGCTGTCGACCGCCGGGGCCCTGTCCCTCTTGACATTATGAATTATAATATATTAGCGCTAATATATCAATAGGCAGAACAGCCAATATTAGCGTTAATATATTGTGTATTATTTATATTGACGCTAATAGACTTATCGTGTATAATAAAGCCATAATGGAGGAGGTGTCGGCATTTGCCGCGCCCCAGGAAGGAGGGAAACACCGTGGCAGTATCAAAGGCCCAGCAAAAGGCGGTTACAAAGTATGTGAAAAATAAATATGACCGCTTCGGGCTCACCATGCCGAAAGGCGATCTGGACGTCATCAAAGCCCATGCAGAAGCCCGTGGGGAGAGCGTAAACGGTTTTGTGAACCGGGCCATATCTGAGGCTATGGAGCGGGACAACGCCGCTCCTGGGGCCGCTGGTGAGGTCACAGAGGACAGAGCATGAAAAAGCCGCCCCTGGTGCTGTGAACACCAGAGGCGGCAAGAGCGATTCAGACCCACACAAAGAATCAAAACCGCGCCCCTATTGTACCATACCGGGCGCGGGTGGACAAGGAGGACTTTATGGCGACAATTAAAAGGCGCGAGGGGAAAAATGGCGCTAGTTATCTGATCCGTTCATCTTGTGGCTACGATGTGACAGGAAAACAAATCATGCGCTCCATGACGTGGCGGCCAAAACCTGGGATGACTGAGAAGCAGATCGAAAAAGAGTTGAACCGTCAAGCGGTCTTGTTTGACGAAAAATGTTCTGCTCAAGGTATCGGCGGCGGCAACGTAAAGTTTGAAACATTCTCCAAACAGTGGTTTAAAGAATATGCAGAACCGAATCTCCGGCCTCGGACAATTGATCGGCTACACCAGCAGGAGCCACGGGTTTATGAGGCTATTGGGCATATCCGACTTGATAGACTGACAGCCCGGCACATTCAAGGCTTTGTTCACTCACTTGGAGAAGATGGCTTAAATAAGAATACTGGGGGGAAACTCTCTCCGAAAACTATAAGGAACTACATTGCCTTTGTTTCGTCCATACTCAGCTATGCGGTAAAGATGGGTATTATACAAGATAATCCATGCCGTCGCGTAACACTTCCACATGTTGACAGAAAGGAAAAAGAGGTTTACACATTAGAGGAGGCTCAGCATTTTCTAGAATCATTGGAGGCGGCTCCGATTCGCTATCAGACTTTTTGTGTTCTTGCGATTTATAGTGGCCTCCGACGCGGCGAACTGCTGGGGCTGGAGTGGCCGGATATAGATTTTAATAACCACACTCTCAACGTGCGCCGGAGTTCTCTATATACAAAAGAGAAGGGGATCTTTACAGATACGACCAAAACTGTGCAAAGTCAAAGAACATTAAAACTTCCAGAAAGTGTATTCCTGATCCTTCGTCGATATCATGCTGCACAGGCTCAAGAAAGGCTCTCACTTGGCGATCGGTGGGAGGCTGGAGAGCGATTGTTTACTACCACAGAGGGCCGCCCTCTGCATCCGAGTGCTCCCTATCGGTGGTTAGAGAAATTTTGTGCCGAGACAGGACAACGCTTTCTAGGAATCCACTCTTTCAGGCATTTAAATGCGTCTTTGATGATTGGAAGTGGAACAGATGTGCGTACCGTTTCGGCAATGCTAGGACATAGCCAAGCATCGACTACACTAAATTTATATGCTCACAGTTTCGCAGAAGCTCAGGCTAGAGCGGGGGAAGCGGTGGCGAATATGCTAGAACATAAAGCATCCAAGACAGGATAACGGACAAACAACGGACAAAAAGTAATAATCAAGGAAACAAAAAATCCGAAACTCGTTGCAACACAACAAGTCTCGGATTTTTTGTTATGGTCGGAGTGCCGGGATTCGAACCCGGGGCCTCATGGACCCGAACCATGCGCGATACCAAACTTCGCCACACCCCGTTCACACGACGGATACTATTAT
>JAHAEW010000164.1 GCA_018374635.1 Clostridiales bacterium
CCCCCACGGCTCGGAGCCGGTGGTCTTCGACACGGAGGAGGCCGTCAAAATCCCCACCGGCATCAACGTCCCCCCCACCGGCTGGTACTACGCCGAGCTGGGGCACTTCCTGTCCTGCATTCGGGAGGGAAAGCCCTCCCCTCTGGTGCCCCGGGAGCGCATCCTGGCGGTGCTGGATCTGCTGGAGACCGCCCTGCGGGCGGACTGACCAAAGGAAAAAACACCCCCCGCGCGTCTGAAGTTCCCCCAAAAAGTTAAACAATATTTACGAACAAAAATTGCTCAAGCAGCCGAAAGGGCTTGTTGTCTGTGAATTGCAGGCGGCAAGCCCTTTTGCTTAGCCTTATTGCGTCGGCTATTGTAGTAATCCAGATCGTCGATGAGTTCATGTTTGAAGCGTTCCATGGGTTTTGTGATACAATACGGTTCGGCCGTGTTGAGAGCCGCCATAATGCTTTCCTTATCCAGAACATGTTCCCAATAACCCGAGAATACATCCAGGATATATACCTGGATCGTTTTTCCCATATCGTGCGGGCTACTCCGAGTGTCAGGGATGATGTCATCCGCTCTGCAAAAAGTGTGTTCCATAAAGTCCAGAGCAGAGGTTTGAACCTTACTTTTGTAGATGTGCTGAAGCTCCGCTCCCAGCTCCTTGAACCGGAGCGCGGGACCTCTACCCCCAGTCTGGCCGCACAACTCGCGGCCGCCACGGCGCGGGCAGAAGCCCAACAGGCAGAACACCAGGCTCCCGTTCAGCAGAGGAAAGAGCCCTCGTTAGATCGGTAAACAATAATTTACATTTTGCTTGTTTCCTGCTATATTAAAAATGAAAAAGCGTGGTGGTGACCCTGGCCAGTCCAGACCAGACGCACACGAGCAGTAAAAATCCGAAACCGTTACCCTTAAGGGGGTCGAGCGGCGAAGGTAGGGGGGGCAGGTGTTGCCTGACCCCCCTACCTTATAGCACGGCACATTTTTTTATAAAGTACCATCCGGCCATTGTCCTGGTAGCCGCCACCCATCGAGGGTAGCTCCGCACTTCTTCCCTTTCCCTGGTCACTCCGGGCCGCCTCCAAGTGAGAGAAGGTACCATAGGGGCTGCTCTCCCCTCTCCCCGTAGCCACCAGCTCCACCATGGCAACCCAAGCATTTCAATTTTGTTTGGTTGACCTAGTGTTAATATTTTTTTAAATTCAGTTATTGTCAAATTACATAATTTATTGTACAATTTAAGCTGTAACTTAAGTCATTATGTGTAGCGCAGGAGGCGGTGACTCCAATGGGCTAAACAGAGTAAAGCAGGCAGCTCAAGACATCAATTTTGAGGTGAGTTTATGAAAAAGTTATTGTCCTGTATGCTCTCTCTGGCAATTCTCTTTTCTATGTTCATCCCTGCTTTTGCTTCAGAGCCCCAAGAAGTAGTCACGGAAAAGATCGTAGAACAATCTGGATACTCTTTTACGATTTCGGAGCGAGTGGACGAAAACGGCACCATCATTCGCTCATATGAAAACGACGGTTCTCTCACATACTCTTCCAGTGTTCCAGACATTGAAAAGACTAAGGCAGTCTTGATTGCTTTGGGTATGCAGGAAAAGAATGTTGAAATGCTCAATAGCGATGCCCTCGATGCATTTTCAACCGGCGAAGAGATTATGTTATCTACTTCCTATTCAAAGATAGATAGCGACAATAATGTAACATATTTGCCCGAAGAACAGGCTATCGCTGAATCTAGCGCTTTAAGGGCAAAACAGCAAGACGCACTCCTCGCAGTTTCTCAGGGCATTATGACAATGGCAGACTATGATGACTATGAAGAAAATGCCTACATGAGGGTCGATTACGCTGTTACTTATAAGGGTGATGGCCAATATTTCTATTCTACCGATGCGAATTGGTTAACCATGCCTGCTGTTCGTTACATTGATTCGGTCGGCTCCTGCGCTATGAATGGTACTGTAACTCCTGATACCCAATACGGGTATTACTGGTATACTACTCAGCACTTTATCGGTGGGAATATGCGTGAAGAGTCAACATTTGAATACATCAATGACGACTATGGGAATGATATAGACGGGAATTGGTATGGTTCTGCTGCATACTTTGGTCTTCCCGTTAATACGGGAACCGGCAATAATCGAACAGTACACCAAGACTTTGGTGCCCATTTCCAATACCGTGGGCATGTTACCTTTCCAAATGAAAGAAGTTTTTTTAATACCGTAGGCAGTTACACTCATTCAACTGTCGCCATTACTTTTGACCCGGGCATTTCCATTTCTTATCCTGGAGGAGTTTCGGCATCTATCGGGATCAATGCCAAGGGCGTAAAAGATATTTTGGGCGTCGAGTTTGAGGTTGAGTATATTCCTGATTAACTACTAAAAGGAAGGCGACTAAATTAGTCGCCTTCCTTTTTTCTTATAATTTGGAACATTAAAAATGCACCCATAACAATTACCGCTAAAACTAGTCCAAACCCTGGCAGATCCACATTTCGCATTGTTTCAATGCCTAAACCGAAAACATACGCTACGAAAGTACATATTACGCTAGCAAAAACCATACCCATTCCATTACCTCCTCTTCAAATATAATTTCTCCTTCGTTTTGCTCTTGAAATACCTTAAATAATGTATATTACGATATATATTATTTGTCAAGCGCTATTTTCCCCCTCTGACGCGACATCCATTTCCCGGCCACTCCGGGCCGCCCTGGCGGCTGCCGGCCGCCTCCAAGGGGGAGAGAGTCCCATAACTTAGTTTTCCTCCTGCATAGGTTTCCACTACCAGCTTCTTGAATTCTGGCGTGTATCTCTTCTTTGGTTTTCCTTTTGCCATAATTGAGCACCCCACTTGTTATCCAGTATATCATACTGTCTAACAAATGGGGTGCTGTTCAGCCGTGCGGGGGGTATCTTTGTTTGTGTTTGCTCCGGGCTCAGCCGATCGCGGCCTTCTGTCCCGGGTGATCGGTTCCCATGGTGGATTTGAGGTTGTAGCGCACATCCTCCATGTGCTCCTCCATGCACTGGCGCGCCCCCTCCGCATCCCCCTCGATGACCTTGCTGAACAGGGCCTCGTGGGCCA
>JAHAEW010000165.1 GCA_018374635.1 Clostridiales bacterium
GGCGGCCTCCTATACCATCTCCTACCCAGTGGAGGAAAGCTGGGAGTTTGTCGATCTCCAACTGGAACTGGTCTACAAGGACGGGTCCTCCGTGACGATTGACGGCGGCGGTGGGAAGGGCAGTCACGGCCCCGACGGACAGGGCGGAACCGACTATTTTACCGGCGTCCGCAATTTTGACGCGCCCCTGGATTTGCGTGAGCTGGATCACCTCCAGTACGGTGGCTGCCGTCTGGAGATTCCCGGCGAACCCAGAGCGGTGGTGGAAGCGGACACCGCTGAGGCGGTGTGGTACGATGAGACGCACCAGAACACACTGGTGCTGGAAAAGCTGTCCTTCTCCTCCCTCAGCCTCACCTACCGCATGCACTATGACACCCCGGAGAGCGCCACCCTGGCCGACACCGGGATCCGCCTGGTGCTGGCCGACGGGACGGAAATCCCTGTGGATGGCGGCAGCGGCACGGCGGGCGGGACCTTTATGGAGGGCACCACCTACTTTGACGCGCCCGTCCCCCTGGAACGGGTGGATCATGTTCTGTTTGGCGATATCCGGGTTGAGCTGGAATAAGTATGGAAAAAAGTGCCCCCCTGCACCGCAGAGGGGCACTTTTTTGCAAAAAATGGGCAGGAGGATGGACAAGGGTAAAGAAAAGTGATACGATGAGTTTGGAAAACGAAATAGACAGGAGGCTGTACCCATGAAACGGAGACTTGCCCTGTCCCTGGCGGCCCTTTTGCTGTTGGGCTGCCTTACCCCGGCGCTGGCGGCGGAGGGGGACGCCGAACTCAGCCTGTACCAGCAGTATGGCCCCTGGGGCGAGTGGCCCCAGGAGCAGAAGGACGCGGCGGAGGAGACCTGGACGGACGGCCAGTGGGACGACTACTGGACGGAGTACGACGCCCAGATGTGGGCGGCGCTGAACCGGTACAACGAGGACTACGATCGGTGGAGCTATGCCCGTTTCGGGGACCCCTGGGACGAGTACCTCCGGGTGGAGAAGGAGGAAATGGGAATGCCCTACCCCGACGGCATCAATGTGAGCCTGAACGGGGCGTATCTGGACTTCGGCGGCACGGCCCCCCTGGCCGCGTCGGGGTGCACCATGGTGCCCTTCCGGGCCTTTCTGGAGGGGCTGGGGGCGGAGGTTGCCTTTGACGGGAGCCGCATCGCGGCGGCGCTGGAGAACGGCGACAGCCTGGAGCTGGTCCTGGGGGCCACTGAGCTGACTGTCACCCAGGGCGGGCGGATCACCACCTTGGACATGGGGGCGGCCCCCTTTGTACGGGATGGGCACACCTACATCCCCGTCCGGGCCGCGGCGGAGGCACTGGGGCTGGACGTATACTGGGACGATACCTATGAGGCGGCCCATCTGACCGACTACGCCGCCCTGACGGCGGAGCTGGACAGCCGGTTTACCGCCGCCAACGGGATTTGGGCTGCGATACGGGATACCATTCCCCGCGAGGCGGGCAAGGGCTATGAGTCCACAGCATCCATGCGCCTCTCCGCCACCCTGTACGGGGAGGAGGAGCACGACACCGCCTCGCTGACGATGGAAGTGAAACAGCTCACCCGGGACGGCAGCTACCGCATGGAGCAGGAGCAGCAGGTGGATCTGGGCGGTCTGGGGGACACCCTCTTTGCGGGTCTCTCCCCGGAGGAGCTGGCCCAGCTCGAAAACCACAGCGTCACCCTCTACGACCGGGAGAGCGGCACCCTCTACCAAAAGGGCGTACAGCTCTATAGCCTGGAGGGAGAGCCGTTACCTGATGACGTTTGGGTGAGTACTCAGGTGGGGGAGCTGCCTGCCGTGAACACCCTGTCGCTCCCCGGGACGCTGGGCGAGCTGCTGGTGGAGGCGTACGGCCATAGCTGGTATTACTACCGCTCCAGCCCCTGGGAGACGGTGATGGACTCCGCCCTGCCCGTCCGCCTGCTCCTGGACGACGGCAACTTCACCCGCAGCGCCTCCGGTGGACGGACCACCTATCGCTGGGCGGTGGATCTGCCCGCCCTGCTGGAGCGGGCCCGTATGCTGGGTGTTATGGAGGACGCGCCCGCTGTGGAGGGGCTGCCTGCTCTGGACATGCATGGGGAGGCGGTCCTGCGGGGCGGTGCGCTGGAGAAGCTGGACGGCAGCGGACAGATGGAGCTGGATGTGCTGGGCATCCCAGCCGACGCCGGCTTTACCCTGGATGCCGCTCCGGGGCGTCTGGAGCTGGAGATGGAGTTCACTGGGGCTTACATCGGGAAGGTGGAGCTAAGCCTGAACGGGAGGGTCACGGAAACCGCTGCGCAGCCCGTCACCACGCCTCCGGCGGGGGAGACGGTAGAGCGCCTCGAGGTGCTCTCCGGCCAGGTGGAGCCGGGCGTGCCCGCCGATTTCGGCGCGGCCCGCTATGTCCAGTGCCTGCTGGATGCCCGACTGGGGCGTGGGTATGACCCGGAGTTTCTGACCGCCCTGGGGGAGACGGAGGAGAGCCTGTCCGCCCAAATTGCGGAGGAGAACGTACAGGCGCTCTGCAACCTGCTGATAATTGAATTCCCCACCGAGGAGATCCGCGGAGAGGCGGCCGGCCTGCTGAAGGAGCTGTACGCCAAGGCGGACTATACCGTGGGGGCCGCCGTCCCGACGGGAAACGGTTCCGAGGTGGAGATAACGGTGCGGCCCGTGGATGCGCTGGCGCGGGTAAACGATGCACTCTGGGAGCGGCTGGACGCGTTCAACGCGGGCTACACCGGGGATACGTCCACAGACGAGGGATATGCGGCCTATGACGCGGCCTGGGCGGAGGATGCGCTGGCCCTCTTCCGGGAGAAGCTGGCCGAGGCGGAGTATCTGTCCGAGACGGTCTGCACCGTGACCGTTCTGGACGGGCCGGGCGGCACCATTGAGGCCGGCCGCGACTCCCTGGATACAGTATACGGCGTGCTGTTCCCAATTTGGATGCTCCAGGAGACATGAACGGAACAAAAAGGGGGCGGCGAACCGCGTATGCGGTTCGCCGCCCCGGGGTGTCTGGCCGATAGCTGGTCGCTGTCCACCCGAATGTTGTCAGTGCCGGGCTG
>JAHAEW010000166.1 GCA_018374635.1 Clostridiales bacterium
CGCCATTCTGGCCGGAACCAGTCCGGCCCTGGCATGAGCGCCCCGGCGGCGGCCCCCCACCGCACCATCAGCCAGTTCTGCGACCACGTATGCATGTACGTCCGCTTCCGGCCGGACCACGAGGCCATCACGGCGGAGCTCACCGCTCACCTGGAGGATCACAAGGCCGCCATTCTGGAGACCCGCCCGGACATGCCGCTGCGGGAGGCGGAGCGCCGGGCGGTGGAGGCCATGGGGAATCCGGAAGAGCTGGGCCGCTGGCTGGACTCCATCCACAATCCCCTCTTGGGGTGGCTCCAGATCTGGTTCGTGCGGGCAGTGGTGCTGGCGGGCGTACTGATGCTGCTCTTTTCCGTGCCCCGGCTGGGAACCGTCGCGGTCAATCTGCTGGCCCCGCCCACGTACAACAGTCTGGGTGGACTGGGCAGTGCCCTGGAGCGGTCCGCCCCGGAAGAAATCGTGGTGGACTTCCGGCCGGAGGGTTCCTGGACGTGGGAGGGCTACACCTTCTCCATTCACCGGGCGGTGGTGTTGGACTTGGGAGATGAGCAGGCCCTCTACTACCTGCTGAAGGTCACCCACCCCAACCCATGGAACCGGGAGCCGGCGCTCCGGGACTGGCTGTGGGCGGAGGACGACCTAGGCAATTTCTATCCCTCCTATCGTCAGGGCAGGCTGCTGATAGAACAAGGATACTCCACTATGGACTTTGGTGAGTCCTCTGGGAACCCCTCGGCCTCCTACCCCTTTGCCAGCTACTACGACTTGTGGGTCTCCGGCATCGACCCTTCGGCCACTGAGATCACCCTCCGCTTTGACCGCTGGGGGGAGAATGTGCTGTGGCTCACCGTTCCCCTGGAAGGAGGCGAAGCAGATGGCTAGGCGCCCCATGACCCCCGCCCGGCGAAAGCGCCGGACGATCCGGATGGCCATCGCCCTGCCCATCCTCCTGGCGGTGCTGGTCCTGGTTCTGGACTACCCCATTCTCACCGCCGGGCAGGCCCTCCGGGCCACCCAGAAGCGGTACTTCTTCGGCCCAGGGGAAGTGCTCACCTCCATCGACTTTTCACGCGGCTACAATAAGTTCAAAATCGGTCAGTCCGACCGCTACTACATCCTGCGGTGGGGGGACTGGTATGCCTGGTGCAGTGTGAATCACTACGGCCTCTTCTGGCAAAGCGGCGCTTTGGATGCCGTGGAGAACGACCCGTCTCTGCCCCTGGTACCCCTGGTGGTTAGCGACTGGGCAGAAGGCGCGGTGCTGGTGGTGTGCAACGACCCGGACATCGCCCGGGTGGAAATCGAGTTCCCCGTATTTACTTACAGCGGCAGCGATCTCCTGGCCACCGCTGTCCAGGATCAGCACACAGCGGACTGCTTCCTGATCCGCTGGGATCTGGAAGAGGCAGTCTGGCTGTACCCGGAGGATCTGCGCGTCCGTGGCTATGCCGCGGATGGTACTCTGATCTACCAGTCCCCCCTGCCCGAGAGCTGGGCGGAGGACTACAGCATCCCCGACCCTGACAACTGGCGCTTCCGCTACGAGGCTTTATACCCCGGGGAGGTTGGATCATGAGCCGCGGCACCATCGACGATTTCTGCACCCAGGTGTGCCGCTGTGTACGCTTCTGGCCGGACCATAAGGCCATCACGGCGGAGCTCACCGCCCATCTGGAGGATCACGCCGCCGCCCTGGAGGCGCGGGGTCTGTCTCCCGAGGAGGCTGCCGCCCAGGCCGTGACCGCCATGGGTGAGCCGGAGGAACTAGGCCGCCAGCTCGACCGCGCTCACCCGCCTCTGCTGTGCCTCTCTGTGGCGGCCACCAACATAATATTGGTCTTTCTTCTGGTCGTCTGCATCCTTGCCCTAGCCCTCTGGTCGCTGGATTCCGCAAAAACCGTTCTTGCCCGGCGTGCTGCCCCTGAGGATACCCGGGCGCACTACCAGGAGCGATACGAATACCCGCTGGCTATAGACGAGTGGGCAGAGGTGGACGGCCTGTGGCTCCACTTCCACACCATCGGTGTCATGAGCTCGGCCGGGCAACCGTTCGCCTATGAGATCTACCTAACTTGCGACCCGGCCGACGGCTGGTTGCCTGATAACGGCAGCCCCCGCCTGGAGATGCACTTTGTGGAAAACGTGCCGGGCAATGTGTTCTACCGCTTTGTCGCCGATACTGGCTGGGAGTGCATCCCCGCCACCTCCCTTCACTCCGGAGTCAACCGTTGGATCATCCTGCCCCAGCTTCCCCCCGAAGATGCGGAGCACTTGTGGCTCGAGGGGAACGTGTTCGGCCACACCTTCCGGGTAGAAATTCCACTTCTGAAGGAGGGTGTACAGTCGTGAAACGCCCGCTCTCCCGCCTGCGGCTCACGCCCAGGGGCCGCCTGCGCCGCAATGTGGTGCTCCTGCTGCTGCTCCCCCTGGCCCTGCTGCTCGTCCTCCGCCCCTGCTTCACCCACCAGGCGGCCCTGGAGCGGCTCCAGAGCCGCTTCCACTTCGGCCCGGTGGACGCCGCCCAGTGGTACCCGGAGGAGGCGATCTACGCCCTCCGCTATGACCGCTGGTACGCCGTCTGCTCCCTGGAGCGCCAGCCCTTTTTCCTCGGGCACACCTGGCGGCCCGATGCCAGGGGACTGATCGCCGCCCCGGTGGAGGACGCCCCCCTCTCCGTCTGCGGCATCCATTATGATCTCTTTTTTGGCCTCTGCTCCGACCCGGCCATTGAGTCCGTCCGCATCACCTGCACCGGCGATGGGGGGACCCATACGGCGGAGGTCTCTCCCGACAGCGGCGGGCTGTTTCTCTGGTGTGCCCCGGAGCGGCTTCCAACTTACACGCTCTACACCGCTCAGGCCCTGGACGGCCAGGGGCAGGTGCTCTATACGGTGGAGCGTACCATGGTTGACGAACACGATATCATCTGACCTCAATTCGACGGCATATTCTTCCAGTATATGGTATGCTATACCCAAAGGAGGATATGCCATGAGACAGCTCATTCCTGCACTCCTGCTCCTCACCCTGCTGCT
>JAHAEW010000167.1 GCA_018374635.1 Clostridiales bacterium
TCTCCAGATTCATGGGCACTCCTCCTCGCCGTTCAGAATAGCAGAGACGGGCCTGGGCCGCCACCGCTTCCGGGTTTCATGGCCGCAACTATTGGTTGCGGCGCTCTTTTTTCATCTTTCTAGTATTTGCAGTAATTCCAGCCGATCAAGATATGCCATCAAGGCCTGTTTTCCCTTATTTTTTCCCTTACAAGCCTAGTACACCCTTGATAAAGCCCTCCATGCGGGCGGCGCTGTCCTGTCTCATGCGCTCGGTGAAGTGGCCGTATCTGTCCAGAGTAAAGGCTGCGCTGGCGTGGCCGAGGTTGCCCTGTATGGTCTTGATATCATCACCGGCCCGAATAGCATTGACGGCATAGGTGTGCCGAAGATCATGGAAACGCGCACCAACCAGTCCGGCCGCCTCCACCGCCGCCTGATAGTCTTTCTCTACCCTCCATTGCTCCAGCGGGCCGCCCGTCTCATTGGTAAACACCAGATTATGGGCGTTATTCCAGAGGGAACCCGCCTTTAACTGCATTTCAGCCTGCCGCCTCCTCTGTTCCTTTAGAGTTCTGAGTACCGAGGGCGCTGGAGTAATGGTGCGGCTTTTGCCGCTTTTGGGTGAGAGGAACAGCCCACTTTCCTCCCGGTGTAGAATACGGGAAAGCTGCTTGTTGACTAGCAGCGTCCCCTTTTGAAAATCCACACAATCCCACGTCAGGCCCAGCAGCTCAGATTGCCGCAGTCCGGTAAATAAGGCGATAGACACCAGCAGTTCAAGGCGGCCACCTTTGACAGCCCGGAGAAGTGCGGCCACCTGCTGATCCTCCAGCGGATGTATTTCCTTCTGCTCCAGCCTGGGCAGTTCACAGCCCGCCGCCGGATTCCGCGATATGTATTCCAGCTTGACCGCTTTTTCCAATGCTTGATGCAACACTTTATAGGCCAACCGAACGGAGGATGAAGACAACTCCATTCCGTTGATGAATTTCTGTACCATGTGAGGGCGCAGTTCAGAGAGTACCACCGCCCCCAGGACGGGCTTAATGTGCCGCTGGAGGTTATTCTTATACACCTTTACCGTTGTCGGCTTTACGCCGCCCAGGTAATCCGCCGCCCAAGTATCCAGCCACTCCCCCACCGTCAGCTTGCAGGGGGCAATATATGTGCCCTGGTCTATAGCCGCTGTGGCCGCCTTTAGCTTTTGGGCAACCTCCTTCTGCGTCTTGCCGGTGATGCTCCTCTGCACCTGTTTGCCGGTGCCGGGGTCATACCCAGCCGTGAACCGTGCCTCCCAATAGATATACTGTTTCCCCGAGCGGGTCACAGTCTTTTTGCGGATCGTGCCGGTGCCTGCTGCTGCTTTTCTGCCCATGTGCTGCTCCTTTCCTCTTGCGCCCGCTCGTCCGCTCATGGTACAATAGGGGCGCGGTTTTGATTCTTAGTCGGGTCATTATCGCTCTTGCCGCCTTTGGTGTTCACAGCACCAGGGGCGGTTTTATTTTCAATCAGTAGGTAGCCGATACTTTTTCAATTTCTTTAATCCATCTTCAATATCTGAAAGTAAAATCTTCTCCGCGATATCAGCGGCGGGAATCGTACGAATACCGTTTAAGCGAATTGCCTTTAATCCACCTCCCCGCTTTTTAGGCAAGATCTCAGACTTCGTTATATCGTATTTCTTTTCTGAATCACGCTCAATCGAAAGAAAAGATTCAATGTATTCTATGATGGGGACATATTTATTTTTTTCCCAAGCTTCATACTCCTCTTCATATACTTTTTCTGCCTCCTGCGTGAGTTCATTCTGCTCATCTTCTGACATACCAGGAGCGAAACATACTGCAAAGCCGTCAGGCGGCATCGTCTCTTGCTCTATCAGAAGGTTTATTGTTGGTATAAGATATTTCCCCTCGAAATGCTCAACATATTCCGAAAGAACTTCAATCGAATGTTCTGAAAGCCCGAGATCCTTCGCCAATACCTGTGAGTTTTTTCGATCCCGAAAATCTGTTAGCCCTAAAAGCCAGTCAGCCGAAACTCTAAAGAATACAGCCATTTTTTTAAGCTGTTCGGCATCTGGCATAGATTGCCCAGACATATATAGGCTAACAGTCTGCCTTTTTACTCCAAGAACGCTAGCTAAATCCTGCTGTTTTAACCCTCTCTCTTTCATGAGTTTAGAAAGTCTTTCTGAAAATACCTTAAAGTCGTCTGATACCGTTTTCCTTGCCAAAGCACTTACCCCCACTCCAAAATGTCCTATAGGTGCGCCATTCAAAAATTCAAGTCTCGCTCACTTGCAAGTCCGTTGTTGTTGCTCTATAATAATTATAGCAAACTAAATAGGCGGTTGCAACAACAAGTTTTCGGAGGTGACTTCCAAATGAACAATCAGGATATCAGACGCACAGCCGCAGGGGCCGGGGTAAAGCTCTGGCAGATTGCGGACGCTTTAGGGATTGCGGATTGCAGCTTTTCCCGTAAGCTCCGCAAGGAACTTCCCCAGGAGGAGAAAGAGAAGATTTTCTCCATCATACGGGAACTATCCCAGGAGGTGAGCTAATGGCGGACAAGCTGGAACCCCTGGCCGTGAGGCCGTCGGAGGCGGCGCGGCTGGTGGATGTATCGCGGACAACCTTTTACCGATGGATGCACCGGGCGGATTTCCCTGTCATTCGCCTGGGCGGTTGTACGAGAATCCCCGTGGATGGTCTGCGGGAATGGATTGCAAAGCAATCGGAGGTGAGCACGGTATGAGCAGGGAAAAGAAAACCCGCCCCAGTGTTGGCGCACTAGGACGGGCAGTGGAAACGGGGTCGGCTATGCAGGCGGACACCACTTCCAAACCTCAGTTTACCCCTAACGGCCCCGGTGGTCAACGGAAAGTTGCGGATCTTCTCAGCCACGGGCGCGAGAACGCGATACCCCGCCGGGAGCTGGAGAAGTTGACGGGCCTGGACGGGCGCACGGTGCGCCTGATGATCGAGCGGGAGCGGCGTGAAGGGAGGCCC
>JAHAEW010000043.1 GCA_018374635.1 Clostridiales bacterium
AGTTGAGCGTTACCTGAAGCGCCAGACCAAAACCTCTCTTCAGCGGCGGAAATCTTCCCCCAATATGGGTACGCACCTCTGCTGACGCTGGTCCCTCTTCTCCGCCGGGGGCGCACTGAGGGGGTGGTCCGGAGGGGGAATCATCCCTGTTCCCCCTCCGGCGTTTTCTTTCCCCCCTCTTTCTTTTTGAAAAGAAAGAGGGGTTTCCGCCGAACAGGCGCGCCCTTTATCGGAAACAGACATAAAAACCCCCGGGGCACGGAAGATCCTCCGCACCCCGGGGGCTGCTTGCTTTTTTCGATTACACGTTGAAGCGGAAGAGGACGATGTCGCCGTCGTGCATGACGTACTCCTTGCCCTCGGAGCGGACCAGTCCCTTCTCCTTGGCGGCGGTCATGGAGCCGTTGGCCTTCAGGTCCTCAAAGGCCACCACTTCGGCGCGGATAAAGCCCCGCTCGAAGTCGGTGTGGATCTTACCGGCCGCCTGGGGGGCCTTGGTGCCGTTGGTGATGGTCCAGGCGCGGCACTCATCCTCGCCGGCGGTGAGGAAGGAGATGAGGCCAAGCAGGGTGTAGCTGGCTTTGATGAGCCGGTCCAGGCCGGATTCCTGGATGCCCAGGTCCTCCAGGAACATGGCCTTCTCCTCCCCGTCCAGCTCGGCGATCTCGGCCTCCAGCTTGGCGCACACGGGGATGACCTGGGCACCCTCCTTGGCGGCGATCTCCTCCACCTGCTGGTAGTAGGGGACGTTCTGGTAGTCGGCAAAGCCGTCCTCATCCAGGTTGGCGGCATAGATGATGGGCTTGAGGGAGAGCAGCTCGCTGGTGGCGATGATGGCGGCGTCCTCCTCGTCGCATGAAAAGGAGCGGGCGGAGTTGCCGTCGTTCATCCAGTCCCGCAGGGCGGTGAAGAGCTCCACCTCGTGGAGAAATTTCTTGTCGCTCTTGGCGGCCTTCTGGGCCTTGTCGATGCGCCGCTCCACCATCTCCACGTCGGCCATGATGAGCTCGATGTCGATGATGCCGATGTCGCGGACGGGGTCGGTGGAGCCCTCCACGTGGATGACGTTCTCGTCGTCAAAACAGCGCACCACATGGACGATGGCGTTGGTCTCCCGGATGTTGGCCAGGAACTTGTTGCCCAGGCCCTCGCCCCGGGAGGCGCCCTTCACGAGGCCGGCGATGTCCACAAACTCAATGACGGCAGGGGTGGTCTTCTTGGGCTTGTAGAAGTCTGAGAGCCAGTCCAGCCGTGCGTCGGGCACGGCCACCACGCCCACGTTGGGGTCAATGGTGCAGAAGGGATAGTTGGCGCTCTCCGCGCCGGCGTTGGTGATGGCGTTGAAGAGGGTCGATTTTCCCACGTTGGGGAGACCCACGATGCCGAGCTTCATATCAAAGACGTCCTTTCGGTGTGAAAATACCAAATTAGCCTATCCATTATACTGGATACCGGGGCAAAACACAAGGCTGCGTGCAAAAAAGGCCCCCGGCTCTCTCAAAGAGCCGGGGGCTGCCGAATCCCTTACAGCAGGCACCACACCACCGTGTAGATCACAAAATACAGGATGGGCGGCAGGAGGATCAAAAGCGAGGAGACAAGGGGCAGGCTGGAAAAGTCCCGCTTTGGCTTGGGGTCCATAGAGGCGGTCATGGAGGGAGCACGTGTGTGATAACCCAAACTGCTCACTGCATGCTCTCCGCCCAAACAGCAGAGGATCTCCACCAGCAGGATGATGGCCACAAAGATCTGCATAGGCCAGTGCTTCACGGTTCCGTAAATGGCAAAGAGTGCAAAGAGGACATAGTAGACAATATATCCGATGGTCCGTTTACGCACAAGGGCCACCTCCTTGGGCCGATATTCGCAGGGCAAAAGGATGGTTTTGCGGCAGAATATCTCAGGGATGCATGGGAAGTCTCCTTCTTTTGCTCCATTTTATCATATAGGGCTGCCCATGTAAATAAAAATCCGGCCCCCAAAACGGGGGCCGGAGGGGATGCGTGCTCAGGAGAGCTGGAACTGTCCGGTGTAGAGCTGGTAGTAGCGTCCCTTCTGCTCCAGAAGCTCCTCGTGGGAGCCCTTCTCCTCGATCTCGCCGTGCTCGATGACCACGATGCAGTCGGAGTTGCGCACGGTGGAGAGGCGGTGGGCGATGACGAAGACGGTGCGGCCCTCCATCAGGGCGTCCATACCCTGGGCGATGAGGGCCTCGGTCCGGGTGTCGATGGAGGAGGTGGCCTCGTCCAGGATCATGACCGGGGGATCGGCCACCGCCGCCCGGGCAATGGCCAGCAGCTGCCGCTGACCCTGGCTCAGGTTGCCGCCGTCGCCGGTGACAAAGGTATTGTACCCGTCGGGCAGGCGGCGGATGAAGGAGTGGGCGTTGGCGATCTTGGCGGCCTCGATGCACTCCTCGTCGGTGGCGTCCAGCCGGCCGTAGCGGATGTTGTCCATGATGGTGCCGGTGAAGAGGTGGGTGTCCTGGAGCACCGCGCCCAGGGCGTGGCGGAGATCGTCCTTCCGGATGGACTGGACGTTGATGCCGTCAAAGGTGATCATGCCGCCCTCGATCTCGTAAAAGCGGTTGATGAGGTTGGTGATGGTGGTCTTGCCCGCGCCGGTGGAGCCCACAAAGGCGATCTTCTGGCCGGGATTGGCGTAGACGTTGATCTTTTTCAGGATGCGCTTTCCGGGCACATAGGAGAAGTCCACATCGGTGAAGCGGACCGCGCCCTTGAGCTCGGTGAGGTAGTAGTCCTCGCCGGGCACATTGCGCACCGCGCCCCGGATGAGATGGAGGGTGGACTTTCCGTTGGGATCGGCGTATTTCCAGGCCCAGCCGTGGGCGGAGAGCAGGGACAGGTCCGAGATGGGGGTAAGGGCCCCGTCGGCCTCCACCCGGACCCAGAGGTTCTCCTCCGAATCCTGATGCGGGGACAGGAGCTTGAGCCCCTCCCCCGCCCGGACAGCCTGCCCCAGCTCGATGAGAGCGTCCCCCTCCCGCAGTACGGGGACCAGGGACATGGCGGCGGTGCGGGGGGTCTTCCAGGCCCAGGCGTGGGGCCGGCCGGAGCCGGTGTGGGCAGAGAGGGTGCCGTTGGCGTCCTTCTCGGCCGGGACCAGGGTGACCACGCCCTGGTCCTCCTCGGGCTGGGTGTCCATGGCGTCAAAGATGCGCTCGGCGCCCGCCAGGGCGGATAGGATGGTGGTCAGCTGCTGGGAGATCTGGCTCAGAGGCTGGCCCACCTGACGGCAGTAGCCCAGATACAGGGTAAAGGAGCCCAGCTTGAACCCGGCCAGCAGGGAGAGTACGCCGCCGAAAGCGGCGGTCAGGGCATAGCCCACGTTCATGATGTTCATGGAGATGGGCATGACTGCGGTGGAATAGAAGCTGGCGTTGGTAGCCGCATCCCGGTAGGTCTCATTGAGGCCCTGGAACTGCTCCTTGGCCTGCTCCTCATGGGTAAAGGCCTTGACCACCTTGAGGCCCTCAATCATCTCCTGGATGTTGCCGTTGACATCGCCCAGGGCATCCTGCTGCTTCTTGTAATACCGGCGGCTGCGTCCGCCGAAGACCTTGAAGACCAGGAAGGTGGAGCCCAGAGTCAGAACAGATACCAGGAAGAGCAGAGGGCTCACCACCAGCATGACCACCACGATGCCCACGAACATGATAGCGCTGGAGACCAGGGAGACCAGACTCTGCTCCAGAGCCATCTGGACATAGTCGGCGTCGTTGGTGAAGCGGCTCATGAGCTCGCCGTGGGTGTGCTTGTCGAAGTAGGACAGCGGAAGGGTCTGGAGGTGGTCAAAGAGGTCTTTGCGCAGGCGGTTGGTGCCCCGCTGGGCCAGCTGGACCATGATGGCCGACTGAGCGTAGACCGCCACCACGCCCACCAGATAGATGCCAACCAGCTTGAGGATATCCACAAGGAGGTCCATGGGGCCGGTATAGCCGCCGTAGGCGATGTTGTTGATGATGATGAGGTTGATGAAGGTGGAGCCGCCAATGTTGGTGCCTACCGAGAGCAGCAGGCACACCAGCACCAGAAAAAGAGGCCACTTCCGCTTGGTAAGGTAGCCCAGCAGGCGGGAGACCGTCCGCTTCAGGTCCTTGGGCTTTTCAAAGCCGCCGTGGGCTCCCGGGCCCCGCCGGGGCGCGCCGTGTGTATTGGCCATTACTCCTTCACTCCTTCCTGCTGAGACTGATAGATCTCCTGATAGATCTGGTTCGTGGCCATGAGCTCCTCATGGGTGCCGATACCGTTGATCCGGCCGTCGTCCAGGACCAGGATCCGGTCGGCATACTGCACCGAGGAGATGCGCTGGGCAATGATGATCACGGTGGTGCCCGCCAGGTTTTCCTTAAAGGAGGCACGGATGAGACCCTCGGTGGCCGAGTCCACGGCAGAGGTGGAGTCGTCCAGGATCAGGATGGAGGGATGGCGCAGCATGGCCCGGGCAATACACAGCCGCTGCTTCTGACCGCCCGAGACGTTGGTGCCGCCCTGGTCCAGCATGGTGTCAAATTTGTCGGGCAGGTTCATGACAAAGTCGTAGGCCTGGGCATTCTTGGCGGCCTGGATCATTTCCTCCTCGGTGGCATCCGGGCGGCCCCACAGGAGATTTTCCCGGATGGTGCCTGAGAAGAGCACATTTTTCTGGAGCACCATGCCGATCCGGGCGCGCAGCTCGTCCAGGGGATACTCCCGCACGTCCACACCGTCCACCAGCACTGCGCCCTCGGTCACATCGTAGAAGCGGGGGATCAGGTTGACCAGAGAGGACTTGCCGGTGCCGGTGCCGCCCACGATGGCCAGGAATTCCCCGGGCTTGACCAGGAAGTTCAGATCCTCCAGCACATCGTCGCCGGAACCCTGGGCCTGATACTTGAAGGAGACGTGCCGGAACTCCACCTCGCCCCGGGGAGCCTCCAGATAGAGGTCCCGCTCCTCCGCCTTGGGCGCATGGCCCGCGGGCAGAGGCCGCCGGGCGCCGTCCTGGATGGAGGGCTTGGTCTCCAGCACCTCGTCGATGCGCCGGGCGCAGGCAATGGCGCGGGAGAGCTGGAGCAGGCTCATGGAGAGCATCATGACGCTCATCAGGATCTGGAAGATGTAGGTGATAAAGGAGCTCAGGTCGCCGATGAGCATGGAGCCGCCCATGACCTGGCCGCCGCCGATGTAGAGGACCGCGGTGGTGGCCGCGTTCATGCTCAGGGTCATGATGGGCAGGATGAGGACCACGGTCATATCCACCTTCATGGTGGCGGCCGTCAGCTCGTCGTTGGATTTCTTGAACTTGGCCTTCTCATGGACCTGCCGCACAAAGGCCTTGACCACCCGGATGGCCACCAGGTTTTCCTGGGTGGTGTTGTTGAGGGCGTCGATGCGCCGCTGCATACGGTCAAAGAGCTTGCTGCATGTGCGCATGAGCAGGCCGATGGCCAGCGCCATGAGTGGGATGATGACCGCCATGACCAGGGTGAGCTGGGCGTTGATGGTGATGGCCACCGCCAGAGCGGCCACCAGCATGACCACGGCCCGCACCAGCATCCGCAGCGCCATGGCCACCATCATCTGAATGGCGTTCACGTCATTCGTGGTGCGGGTGATGAGGGAGGCCGAGGAGAAGCGGTCGATGTCGGCAAAGGAAAATTCCTGGATCTGGTTGAAGAGGCTCCGGCGCAGGTTGGCGCCAAAGCCCTGGGCGCTGATCGCGGCGAATTTGGCGCAGAACATGCCGCAGGTCATGCTGAACATGGCCAGGAGCAGCATACCCAGGCCGGTCTGAAGGATGTAGGCCAGATCCTGATTGACAATGCCCACATCCACGATGGCGGCCATGAGCCGGGGGAGGGCCAGTTCACAGGCCACCTCCAGAATCGCCATCAGCGGGGTGAGTATGGCGTATTTTTTGTACTCACCCAGGTATGGAAGCAGTTTTCGAAACATACTTTCTTGTTCCATCCTTTCCTAACAGAAGTCATCCGGGCCCTGAAAATCACTGCCGCGGAGGTTGCGGAGCATTCGGCGGTGGTAGCTGTTGAGCTGCTCCTGTTCCTCGGGGGAAAACCCGTCGAACATCTGCTCATCCACCTGTCCCAGGATCGTGAAGCACTGCTCAACGGCCCGGCTCCCCTTTGGGGTGATCGCGATCCGCTTGCACCGCTGGTCCGAGGGGTCTCCCCTCTTTTCCACATATCCGCTCCGCTCCAGGGATTTGAGGGACATGGCCACGGTGGCCGGCGTAATGTGCAGGGCGTCGGCTAGTTCCTTTTGGGAGGCCAGCTTTCCCCGCCCGCTCCAGTGGCGGATCAGGAAGAGCATGGGGGGAGAGCCCAGATCCTCCAGACCGCCGGCGCTGAGCTGAGCCTGTGTCTGCTTCTGGTGGGCCCGGTGCAGGGCGTGAAACAGGATACCGGGCATTTTACAGTTGGGATTCAATCGAGATCACCTCCCGTCCGGTTGAACCGCCCCAGATCATCAGCATACTAATGATTAGGGGGCTTACTTATTTTACGGATGCGCCGTCCATTTGTCAACCAAGAAATTGTAAAAAATTTATGACAACCAATGGACGGATGGAGCGGAGAGTTAGAACGAACGTTTGCATTTTGGATGTGGGTATGGTACAATAAGGCCAGACAAGGCGCTATTCTCTCCCCGCCGCAACGCGGGGAGAAGTTGAATTGAACAGGAGGGACCTGCCATGAAGGCGCTTTCCCCCAAGCAGCAGCAGATCTATGAATTTATCATCGCGTTTCAGGCCGAGCACGGGTATCCCCCGTCGGTGCGGGAGATCGGCGAAAAGGTGGGACTCAAGTCCCCCTCTACCGTCCACTTCCACCTCAAGGGGCTGGAGGGGGCCGGACTCATTACCAAGGCCGAGGGCAAAACCCGGGCCATCACCGTGGTGGGCAGTCCGGTCCAGCCGGTCCTGGAGGAGCTGGACCCCCGGCCCGACCAGGTGCCGGTGGTGGGAAACGTGGCGGCCGGCACGCCGATTCTGGCCGAGGAGTGTGTGGAGGACTACCTTACCTTTGACACCGGGGGCCGCGCCGGGGAGCATTTTGCCCTGCGGGTGCGGGGAGAATCCATGCTCCGGGCGGGCATCCTCCCCGGCGACCTGGTCGTGGTCCACCGGCAGCAGGAGTGCCGCAGCGGCGAGATCGTGGTGGCCCTCTTTGAGGATGAGGCCACGGTCAAGACCCTCCGCCGGAAGGACGGAAGGACCTGGCTCATGCCGGAGAATCCGGACTATGACCCCATTGACGGCGCCTCTGCCCAGATCCTGGGGAAAGTGGTGGCTGTGGTGCGGCGGTATTGAGCCATGGAGCAGTTGGTGTTTGATACTCCCTTTGGGCAGATGGCCCTGGCGGAGGAGGGCGGCGCACTGACCCGCCTCTTCCTTCCGGGTGAGGCTATCCCGCGCATAGCCAGCCGGGAGACGCCCCTGCTCACGCGGGGCCGGGGGGAGATCCTGGCCTATCTGCGGGGGGAGCGCCGCTCCTTCGATCTGCCCCTGGCTCCGGCGGGGACCCCCTTTCAGCGGGCGGTCTGGGCCGAGCTGAGGCGCATCCCCTACGGGGAGACCCGGTCCTATGCCCAGATCGCCGCCGGGATCGGAAAGCCCGGGGCGGCGCGGGCCGTGGGGCAGGCCAATCACCGCAATCCCCTGCCCGTTTTCATCCCCTGCCACCGGGTGATCGGCGCATCGGGGAAGCTCAGCGGATACGGCGGGGGGCTGGAATTGAAACAGAAATTACTGGAACTGGAGGGTGCGCGATGAGACGTCTGCTGGAAGCCGGCAATGCCTGTATTGCCGAGATGGACTGGAGAGACATGGCCCTGGTCAAGCTCTGCCTGTGCGCCATGGGAATGCTGCTGGGCCTGGCCGTTCCCAGGCGGGGGCGCAAGTGGGCCGTACTGGGGGCGACGGCGGTCTTTGTAACCACCTATATTCCCCTGGCGCTGCGCTTTCTGCCCCACCTGGGCCGTGCCCTGAGCGGGCGGGAGGACTGATCTTTGAAACTGATTTCCTGGAACGTCAACGGACTGCGCGCCTGCCTGGGCAAGGGCTTTCTGGACTTTTTCCACCGGGCGGACGCCGATGTGGTCTGCCTGCAGGAGACCAAGCTCCAGCCCCATCAGATCGAGCTGGAGCTGCCCGGCTACCATCAGTACTGGAACTCGGCGGAGAAAAAGGGGTATTCCGGCACCGCCCTGTTTACCCGGACCGAGCCGCTTTCTGTCACCTGCGGTATCGGCATGCCGGAGCATGACACGGAGGGGCGGGTCATCACCGCCGAGTACGAGGACTTTTTCCTGGTGTGCTGCTATACCCCGAATGCCCAGCGGGAGCTGACCCGGCTTGCCTACCGCATGGCATGGGAGGACGCCTTCCGCGCTTATCTCAAGGGCCTGGACGGAAAAAAGCCGGTCATCCTCTGCGGGGACCTGAATGTGGCCCATCAGGACATCGACCTGAAAAACTTCAAGTCCAACCGGGGCAACGCCGGCTTTACCGACGAGGAGCGGGGCAAGATGACCGAACTGCTCTCCGCCGGCTTCACCGACACGTTCCGCTGGCTCTATCCCGAGGCGGCGGGGGCCTACTCCTGGTGGTCCTACATGTACCATGCCAGGGAAAAGAACGCGGGTTGGAGAATCGACTATTTCATCGTCTCCGACCGGCTGCGGGAGCGGATCGCCGACAGCCGCATCCGGCCCGAGGTAATGGGCAGCGACCACTGCCCCATAGAGCTGGAGCTGAGAGAGCCATGACCAAGACCGAACAACTGGACAAGCTGGCCCGGGACGGGGAGGAGCGGCTCCTCCTGGCCCGGGCCCTGGACAAGCTGGAGACCGCCCGGCGGAAGAACATCCCGGCGGCCACCGGCTTTTTATCCCCATCGGAGCGGGTGAGTGTGGAAAACCTGATCGCCGCCAGCGGCCATCCGCCCCACCTGTTCTTCGGCGGCTACCCGGGGGCGGAGCGGACCATCTGCCTCTTTCTCCCCGACTGGCAGGAGCCGGAGGACGCCCTGGCCCTGGCGATGGCCGGCGAGGGGCCGGTAAAGGCCCTGCGCTGCACGTACAGCGCCGACGGAGGGCTCACCCACCGGGACGTCCTGGGAGCCATCCTGGGCCAGGGGATCACCCGGGAAAAGGTGGGCGACCTGCTGGTGGGGCCAGGGCGCTGTGACGTGCTGGTGCTGGAGGAGCTGGCGGACTACCTGCTGCTCCATCTGGACAGCGCCGGGCGCACCCGCCTCAAGACCGGGCCCGTTCCCCTCTCCCAGATTTCTCCGCCGGAGGTGCGGGTCAAGACCATCCGGGACACGGTGGCCACGCCCCGGCTGGACGCGGTGGCGGCCTGTGCCTTCTCCACCTCCCGGAGCAAGGCGGCCGATCTGATTTCCGCCGGGCGGGTACAGCTCAACCACCGGGAATGCACCAAGCCGGACAAGCTGGTGGAGGCGGGGGATGTGCTCTCCTGCCGGGGACTGGGCAGGGCCGCCGTCCGGGAGCTGGGCGGCCGCTCCAAGAAGGGGCGGATCATGGTGGTGCTAGAGCGCTATCTGTGATCCCCCGCCGCAACGCAACAAAGAAAGGAACATCCCTCATGATCACACAAGCGCAGATCGACCGGATCAATGAGCTGGCCCGCAAGGCAAAGACCCCCGAGGGCCTCACCCCTGCGGAGACCGAGGAGCGGGACACCCTCCGCCGGGCCTATATCGCCTCGGTGCGGGCCAACCTGGTGGGCCAGCTGGAGAACACCTATATCGTGGAGCCGGACGGCACCAAGCACCGGGTCACACACAAGGACGGCTGAGAGGAGCACGCTATGGCATTGACAACGGAAAACACCCTGGAACAGCGCATCGCCCGGGTGGACGCGGCCGTCGCCCTGCGGGAGGGCGACCGGGTCCCCATGGCCCCCAAGATCGGCATGGCCTACGCCCAGACCGCCGGTATCGACCGGTATGAGGCCCTCAACGACCCCCGGCTCCTCCGGCCGGGGGTGGAGAAATTTCTGCGGACCTATCCCTGCGACCTGTTCTGGGCCGGGTCGGGCTACCCCATCCCCATGATGGAGACCCTGGGGACCACCGCCATCCGCTGGCCGGGCGCCACCTGCGGCGTGCCGCTGAACCAGGGCTTCCAGATCGTGGACGGCACTTACATGGAGGAGGACGAGTACGACGAGTTCCTCCGGGACCCCTCTCACTTCTGCATGACCAAAGTCTTTCCCCGCAAGCACAAGAAGCTGGCGGGGCTGGCCAAGCTGAACTTCCACGAGGTGGTGGAGTTCGGCCACTACGCGTCCATGGCGGCCTTTGCCGATCCGGAGGTCCGGCGGGCCCTTCTGACCCTCATGTTCGCCGGAGAGCAGGCGGTGGAGTGGCAGCGGAACTCCGCCCTCCTGCGGGAGACCGCCCTGGCCTGTCAGACCCCTCTGGGTGCGCTGGCGGGGCAGAACGCCCCCTATGACATGCTGGCCGACAACATCCGGGGCTTTTTGAATGTGCCCATGGACCTCTATACGATCCCGGAGAAGGTGACGGCGGCCATCGACATCATGACGGAGTACGCCCTCCAGAACGTGCGCCGCCTGAAGAACACCGGCTCCAAGTACTGCTTTATGCCCCTCCACGGCGGTACGGACGACTTCATGAGCCTGGAGGATTACCGCACCTTCTACTGGCCCTCCCTGCGGCGGGTGATAGAGGAGATCATCAACTGCGGTATGATCCCCTATGTGTTCTGCGAGGGCAGGTATGACACCCGGCTGGAGGTCCTGCGGGAGGTCCCGCGGGGTAAGGTCATCTACATGTTTGAACAGGTGGATATCGCCCGGGCCAAGGCAGTGCTGGGCGACACGGCCTGCATCTGCGGCAACCTGCCCACCTCCCTCCTGCTCTACGGCAAGCCCCACGAGGTGGTGGACGAGACCCGCCGGCTGCTGGACGAGTGCGCCCCCGGCGGCGGCTTTCTGATGGACTGCTCCATCGTGCTGGACCACTATAAAGAGGAGAATCTGGAGGCGTGGTTTGATACCACCCTCCAGTACGGGCGCTGCTGAGCCCGGAAAAGAGAAAGCCCCGCCCTCACAAAAGAGAGCGGGGCTTTCTGCACGCCTGGCCGGTCAGGAGGCGCTGGCGAGCACCTGCTGGATATAGGACGGGATCTCCTCCCGCTCCAGGTCCAGAGCGACGCACAGCTCGCCGTAGAGCTGGTCCTCGGCCAGGCGGAGATAGCGCTCGTCCAGCTTGCCTGGCTTGCGCCCGTTGTCGGTGGCCGAGCGGTTCTTTTCATGGATGCTCTTGATGAGCCGCAGGAGCTCCACACAGTCGGAGGTCTGGTAGGCGTCCTGGTAATAGCGGGACAGGGCGGGGAGACTGGTGATGCGGATGGACTCAGTCTCGATGGAGGGAATGCTGCGCACCAGTTCCTCGGCCTCCCCACGGGTCAGTACAGGGCGCAGCGCGACCTTGGTGTCCACGGGGATGATGATGGTCTCGGTGGTATAGAGCGGCTTGAGCGTGTAATAGAGCCGCTCAGGCGCCGCTCCATTGCCGGGCCTCGGGGCGATCTCCCGGACGCGGCAGACGCCGTTCCGGCCGTACACAAGCAACGATCCAACGGGATACATGAGTTGGCCTCCTCTTCTATTAATATCATATAGTATACCACGGAAGAGAGATACTTTTCTATATTAAATCAAGAAAAAATATAAAAATAAAAATATTTTATTTTATTATAGAGAAAAAATAAGGAATATACAGCCTAATATGCACAAAATAGGATGGAAATAAAAATAGAATAGAGCGCCAAAATAAAAACTTTTTTGGCGGGGAAAAGTATGCGGCACAGTGGACGGCGCAGTATGGAACAGGCGGCCCGGTCTGCTGTTTTGACCGGGCCGCCTGTCTTAGGAAAGAGGGGAAATATCCAGTTGGATCAATAGCCGAAGCCGAAGGGCCAGTTGTAGTAGGAGCCGCTGTTCTGCTGGGACTGCTGCTGCTGCTGAGAGGCCTCCAGCTTTTCCTGGCTGAGCTGCTCCTGCAGGTCGCTCAGAGCATTCTGCCGCTCTTGGTTGTCCTCGTCCAGGACCACGGAGAGGTCCTGCTTCTCTCCGTCACGGTAAATGGTGAAGGAGACGGTGTCGCCGGCCTTCTTATCCCGCACGGCATCCTTCAGCGCGGTGCTGGAATCCACCTCCGTGCCGTCCACGGCGCAGATGATGTCGCCCTTCTGGATACCGGCCTTGTCGGCGCAGGAGCCTTCCAGGACGGCCTCTACCGAAGCTCCGGCGGGCACGCCGTACTTGGTGGCATACTCCGGGACGTCGGTCATGAGAATGCCCACATTGGGCTTTCCGGTGACATAGCCGTGCTCAATGATGTCCGTAATCATGCTGCGCACGTCGTTGATGGGAATGGCGAAGCCCAGACCTTCAATGCTGGCCTCCGAGGAGTCGCCGCTGCTGGAGAGCTTGGCGGAGGTGATGCCCACCACTTCCCCGTAGGCGTTGAAAAGGGGGCCGCCGGAGTTGCCGGAGTTGATGGCGGTGTTGGTCTGGAGCATATTCATGGTCTGCCCCTCGCTGGTGGTGACCGAGCGGTCCTTGGCCGAGACCAGGCCGTCGGTGAGGGACCAGGTCAGCTCACCCAGGGGGTTGCCGATGGTGTAGACCGGCTCGCCCACCACCAGGGAGTCCGAATCGCCCAGGGTGAGGGCATGGAGGCCGGTGGCGTCGATCTTGAGCACGGCCACATCGTTCTCAGCCTCGCCGCCCACCAGCTTGGCGTCATAGGTCTGGCCGTCCACAAAGGCGACCTTGATGGAGGTGGCGTCCTTGATGACATGGTAGTTGGTGACGATATAGCCGTCCGAGGAGATCACAAAGCCGGAACCGGCGGCGGCGCCCTGCACCACATAGCCGTAGACATTGGTGTTGACCTCGGTGGTGATGCCCACACAGGCGTCCACATTGGCGGCGTAGAGCTGGGCGGGCGTCATGGCCTCGCCCGACTTGACGCTGGTGGTATCCACATTGACGGTGGGGTGGTTCCCGCCCTCATAGAGGACTGTATCGTTGGCAGAGCGGGAGATGTACCAGGCGCTTCCGCCGCCCACCAGACCGCCGACCAGGGCACAGCACAGGCCGAGGGCCACAACTTTACCGGCCACGCCGCCTTTTTTCCGGGGCGGCTTGGGGGGCTGGGAGCCGGTATCCCAGGGGTCGCTGTGTACGTGGAACTGGGTGGTCTCTATGGGATTGGTGTCCGGTCCGTCGGACTGAGGACGAAATTCCTGATTGTCAAACATAGCGCTCGCTCCTTTTGAGGGGTTCTCTCTTGAACTGCTCTTAGGATACCCAAAAAATATGTCCAAAGCATGAAGAAACTTTACACGTTTTTTGAATTTGCATCCCGGCCGGGCCGGTGCTTCAGAAAGGCCGAGAGATCGGCGGCCGCCAGGCGGATATCCTCCAGCACGGGGTTGAAAATCCCCAGCCGGAAGACGTTGAGCGCCACCATACAGACCACGGGGCCCAGGATCATCCCCAGCACGCCGGCCAGCTGCATGCCCACATAGATGCTGATCAGGGAGACCACGGGCGGCAGCCCGGTCTGATCGCCCACCACCTTGGGCTCTCCCACCCGGCGGAAGAGCGCGATCAGGCCCCAGATCACCATCAGCTCAATGGATTCCCGGATATTCCCCAGGGCCAGGTCCACCACCGCCCAGGGCACCATGACGGTGCCCGCGCCGATGATGGGGATGAAGTCCATGATGGCCAGAAGAAAGGCCAGCAGCAGCGTATAGGGCTGTCCGATGATGGTAAAGCCCGCCAGCAGGATGAAAAAGACCCCCACCGAGAGGATGAACTCGGCCTTCACATAGCCGCCGAAGGCGGAGAGGGCGGCCTGCCGCACCTCCAGCAGAAAGTGGCGGGAACGGCCGGTAAAGCGCTTGGAGACCAGATAGCGGATGTGGGGATAGTCGGCCGTCAGGTAATAAGAGCCCATCAGAAAGACCACGGTGCCCACCGCGAAGGATGGGACCTGCTTGGCGATCCGGGTGGCATAGGCCGCGGAGTTGCCCAGAGCGGTGGTCACGGCCCCCTGGAGCCAGGTAAAGAGGCTCTCCAGATAGGCGTCGCTGGCGGAGCGGATATCGGCGGGAATGAGGGACATGAAGCGGGAGAAGGCGTGGTCCAGGGAAAAAAGGGCCTCCTGAAGCGCGGTGGAGATGGAGCTCCAGTCCTCATAGAGAGAGATGGCCTCCTGGGCGATGTTCCAGATAAAGGCCACCAGCAGCCCGCCCGCTAACGCCAGGATCAGAAGAATGAGTACCAGAGAGAGAAATTTGCGGGAGATCCCCAGCCGCCGCTGGATACCCCGCACCAGGGGATTGAGGAGCCAGGCCACCACAAAGGCCAGGACAAAGGGCATAAACAGGGACAGCAGGGCCGGCCCCGCCAGAGCCAGCGCGGCCAGCACAAGCAGGGTGAGCAATAGCCGGATGCCAAGCCGCATCCAGAGCCGGCCACGCTCCCGCCAGGAGAGTTCCTGATCTTCCATGGAAAGACCTCCCATATCTGTTGGTGTATATGAGAGCAGTATAGCATGGATCGGGCAGAGAAAGGGGAGGAATCTGTAAATTTTTTTGTCTCAGCCGCCGGAGGGGGCAAGATTCAGGAAAACCTGCCCTGCGGCCCGGGCAAAGCAGCGGGCGCCGTTGAGGGCTTCCTGAAGGGTGTTGCCGTGGGCGCCCACCTCCACCAGCAGGGAGCCGGGAGTCAGGTTCTGGTTGTATACCGAGCTGCGCAGGGTCATGGGACGGGCCAGGGTGGGATAGAGGGTGTCCATGCTCCGCTGAATGCGGGCGGCAAGGGCCAGATTTTCCATCCAGTTGGGGTGGGTGGCGCCGCTGCCCAGCACCAGCATGACCTGGGCGGTCTTGACACCGTCCACCTTGGTCACGGCCTTGTACACCGTGTTGTCGCTGCCCGCCAGGGCGTCCCGGTGGACGTCCAGCACCAGCTGGATGGAGGGATACTGGGCAAGATACTTCTGGATGGCGGCCCCCGAGCGGGAGTAGGCCCCATTGTAGGCGGGATAGTCGTAGACGCCCTTGTCGTGGAGAACGGACAGGCCCATTTCGGTAAAGACCCGCTCCATCTCGTTTCCCACCCGGATCATATTGTAGTTTTCGTCCAGCGTGCGGGAATTCTGGTCGCTGGGGGTATAGACGTCGCTGCCGTCGGGCGTATAGGCCTCGGTGGCGTGGGTATGTATAATGAGGATCTGGGGTCCCTGCTGGGGAAGCTGGGCCTTGATGGGCGCGGCGGCGGCCGCGGCCAGATCCACGGGCAGGCTGGTCCGGTTATAGAGATACAGGCCGTCGGCGTAGGCGTATCCGTCGGTTGTGGTGGGGACCAGGGTGCGCTCCACGATATCTCCGGGCGCGGCGGTGACCGCGGGAGGCTCTTCCTCCTCCGCCGGGGCTGTGGCGGATGGCGCGGGCGGGGCGGAGGGACTTGGCTGGGCGGCCAGGGGGTCCGTGTCGTCCATCCCCGCGCCCTGGCGCAGCAGCGCCGACTGATCCACCACCAGGCGCTGCCAGAAGTCCAGCTCGTCCATCACCGTTCCGGTCTCCACGCTCCCCAGTTCGGCCTGGAGGGCGGCGGAGACAAAGAGCGGGCTGGCGCTGAGGGCGTCCAGACTTCCGGCGGCAAGTCCCCAGCTGGTCCCGGCCAGGAGGGCCCATACCGCCAGGGTAGCCAGAAAGAAGGCGGCGCAGCGCCGGAAAAGGCGGGACCACAGAATGCGGCTGTGTGTACGCATGAGACATCATCCTTTCTCTTCGGTGGGGGAGGAAATGGTTGGTCAAGCATATGCGCTCCGGCGGGGGGATATGCCTGTCCCGGAAAACGCGCCGTGCCGCCCTGCGCCTTGACATTTGACCGGGTTCCGATATAATAAGGCGAACCAGTTTGCCGGGCGTGCCGGCGCACCCGGGCGCGATGGGCAAAAACAGGCATTTTTCCAGGAAACAGCCCGCCATGGAGCGGGATACCTGACGCTGTTTCCCGGCTTTGATCGTGTGTTTGAAAGGAAGTTTGGAAGATGATACGGATTTTGACGGACAGCACCAGCGACATCTCCCCTGCCCGCGCGGCGGAGCTGGGGGTGGAGATCCTCCCCCTTACCGTCCTTTTTGGAGAGGAGTCCTTCCAGGACGGGGTGGAGATCACGAACGAGGCGTTCTATGCCCGGCTGGAGAAGGCGGACGCCCTGCCCACCACCGCCCAGATCCCGCCGGAGACCTTTATCCAGACCTTTGAGCGGCTGACCAAGAGCGGGGATCAGGTGCTGGCCATCCTGATCTCCAGCGCCATGTCGGGCACCTACCAGTCCGCCATGATCGCCCGCGGCATCGTGGACGAGAGCAAGATCGCCGTGGTGGACGCCCGGACCGTCACCTTCGGCATGGGCCTTTTGGTGGAAGCCGCCTGCCAGCTCCGAGACCAGGAGCTCTCCCTGGCTGAACTCAGGGCGCAGGTGGAGGAGCTGGCCGGCCGGGTGCGGCTGCTGGCCGTGGTGGACACCCTCAAGTATCTGAAAATGGGCGGACGCATCTCGGGAGCCACCGCCGTGGTGGGCGGCCTTCTGGGGATCAGCCCCATCATTACCATTGAGGACGGCCTTGTGGTCTCGGTGGGGAAATGCCGGGGCAGAAAGGCCGGCTTCCAGTTCATCCGCAAGTGGATGGAGGAGAAGGAGGCCATGGACCCCGCGCTGCCGGTGGCCTTCGGGCACTCCAACGCACCCGGGGCCCTGGCCGACTGTATGGCCTATTTTGCCGCGGAGACGCGGGGGATGACGGTGCGCCCCAGCGACATCGGCGCTGTGGTGGGCACTCACGCCGGTCCCGGCGCCACCGGCATCGCCTACTTTGTCCGCAAATGACAGACGGGGGAACCTGTGCTATAATATGTCTCATATGGCCGTTTTACGGCCGGATATCTATGTCCCAAGGGAGGAACCAAGATGAGTGCCCGAGAGGAATTCATGGAACTTTTCACCACCCATATTCACCGGGAGGGCAGCGAGGGCCTGCTGGATTACCTTCAGAACAAGAGCGATTTTTTCACCGCCCCCGCGTCGGCGAAATTCCACGGGGCCTATGCCGGCGGCCTGTGCGACCACAGCGTGAACGTGTACCACTGCCTGCGGGAGTACCTGGAGCGGGAGCGGGTCAAGGAGCTTTACGGACTGGACTACGGGGAGGAGAGCATTGCCATTGCCGCCCTGCTCCACGATGTATGCAAGATCGGCTGCTATAAGACGGGGACCCGAAACGTCAAGGGGCCCGACGGCAAGTGGCAGGCGGTGCCCACCTTTTTCTATGAAGATCCCCTGCCCTACGGACATGGGGAGAAGTCGGTCTACATCCTCAGCGGCTTTATGCGCCTCACCCGGGAGGAGGCCATGGCCATCCGCTGGCACATGGGATTTTCCGGCTCGGAGGACGCCCGGATGGTGGGTCAGGCCTTCCAGCAGTATCCCCTGGCGTTTGCGCTGAGCGTAGCCGATATGGAGGCCACATATTTCCTGGAAAATGAGGAGGCGTGATTCCTGTGGCAAAGCGTGAGAATGATCTGGGCAGAGATCCCATCGGCCCGCTGCTGGTGCGCCTGGCGGTACCGGCTGTGACGGCCCAGCTGGTCAACGCCCTGTACAACATTGTGGACCGGATGTACATCGGCCACATTGAGGGGGTGGGCGACCTGGCCCTCACCGGGCTTGGCATCTGCTTCCCGGTCATCATGTTCGTCTCGGCCATCTCCGCCCTGGTGGGCATGGGCGGCGGCTCCCGGGCGGTGGTGCGCATGGGAGAGGGAAAAATGGAGGAGGCAAACGCCATCCTGGGCAGCTGTACCGCCCTGCTGGTCCTGCTCTCGGTCCTGGTGACAGTGGCCTTTCAGCTGGTGCGGGACCCCATGCTCCTCCTCTTCGGAGCCACGGAGAATACCCTGGGCTATGCCTCCGACTACCTCGCGATCTACCTGTGGGGCACCATCTTTGTGGAGATCTCACTGGGCCTGAACTTCTTTATCACCTCCCAGGGATTTTCCACCGTCTCCATGGCCACGGTGCTCATCGGAGCGGTGGCCAACATCGTGCTGGACCCCATTTTCATCTTTGGCTTTGGGATGGGCGTGCGGGGAGCGGCGCTGGCGACCGTTGCCGCCCAGGCCCTCTCGGCGGTGTGGGTGCTGCGCTTCCTCAGCGGAAAGCGGACCCGGCTGCGCTTCCAGCGCCGCTATTTCCGCCTGGACGGCCGGGTGCTGGCTCCGGTGCTGGCGGTCGGGGTGTCCCCCTTTATCATGCAGTCCACCGAGAGCCTGGTGAACATCTCCTTCAACTCCTCCCTCAAGGCCTTCGGCGGGGACCCGGCGGTAGGGGCCATGACCATCTGCTCCAGCATCATGCAGATTTTCAACATGCTCTTCCAGGGGCTCTCCCAGGGGGCCCAGCCCATTGTGGGCTTCAATTACGGCTCGGGACAGATCGACCGGGTAAAAAAGACCTTCCGGCTGCTCTTCTTCTCCTCGCTGGCCTTCAGCACGGCGGCCTGGGGCGCCATCGAGCTCTTCCCCCAGGTCTTTGTGTCCATCTTCAACGATGAGCCGGCGCTGGTGAACATCGCGGTGTGGACCCTGCGGGTGTATGTGGCCGGCATGTTCATGCTGGGCATCCAGTTCTCCTGCCAGCAGACCTTTGTGGCGCTGGGAGAGGCCAAGATCTCTCTCTTCCTGGCCCTGCTGCGCAAGATTATCCTCCTCATCCCCCTGATTTTCATCCTGCCAAACTTCTTTACGGATAAAGTGCTGGCCGTCTTTGTGGCCGAACCGGCCGCCGATGTGCTGGCCGCCGCCGCTACGGGACTTATTTTCCTGTGGCGCTTTCCCCGCATTCTGCGCCGCCGGACGGAAGAGACCGGCGGAGCGAAAACCGTGTAAAAGGAGGAAGGGCCGCTATGAACAACATCACGCTGATCGGCATGCCCGGCTCGGGCAAGAGCACCGTGGGAGTGCTGCTGGCCAAAACCCTGGGATTTGACTTTCTGGACACCGATCTGCTCATTCAAAAGCGGGAGGGAGCGCTGCTTCAGGAGGTGCTCAATGCCCACGGAACCGAGGCTTTTCTGGATCTGGAGGCCGACGCCATCTGCTCGGTAGAGTGTCAGCGCACCGTCATCGCCCCCGGTGGAAGCGTCATCTGCCGGGCGCGGGGGATCGAGCACCTGAAAAATCTGGGCAGGGTGATTTATCTGCGCATCCCCTGTGAGGTGCTGGAGGAGCGCATCCACAACATGGGCTCCCGGGGGATCGCCTTTCAGCCGGGGGAGACGCTGCGGGATATCTACGAGTACCGCACCCCGCTGTATGAAACATACGCCGACGTGATCGTGGATGGCGATAAAGGCTCTCTGGAGGAGACGCTTGCCGCGGTGCTTCAGGCCCTGATCGGCTGCGCGTGAGCGAAAGGAGGAGCCATATGGGAGAGCGTACACGGAACGGGCTGGATATTTTACCCGTAGACAGCGCGGAATTGTCCTTTAAGACCAAGATGGCGCTCATTGACTTCATCCGCGGTCACGACAGCGACCAGCCGTTCAAGCTGCCCAGCGAGGACCATTTGGCCCGGCGGCTGGGCGTGAGCCGCAACGCTCTGCGGGATGTGCTGGCCTCGCTGGAGGAGATGGGGCTGGTCACCCGCCAGCGCAGCAAAGGGACCCTGGCCAATCCAAGAGTGGCGCGGGAGTGCCGGATGGACACCGACCCCGGCCTGAGCCGGATGATCACCAGAATGGGATACCGGTCCCGGCACGAGGTGACCGCTCTGCGCTTTGTGGAGGGGGTGGATTCCAGGCTGGAACAAAACTCCGACTCCTATCTGGAGGTGGGGAAGCTCTTTTACGCGGACGATATCCCGGTGGCCTTTGCCAATGATCATGTAGAGGGCAGGCTCGCCGCCGGACACCGGGAGCGGTTTGATGTTCTGCGGGAGGAGAACTGCTTTTTCTTCCTCAAGGAGTGCTGCGGCGTGCCGGTGGCATACAGCATGTCCACCTTTGACGTTATGCAGGCGGATGAGACCTTGCAGGCCCTCTTCCGTGTGGGACCGGAAGAGCTCTTCCTGGTCATGGACGACATCGTCTACTCCCGGGACCTGGAGATCGTGTGTCACGCGGTGTCCTATTACCGCAAGGGGTATCTGCCCCTCAAGGTGCTGCGCAAGGGCTGGTAAATGGAATCGAAACATAGGAGGACCGCGCTTCCCGGAGAGGGGGAGCGCGGTCCTTTTCCATGCGGATGGACAAACTATACAAATATGATTTTATAATGCGATAAATTGATATTGATAATAACGAAAAGATGTGGTACCATCTGGATAGTGGAATAATGCTACAAATAGAAGAGCCAAAAGGACCCCGAATCAAAAAGGAGGTTTTCATTTGGATTTTTCCATCAATCAGCGTGCCCTGGCCCTGGTGGTGGAGGAGATCCTCCCCCACCAGGAGCAGCTCCAGGTACGCGCCCACACCCTGGCAAACGGAGCCACGGTCATCGACATGGGCGTGGAGGAAAAGGCGGGCTGGCGGGCCGGCAAGCTCTTTACGGAGAGCTGCTTGGGCGGCCTGGGCCGGCTGGACTTCACCACTATGTGGATCGGGGCGCATCTGGTCCCCGCCGCCACCGTCACGGTGGACCGCCCTGCCGTGGCCGAGCTCTCCTGTCACGACGCCATCTATGTGATGGACTACCAAGGAGTGCGCACTACCTTTTCCGGCCCATTCCGGGCCATTGGGGGCATGGATGCCTATGCCCGCGCCACGCCTTACCGGGACCCCTGTACGTCCCGGGCGGTGGCCCATCTCCAGACCACGGAGCTGCCCGGAGAGGAGATGACCACCCAGCTGGCCGGAGAGATCGGCGTTGATCCCTCGGGCCTCTATCTGCTGGCCGCCCGGACCGGGACCCTGGCCGGGGCAGTGCAGGTCTGCGCCCGCAATGTGGAGCAGACCTTCCCCACCCTGCTGGACCGGGGCTTTGATACGGACTGCGTGGCGCAGGCCTCGGGAAGCGCCCCCATTTTCGGCGTGGCGGCCGACGAGTATGCGGCCTACGGCCGGGTCAACGACTGCCTGATCTACGGGCAGGAGACCAACCTCTGGGTGGACTGTACCGACGAGGCGATCGAGCGCATCCTCCCCGACCTGACCTTTGACAAGAACCGGGACGTCTACGGGACCTCTTTTGAGGAGCTCTTTGCCCGCAGCGGGCACAACTGGGCCCAGGTCCCCCGGGACTGGGACGCCCCCTGCAAGATCAATTTCCACAATCTCCGCACGGGACATGCCTTCTCCTCCGGCCGTCTGGGCTATGACACGCTGGAGCGGAGCTTTCTCGGAATCTGATGTGAGGTGACGCATATGACCAGCCTGGAGTGTGCCCGCGCGGCCTTTGCCGCGCTGTGTGAGAACAGCCCCGCCAACCACTGCCGTGTTCTGGAAAGCAGCGTCCTGGACGCCGGGAAGGAGGTCCCCGGCGGCTGGAGCTCGGCCCGGACCCTGACCGAGGGGCTTTATGGCGGGAAAGCCATCGTGAACGTGTCCCAGCAGAGGCTGGGTGAGGAGCAGGTCCCCACCGTGGAGATCCTGTGCGACGATCCGGTGCTGGCCGCCGGGAGCTTTGCCATCCGGGATGGCCTGGTGGGCCTGCGGGAGGCGGACGGCGCCTGGGCGCTGGCCTACGGGGAGAGCGCCGGGGGGGCGCGGGGGAATGTGGCGCTGGCCGCTCCGGCCAGCCTGTGTGCCGTGGTGGTGGAGGCCGCCGCGGCGGTGCCCCGGGCGGTATCCTACCTCCTGGAGCAGGGCGTGCCGGAGGCGGACGTCCTGTGGGGGTGGAGCTGCTGCCCGGTGGTGTTCCCCTCTCTGGATGGGGAGGCGGTCCGCGCCGCCCACCGCGCCGCCATCGCCGCCCACGGAGTGTGCAGCATCTGGGTCCGGCGCGCGCGCGCCGATCTGGAGGTCCTCGCCCGGAACTGGGACGCCTTCCGCCTGCGCCTGCACTGCCTGGAGGACGGAAAGACCTACGGCGCGCGGGGATAAATGCCAAACCCCGGAGAGCGGTTGTAATTCAAGTTGTAAAGCGGCGGTAAGGATGTATCTGGATGTGCTGTATGCAGTGAGCCAGCAGAGAGTATGAGATGGCAAATAATGCACATGTGCGGATACGCCCGGCCGAACAGGTTCTGTTTCACATACATGGGAGGCAGCGATGAGAAAAGTGATGTTATGGCTGCTGTCGATCGTATTGATCTTGACGGTCCTGCGCAACGGCTGGTATCTCCTGAACACGTCTCTTGAAGGCGTCCTCCTCTACACTGCGGTGGGGATCTTTGCCATTGTGCTGATGTATCTGGTGGTCAAGATCTCGGATTTATGCGATTCATTGGAATAAAGGCCGCGGGGGACCGTTTCAGGCGGAATTCCCTTGTAATTCCCTTAAAATGTGATATACTGAATCATAGACTTTCCACATCTGCGCCCGCTGGTTCTGTCCGGCGGGCGCAGGTGCGTACCGGGGCGGGGTGCCGCTCTGGAGAGAATAAACTGCAAAGGATTTCGAGACACATGACATTCCGTGAACTCGGCCTTATCGAGCCCATCCTGGGGGCTCTGGCCGAACTGGGGTATGAGCGCCCCTCCCCCATCCAGGAAAAGGCCATCCCGCCGGCCCTCACCGGGCGGGACGTACTGGGCTGCGCCCAGACCGGCACAGGCAAGACCTGCGCCTTTGCCACCCCCATCCTCCAGCGGCTCAACGCCGGGGCCGTCCAGGGCCGGCCCATCCGCGCCCTCATCCTCACCCCCACCCGGGAGCTGGCCCTCCAGATCCAGGAGAGCTTTGAGGCCTACGGCAAGCGCCTGAAGCTGCGCTCCACCGTCATTTTCGGCGGCGTGGGCCAGGCCCCCCAGGTGGAGCGGCTGCGCAGGGGTGTGGATATCCTGGTGGCCACGCCCGGCCGCCTGGCCGACCTCTACCAGCAGAAGCTGCTGGACTTCTCCGGGCTGGAGATCTTTGTCCTGGACGAGGCCGACCGGATGCTGGATATGGGCTTTATCCACGACGTGAAAAAGATCCTCAAGTGGCTTCCCCAGCGCAAGCAGACCCTCTTCTTCTCGGCCACCATGCCCGCTGAGATCACCGAGCTGGTGGACTCCCTGCTCCACGACCCGGTCCGGGTGGCGGTGGACCCGGTTTCCTCTCCGGTGGAGGTCATTGATCAGAAGCTCTACTATGTGGACCGGGGCAACAAGACCAAGCTCCTCTCCTCCCTGCTCATGGCGGGGAATGTGAAGAACGCCCTGGTCTTTACCCGCACCAAGCACGGGGCCAACAAGGTGGCCGGAGATCTCCAGAAGAGCGGCATCACCGCCGCCGCCATCCACGGCAACAAGAGCCAGACCGCCCGGCAGCAGGCCCTCTCCGACTTCAAGAGCGGCCGGGTGAAGGTGCTGGTGGCCACCGACATCGCCGCCCGGGGCCTGGACATCGAGGAGCTCTCCCATGTGTTCAACTACAACCTCCCCGACGTGCCCGAGACCTATGTCCACCGCATCGGCCGCACCGGCCGGGCCGGACATGACGGCACCGCCGTCTCCTTCTGCGACATCAACGAGAAGGATGAGCTCAGGGGGATCGAAAAGCTCATGGGCCGCGCCATCCCGGTGGTGGAGGACCACCCCTGGCCCATGGAGGTCTTCGAGCCCCTGCCCCGGGACAAGAAGGGACGTCCGGTGAATCCGGAGGACGCCGAGGCCCGGGCGGCCGCCAAGGAGCGCCGCCGCGCCCGGGACGCGGCCGGCAAGGCCGCCGCTGAGGAGCGCAAGGCCGAAGCCGCCCAGAAGGCCCAGGCGGCGGAGCCCGCCCCTGCCCCCAGGAAGAGGGGGGATCGTCCCGCCCCGGCGGAGCAGGCCCCGGCTCGGAAGAAGTGCGCCCGGGGCTACCGGGCCAGCGCCACCCTGGAGGAGGCGCTCACGGCCACCGCACCGGCCCAGCCTGCCCGGGAGACGGGCGGGAAGCGCGGAGAGGAAGCCCTCCACCATACGGACCCCCTGGCCGGAGACGTCATTATGGACGCCACCGCCCGCCTGCTGGCCCCCAGCCCCCGGATGTTCCAGGACAAGGAGCATCCCCGGAAAGGGCGGGAAACCCGCCGGGGCAAGTCTTCCCGCCCCGCGGGCGAGGAGAGCGGGCAGGAGAAGCGCCCCTCCCGTCCCCGCAAGGAGGAGAAACAGGTCCGGCCCGCCCAGAAAAAGGGCGTGCCCGCCAAGGCGCTGGATGTGCTGGGCGGCGGGAAAAAGAAGCGCAAGGGCCGCGGAAACGGCCCGGGCCGCCCCCGTGAGGTGGAGCTGCGCACCGATGGAGTGAAGGACTCCACCGAGCTCTCCTCCAGCCTCATGAAGCCCTATTATCTGAGCGACGACTAAAGCGAAGAGAAGCCGCCCTGCGCCACATGTGGCGCAGGGCGGCTTTTTGTTCAAGGTTTTTTCGATGGCTCCGCAAAGGAAAACAGTGTCAAAAACTCCTCCAGGCCGTCGGTGACTTTATAGATTTGCCCGTCATAGCTTAACGTGCCTAGGTCAGAGAGGATCATGGTATAGGACTTTTCCCTGGTGGCCAGAGTCAACGTATAGCCGGCGCTCTCATAGGGCTGGAACTGTCCGCCGTCGGGCGTGGACCAGCGCAGCGTGCTGTGGGCAAACCAGTTTTCCAAGTCCTCCAGCTGGGTGGGCGTACAGATGAGGGACTCGCTGCTGAGACCCTTTGTCGTCCGGATCACTTCGCCGTAGGTCAGCCCGCTCCCGTGAGAGGGCAGGAGACTGGCTGTCGTGCGGGGACGAAAGAGAAGGAAAAGCAGGGCCAGGATGCACAGTGCAAGTACCCCCGCGAAAATCCAGATCCGCTTGAGGAGGGGATTTTTCATAGGCTACTCCTATTAGAGAAAATATGAGGCGGTGAGTTATAAAAATATTTCTTACTCGAACTTCCAAGTAATACTTGAGTCTACGGTTACTTTGACAGGTTGCGAACTGTCTTTGTATACTGCCCAAGCAGAAACAAGGTGTGCCTGCTTATTATCATATAAGGGCGCTTTCACATTTTGAACCTTAAAATTTGCTGTAATGACTGGCTCTGCAACACTACCGGTATGGTAGACAATATATGGTCTGGCTTGTCCTTTTTCGGTAGAGTAACACAGAGTATAATTTGAACCAGTTTTTGAAAATACACCAAGTGAGGTGGCTTCGATTGCACAGTAATACGAGGCACTTGCTCCCTCATGATAAGTAATAGTCTCAGTGCTTCCAGCAGCCGATTGTAAAAGAGAGAATGGAATTGAGAATTTGTTTCCTTCAACAATTCCAAGGACCAAAGAAGTAGAACCAGAAAGCCAGTTAACTAATGTACTTTTAACAGAGGTTGATATTTTTTCAGAATAACCTGATCTACTGGAATAATAGCTAGAGTAAAAATTAACACCGTTATAAGTGCCATAAAGAGTATAGCTAGCAGCTGCTTTAGGAGTAAGTACAGTATAAGATGTAAGGATAAAATTATTTTCTTGTAAAAGGTTTAACTCGTTTAAACATGCCTCTTCAATATGTTCGAAACCATTGCTTGAAAGATTAAGTGATAAGACATATTTTTTTGCAAGGCCATAATTTTTTAAATTTTGTTCTTGTAACCTAGTTTCAGAAAATTCGAAAGCAGAGCTAGAGTCTAATTGAGGAGAGAGAGGAGAAAATGTAATGGTATGACGGTCATAGTGGGTTCCAATTTCATCATATTCAGTTGCATATGCGGAAGGTAAAATACTAAAAGAAAGTAAAAAAATTAAAAAAATACTTAAGGGAAACAAATTTATACCATTGGAATCACCTACTTTATTTTGTGTCTTAATTGTAGCATATATAAACGAATAGATAAATAGTTTTTAAAAAAATATTGTCAATAAAAAATAAAATGCACTTTATAGAATTATGATGACTTACAAGTGGATCATAAAAATAGACCTGTGCCTTAATGGACACAGGTCTCAGCCTGTCGAAAAAGTCCAGCAAAAGCTGGGGTTTTACGTTTGTAAGAGGTAAAATAGAAGCAGGTGGTGAGAAAGATGCTGGAACGCGGGAAGA
>JAHAEW010000168.1 GCA_018374635.1 Clostridiales bacterium
TTATATCTTAACTGACTGAGTTATCACATTAGATGCGCATCAATTGCTTTATTTGATAACAGTTCGAAGTACACCCTCTGTTCTCCCGGAATCTTGCCTGTTTCTCCACTCGGCCCTGGCGGATCAACTCCGCCAGGGCTCGTTTTATGGTGGAGCGGGAAAGGCTTAGATCCTTTGCCATGGTGCCTATGGCGTACCAACTCTCGCCGTCCCGGTTGGCCCGGTCATGGAGGTACACCAGCACCAGCTTGGCCTTGGCGCTCAACTCCGGATCGCCGTAGACCTCACTAAAATAGCTCATGGCACGGTTTCCTCCTTTTTCGGCGTACGGTAGTTGTTCTGGCGGGCAGACGCGGGAAACGCCCGGTAAATAGCATCGGTCAGCTCTACCTTGCTGGCGTAGTAAACCTTCCGGGCGGACCGTTGTGGTATCTGATAGGGCTCTCCAAAGGTGATCCCCCACTCCAGGAACAGCCGCAGGCGGGTCTGCATGGGATGGGTTCCAGTTTTCATGACAATGAACTGTCCCTTCGGGATGGACTTCAGCTCGTCCGGGGTCATGAGGGGCCGCTCGATCATCTGGAGGCTCTGGCTGGGGTCGTTCTTTCCCCTGGAGATAGAGCCGCTCAGGACAGTGCGGCTGCCCAATGCCTTGGACAGTACCTCGGCGGTCTGGCTGTTGGGGGCGAAGCCGCCGAAAATGGTGTCCTGGCAGTTATCCGTCAGGATCTCCGCCCCCTCCTTGCCGTAGTTCTTCTCCAACTGGGCCAGGGACTGGATGATGGGCACTAGGGTCAGCCGCCGGGAGCGGCCAGCGGAAAACAGGGGCAGAATGTCGAAGGCGGGCATGGTGCCCAACTCGTCACAGAAAAACACCACCCGGCTGGGCAGCTTCCCGTCGTGCTCGTCCGCCACGGAGAACAGCTCCCGGCTCAGGGTCTGAATCATCAGCCCGGCCATGAAGTTCTTGGTACTGTCTTCCTCCGGGAGGATGAGGAAGATGGCGGATTTCTTTGTAGCAAAGCTCTCAGCGTCTATGGCGCTTTCAAAGCACAGCACCTGCTCCAGCTCCGAGTCCAGGAAGGTGTTCAGCCGGGAGAGGACGGTGGACATGACGGAGGCCATGGACTGCTCAGCGGCGGTGAGGGCAGAGCCGGAGAACCACTTTGCCTTATGCGTCTCTGGAAGCCGGTCCATGAGAAGCTGGAACTCATTCTTGCCGGGCAGGATGCTGGGGGCCAGGAGCTCCTGCACCAGCTTGAATACGGACACGATATGCCGCCGCTCCCGCAACTCCCCGTGGATCATTTTGGGCGGCAAATACTCTGCCAGCAGCAGGATCACGGCGGTGAGCACACCCTCCGCCGCATCGTAAAAATATTGATTTTGTGCAAAGTTCTCTCCATCGGGGTTGATGACGGTCTTGGAGAGGATTTTGGCGTACTTCTCCGCCTTGGCCCGGGCGGCCAGGTCAGCCGGATCTCTCCGGCACGCGTCCATATAGTGATTGATCAGGGTGAGCAAGTTATAGCCATCTGAGCGGGTGGGGTTCCGAAGATCCACCACCATCACCTGGTAGCCATAGCAGTCCCGGACGATGGCCCCATAGTTCCGGGCCAGATCGCCCTTGGTATCGCTAGCAAAGAAGCTCATGCCGCTGGCACAGGCGTATTCCAAATTGGGGTATAGGAAGAAGGCGGTCTTGCCCACTCCGGAGGCACCGATCATGAGGCAGTGGATATCGTCCGAATCCACCAGGGCCGTGAGCTGCCCTTTCTTTCCGGTACAGCCCAACACCAGCCCCTGTGCGCCCGGGAGGCGCTCCCCCTTCCGCCACAGTGCGGTCTGGAAGGGGACGGAGCGGAAGGTCTTCTTGATTTCCCCCGGTGTGGCCCAGCGGGCGGTACCGTGCTGGCCGTCACCCACGGTTTTACTCTTGATACTGTCCAGGCTGCCCCGGCCGGAAAAGGTGGTGGTGGCGACCAGGACGCCGAATACCACCGCCAGCAGGAGGATTAGCATCCAGGTGTCGTTGTTCACTGCAATCATCCCTTCGTTGTCTGCTCTCTGCGTTTAAATCTGCTTCCAGTGTGACCTTCTGGGCGGGCCAAAATGAACCGGCCCCCGGTCCAGCGGCAAGGCACACCACCCCCCTGGCGGGCGATACGCCTTTGCGGCCTACATACTCTGCCCCATGGTCATGGCGTGGCCGGCCATGGTCTGCCCCTGCACCAGATCGTCGTTCCAGTCCTTATGCACAGGGAGCAGGATACCGTTGTGGTATCCTGTTCCCTGTAACTCTTCCTGGAGGCGCCTGGCCGCCGTCTGCCCAGGCTCGTCGTGATCCAGACAGATCACAACGGATTGGAGGCTGGGGTACTGCTCCAGCATCCAGCGCACGGCCTGGCCGCCAGTGCCGCACAGGGCTGCATAGCTGTGCTCCTGCCATCTGTCCGGGTACAGCGTGAGGAAGCTCAGCAGATCAATCGGGGCCTCGAACACATAGAGCAGGCCGTCCTGCCCCACGTGGTGGAAGCTGTACTGGGGCTTGCTGCCCTCCACGTTTACCTTAAAGGACTTGCCCTGGCTGTTGGTGCTCCGCTTGTGAGCGTGGCGGGGAACGCCCTGCTCATCCGTGCCCACAAAGACACAGTTGTGGTATCGGGCGTCCTCGTATAACAGGCCGGCCCGGGCGAAGTGGCTGATCACCCCCCGGCTGATGTGGCGCTGTTTCATCAGGTAGGCGTACACACGGCGCATATCGGTGTGGGGCGGCGGCAGGGCGAAGGGCTTGGGCGGCTCCTCCCGCTTCAGCTCTGCGGGGTGATATGTCGCGCCCAACTCATTTCCCAGCAGGAGCTCCATGGCCTCCTGGTAGCTCATACCGTAGTAGTGCTGGACAAAGCTGACCGCATGGCCGCCCTGCCGGGCAATATGGTCGTACCATTCGTTGCCCCGGACGGTGATATGGTGCACCCTGGCC
>JAHAEW010000169.1 GCA_018374635.1 Clostridiales bacterium
CTGGTGCAGACCGCCGAGGGCGCCCTGACCGAGGTCCACGACATGCTCAACCGCATGTACGAGCTGGCCGAGCAGTCCGCCAACGGCACCTTTGAGGACGGCACCGACCGCAAGCAGCTCCAGAAGGAGGTCAACCAGCTCAAGAACGAGATCGACCGCATCGCCGATTCCGCCAACTTCAACGGCATCAAGCTGCTGGACGGCTCCATGTCCGCCAACGCCACTACCAAACTTACCAGTGCCGCTACTAGCAGCAAGGCCGGCGTAGATCTGAACATTGTGGCCGACTCTGTGTATGATGCCACCGGAAAGCGGACTGAACTCGATTTTGGACTCTCTGTTACAACTAAAGCTAGTTCCGTCGGTGTCAGTGTTTCTGAAGATGGCACTGTCTTGATTACCGTGCAGGGTAAGGATAAGGACGGAATTACTGCCGAAGAGATCCAGGCCATGCTGGCAGATGCCAAGGCTACTAGCACCAGCGTTAGCGAGGATATGATGGATGCGGTGCGGAATGCTACGATTACCGGTACGGGCGTCTCCGCTCCTACGAGTACAGCCCAGGGTAATCAGTGGACTAATGTGAATACTGTGAATAGTACTGTAACCGCTAACAAGGGCGAGTCTCTGGTTCTGCAGATCGGCGATACCTCCGACAGCTTCAACCAACTGCGGGTAGGCATCAAGGACTGCCACGTGGACGCCCTGGGCCTCACCGATATGAAGATCGGCGATCAGGACAGCGCCGCCAAGGCCCTGGACAAGATCAAGAGCGCCATCAACTACGTCTCCGACGTCCGCGGCACCCTGGGCGCCACCCAGAACCGTCTGGACCACACCATCAACAACCTGAGCGTCATGCAGGAGAACATCCAGGACGCTGAGTCCACCATCCGTGACACCGACGTGGCCGACGAGATGATGGCCTACACCAAGAACAACATCCTGATCCAGTCCGCCCAGGCCATGCTGGCTCAGGCCAACCAGGTGCCCCAGGGCGTGCTGCAGCTGCTGCAGTAATCCGGAGCAGTTGTTCTTTCACAGCAACCACAAGGGGGGCCGGGCACTGCGCCCGGCCCCCGTTTTTCTATGCTGAGACAGGGAGGAACTATGACAAAGGAACAAACCGCCTTGGACATCGCCCGCCGGATGGCGGAGCTGGGAGAGCGGAGCCACGCTGTGACGGCCTATACCCTGGCTCTGGCGGACGCCCGGGACCGCCAGCCGGAGACCGAGCTGGAGGCCGCCCTTTACCTGTTTGAAAACGGCGGGAACTACAAAGTGGCCTATGACGCCTTCCGCTCCCTCTACCGCCGGGGCTTCCAGCGGGAAACTCTGCTGGAGCTGATGACCCAGGCTTTTTACCTGCCCAACATCAAACTCCTGAAAAGCCGCTACGAGAAGAACTGCCGCCTGCTGCGCAAATATCCCTACTGCTTCCAGCAGGACTTTCCCGCCTTTGAGGAGCTGCCCCTCCGCTTTTACCCCTATGACGACCAGCGCTACATCCCTTTTACCGCAGAGACGGAGACCTTCGGGGAGCCTTTGGACCTCCGGCACCCGGTGATCAGCCGGAATTTTTTCCATAACCTGGAGAAGCCCGTGCTGGCAGCGGATGTGTACTCCCAGTATGAGCTGGAATACCTCCGGGATAATGTGCGGAAAAGCGAGTGGGTGGGCCGGGAGAACCACGTCTATCTCCATTACACGGACTGGGGGACCTTCTGCGCCTATCTCCAGGTCCTGAACCTGCGGCCCCTGCTGGCGGAGGAGAAGCTGGTCTTTTTGATCGGAGACGAGATCAGCCAGTACCCCATCGACTTTCAGGCCCGGTTCGGCATGGATTACAGCCAGTATCCCGTCAAGCCCGTCGGCATCCGGGAGATCCACCGGCTGATCTGGCACACCCAGCTCTCCAGCCATAACGGCGGCGATTTCTTCAACGAGATCTTTGACAACCACCCCAACCTGATTGCGGTGGAGTCGGTGATGCTGTATCACCTGCGGGATCAGGTGGAGAAGTTCCGCAAGCTGTTGGACGGCGGCGGAACGATCACCTTTGACAGCGTCATCGGTGACGGGGATCTGGAGAAGCCCCAGCGGCTGGCGAATCAGCTCAGCCGGATGCGGGACCGGACGGACAAGGACATCTTCACGGCCTTGTATCTGGCTATGGCGGACCTGCGGAATCTGGACCCGGCCGCCCGGATCGTGCCGGCCATTTTCTTCCAACCCCACTTCCACAGCTACCACTGCACGCTGGGGGCCAACGAGCAGAACCGGGCGGTGCTGGACTCGGCGGAGTACCAGGAGCTGCGGGACTTCTCCCCCCTCAAGGGCTTCAAATATGTCAAGACCTTCACCCCCCTGCGCCGGCCCACCACCTCCACCGGAGCGTGTGTGCGCTTTATGCAGCGCCAGGTGGAAGAGTGGGAGCCGGGCAAGGAACCCGTAACGATCCCCGACGAGCTTACTCAGCGGGTCCTGAACCGGAACTACATGGTGGACTGGCAGGACCGGCTGTTTCAGGATTCGGTGCTGGTCCGCTTTGAGGACGGCAAGCTGAATCCGAAAGCCACCTTCACCGCTCTGGCGGCCTTTTTGGACCTGCCCTATACCCAGAGCATGACCTACTGCTCCCGCAACGGCGAGCGGGACCCGGAGTCCTTAAAGGGCAACGACCGGGGCTTTGACCCGGCGGCCATCTACCGGACCTACGAGGAGTATCTGGGCCGGGAGGAGCTGGTGTATCTGGAGTATCTGATGGGAGACGTATACCGGCGCTACGGCTATGATTTTCAGTACTACGACGGCGCGCCCATGGACGAAGAGGCGATGAACGCGCTGATCGGCAGGCTACACGGCTGCACGGACCTGATCCTGGCCTCCTATAAAAAGGCGATGGAGCACAAGGTGTTTTTCGAGGGGGAGGACCCGGAACAGCGGCGGCAGGAGATC
>JAHAEW010000044.1 GCA_018374635.1 Clostridiales bacterium
CCGATCCTCCCTAACTTACTCCGCCCTAACTTAACTCCGCCCTGAATACACCCTCATTTTACTACCACGCACGCCTCCTGCACAGGCGGAGTTTTTCCCGCGCTCTCTGCGGGCATCGCAGCGATTTGAGACTGGGAACGGATATTTCTCACTGTGGTATTTTTCCAAGGAATATTTTCCTTTCCTGCACAAGCGTACAAGCCGCCGTAACAGATAAAATAGGAACATCAGGTTTTGAAACGGAGGCTTTACACAGTGAATATCTATGATCTAACAATGGAACAAATCATAACCTATCGCACTTGGCTGGCAGCGGAAGAAAAGAGCGCGGGAACGATAGAAAAATATCTGCGGGATATTTACGGTTTCTTCCGCTGGCTGAATGGTGAGGCCGTCAGTAAAGAACGGGCGCTGGATTGGAAAGCATATCTTTTGGAACGCGGTTATGCCCCCGTTACCATCAATTCTATGCTGTCCGCCGTGAATAGCCTGCTTCACTTCCTGGGCTGGGATGACTGCCGGGTGAAGTTTCTCAAAATCCAGCGCCGTTTGTTCCGGGAGGAGCAACGGGTGCTGACCCGCGCGGAATATGAGCGTCTGCTGGAGACAGCCCGGAGCCTGGGCCGGGAGCGGCTGGCCCTGCTGATGGAAACCATCTGCGCCACCGGCATCCGAGTATCGGAGGTACGCTATATGACTGTGGAGGCCGTGCAAAGGGGACGGGCGGAAATCACCCTGAAAGGGAAAATCCGAACCATCCTGATTCCAAATAAGCTGTGCCGGAAGCTGCTGAAATATGCCAAAAAGCAAAAGACTGCCTCCGGCGAGATTTTCCTCACCAAAGGCGGAATGAGTTTGTCCCGAAAGCAGCTCTGGGCAGAGATGAAGTCCCTCTGCAAGAGAGCAGGGGTAGAGCCGTCCAAGGTATTTCCCCATAACCTGCGGCACTTGTTCGCCACCTGTTTTTACAGAGCGTGCAGGGATATTGTCCAACTGGCCGATGTGCTGGGCCACTCCAGCATTGAAACGACCCGTATCTATCTTCTGACCACCGGAGCTGAACACGCAAAGCACCTGGAACGGTTGGGCCTCGTGTCATAGGACAAACTCAACAGTCTGTCGGCACGGCCCCATAGCCATACATAAAACTCCATATCTGACGAGGCCATTCTAGCACAGGACCCCTGATTTTTCAAGGCATCTTGGCTAATTTTGGCATAACAAAACCGGCCGCCGGAAACTCTTTTTCAGACGGCCTGTGAAAGTGTGCCCCTGTGCAGCCCCAGTGAGGACGATTGAAGTCTATTATAGCTAAAAGGAGCCGTTTTTTAGTGTGCCCAAAGCCTCGCCGGGAACAAATTGTTGATTTTGTGGCAGGACGAGCGCCGGGGGTATGTCTATGAAGGCGGAAAAGATAGAGAGAATACATCCTCCGATTTTCCCGCCGAGAGCGGCGGGCCAGGCTGTTACGCCGGAACTGATCCACGCATTTCTGGAGGAAATGCGGAAGAAAGGACTGCGGGCCGGAAGCGTAAAGACCTACCGGGCAAAGCTGGAGAGCTTGTATCAGGAGCTGCCCCAGCCCAAGCAGATCAAGCCGGGCACACTTGCCAAGTGGAAAGAACAGCTCCTGGCGGAAGGATATGCGCCGCGCACCGTAAATCTCTCCATGTCCGCCGCCAATAACTTACTTGCCTGGCTGGGGCGCCGAGACTTGCAGTTGACAGATATGATGGAGCTGCCGGACCGCGCCCTGCCGGAACTGACGCGCAAAGAATACCTTCGCCTGCTTCAGACGGCGAGAATTCTGGAGGATGAACGGGTCTATCTGCTGATCAAGGTCTTTGCCACCACCGGGCTGAACGTCCAGGAGCTTTCCAAGCTGACGGTGGAGAGCGTGGAAGAAGGCAGGCTGACGGTTTCTCCTAACGGGAGCAAGCGCCTGATCCGTCTACCGGCCTGCCTGCAAGCGGAGCTGTCCCATTATATACGGCGCAATCAGATTGCCGACGGGCCTGTTTTTCGGACCCGTGGAGGTGTGCCGCTGTGCCGGTCTGTAGTCACAAAATACATCCGGGACCTCTGCCATGACGCGCGGGTGGACGAGAACAAGGGGAACCCACGCTGTCTGAGGAAGCTCTATCTGGAGACACAGGCAGGCATTGAAGCGAATATTTCCCTTTTGATTGAGCAGGCCCATGACCGGCTGCTGGAGACGGAGCAGCTGGCGATTGGCTGGACGGATGATGGCGTGGGTGGATAATTTCACGGATTAGGCTATCTGCTTTTGGTAACTTCCCCTCCTGGGGTTGTTATAGATTGTATTTTCACGAAGGGAGAATGAGCAATGAAAAAACAGTTAGTTTCCATTTTGACGGCAGGCTGCCTGATGGCAGCTATGGTGCCCGCAGCGTTCGCAGCGGACACTAACGATTTGCAGGCACAAATCAATGCGGCTCAAGCTGGCAGCACAATCACTTTGAGCGAAAACACCACGATTACAGAGCCTTTGGTGATCGACAAGGCGATCACGCTGGATGGCGCATCCTATTCCCTGAGCGGGACCATGGAAAACGGCCTTATCTGCATTGACACGGATGATTTGGTGACTATTCAGGACCTGACGGTGAATGGGAGCAGTATCGGCATTGACCTGATTTCTGATGCGCCCGAGGTCAAAATTGAAAACTCCACGATCAATGTCCCCTCCCGTGGCATCCGCTTTTGGGACAACGGTGAAAACACCGGGGTCTTTACCGGAGCTAATTTGACGCTGGACAACACAACTGTTCAGAACACCCTGAAACCAACTGACAAGACTTACGAGAACTGGTCCCACCAGGGGGACAGCCGCGGCATCTCTATCTGGAATGTCAAGAACAGCACCATCAATATTGTGAATGGGAGCGAAATTTTGGGCTTTGGCTACCCTATCAATATGGCTGGTGATATGGTGAATGGTGTCCGGGATATGGAGGATTCCACTATCAATATCACTGACTCTGATATTTGGGGTTGGTGTGCGTTGAACATCTGGACGATTGACACCACCTTCAATATCAAGAACTCTAATTTGAAGGGCTTTGTTGAGACGGACAATGCCTGGAACAGCTTTGCCACCGTTGTTCTGAACGAAGATATCTACAAAGGCGTCACCGATTCCAGCAAGGCCAATGTCTTTAACATTTCCGGCGGTTCTGTTTCCTCGACCTGCGTTTCCAATGTTGAGGAAGTGTATCATTGCTTGTTCCGGCTGGACAAAGAGTTCATGTCCGAGTTTAATTTTGCACAAGCAAATCGGAAGAAAGTTGCTCTTACCTGCACCGATCCATTTAGTGCTTTCTTAGCCACTTATGAAGGAATGGAAATCCCTGATTTTGAGACTTGGGCTAAAACTAAGCTGACTGGCGCTGCGGAGAACACCACTTACTACTGGGAAGCCATTGCTCCTGGAGTAAATGCGCCTAAGCCCGCTGGCCTTTTCATCCAGTCGGCTGATACTGTAACGCTGCTCGATGGCGGAATGGGCCATGAAGGAGGGTTCAATCAATGAGAGGAAAGAATATCTTATCCCTGCTGCTGAGTGCTGCCCTTGTTGGAACCATGCTCCCAACGGCGGCGCTGGCCGCTGAGGATGGCGGAGCGGACAGCAGCCCCCTCGTCTGTACCACAGACGAGGGGTGTTCGGCAGAGAGGCACGAGGAAAACTGCCCTCTGTATGAAATGCCAGAAGAGGAAAACGAGGAAGCACCGATTCCGGAGACCGCCCCGCTAGAAACAGCTCCCTCCGAGGAGAATACTTTGTTATCTACTCCGGCAAATACGGGGGGCGATAAAACTGTCCCCGGCTGGGAGGACGATAATAACGGACATGCCAGGCAGATCCAGGAAACTTTCGACTTTGTTGTAGACGGTATTGCCTACAAGAAATTGGATGATGCAACGGTCGAGGTTGCTCCGTGGTATTGGAAGTGGACCCATAGCTGCACCAGCGGACATACTGAAACTGTGTTTGCGGGAACCGAGTACAGCAACCGCAAAGATCGTTTGACGATCCCCAAGGAAATTACTTACGATGACCAAACATATCAGGTGGTGGGTATCGGTGACAATGCGTTCTATAATATGACCGGCACCGAGGTCACCCTTTCCGAAGGACTCACCTATATCGGGGCCGGGGCATTTGGCTACTCCACGTGCAAAACCATTGAGATTCCCGCCTCTGTGACCCGTCTTGATGAAAAAGCGCTCCACGGGGATTTTGCCTCTATTACCTTTGCAGAGGGGAGTAAGTTGGAGAGTATCGGGAACAAGGCGTTTTGGACCTGCGATATTACCGAATTGGCTTTGCCCAGCACAGTGAAATCTTTGGGAAGCAAAGTTTTCAGTGGTTGCGACAAGTTGAGTTCAGTTGTAATTCCCGCCAGCGTTACCAATATTCAGACGGACACCTTTGATGAGTATTTTGATGCGGACGCGAGCGATGGTGAAGGGAATGTCACCTTTGCAGAGGGCAGTATCTTTAAGCTGCAAGACGGCGTTCTCTATGATTCCGAAAACCTGATCCGTGTGCTGGACTGGCAGGAGAGTGTGGTAGTGCCGGAGGGCATCAAGTACATTGGGGCGGATGCGTTTAATGCTTATTCTACACAGACTCCCAACAATATGGAAACTCTGAAATCCATCACTCTGCCAGAGTCTTTGGTTAGTATTGGTAAAAACGCTTTCAGTGCTTGTAAAGCCCTGGAGAGTATCACAATTCCTAAAAATGTATCCGAAATCGGTGGTGGAGCATTTGCAAACTGTTCCAGCTTGGTTACGGCCGAGATTCTGGGTCCCGTCAAGGAACTCACTGGAACTACCGGGGCCTTTCTGGGGTGCGCCGCGCTGAAAAATGTGACGCTGCCCGATACATTAACCAACATCGGGACTGGGACCTTCAACGGATGTACTTCTCTTGAAAGAATTGATTTACCGGCAGGATTAACGGAGATCGGCAGGGAGGCTTTCAATGGATGTGAGTCGCTCAAAGAAGCGATCATCCCTTCCGGTGTAACAGAGATCCCCGACTATGCGTTTACCGGCTGCCTCGCGTTGGAGAAAGTAGAACTTCCCGAAGGTATCACTTCTATCGGCGAGTATGCTTTTGACTTGACCGTTGAGAAATATGGCGTTTTTGTCAATAACGATCCTAAACTGGAATCTATCAACATCCCGTCCACAGTCACTTCTATCTCTGGCAATTTCTTGGGTGGAGTGAAAGCTGACGGCGGAACTGCTCTGATTTTCGAGGGAGAAAATCCCCCGACCTTTGGATCAGACGCGTTTGCCGGAATCAGCGGAGAAGGGGTCAACAAGCCTACTGTTTACTACCCCGCCGAGGCCGTGGATGCTTATACGGCAGAGGACAGCGATCTGATTACAAATGGCCTTGTTTCTGTACCCGTGGAAGGTGAGGAAAATAAAAACCAGTATTCCCTGGCGGTTACCCCGTCCACAAACAGCGTATATGAGAATAACACCATTAGCTTTACCGTAGCAAGCACGCTGCCCAAGGATGCGGTGCTTGCGGTGGAGAGCAGCAATACTACGGTTGCAACAGCGACACTTTCCAGCGACCAAAAGAGCGTCACGGTTACGGGCGTGAAGGAAGGGACCGCAACGATTACGGTCAGCATTAAGCTGGACAACGTGATCCTGACTTCTGAAAGCGTCACCGTTACTGTTGACGAGCGTGGAACCTCCGGCGGCGGAAGCAGCAGCGACGACAGCGATCCTACCTACTCCATCTCCGCTCCGGACAAAGTGACCGGCGGTTCCATCAAAGTCACACCCAACCGCGCCAGTGCGGGAACCCGTGTGACCATCACCGTGAAGCCTGATTCCGGCTATGAGCTGGACGAGCTGATTGTCACCGACCGCAAGGGCGATGAACTCAAGGTAACGGACCGCGGCGATAACAAGTACACCTTCCAAATGACCAACAGCAAGGTTGAAATCGAGGTCAGCTTCACGAAGATGGAGGAAAAGCCTACGGGCAATCCCTTTATTGATGTGGCCGAGGGCTCGTGGTATGCAGATGCGGTACAATATGTGTATGACAAGGGCCTGATGGCCGGCACCAGCGCCACCACCTTCAGCCCCGATGCGACCACCACTCGCGGTATGATCGTTACGATCCTGTATCGCCTGGAGGGCACTCCCGCCGTTCCCGGTGCCTCCGGCTTTACCGATGTGACGGCCGGCCAGTATTACACTGACGCCGTGGCGTGGGCGGCGGCAAACAACATCGTGGGCGGCTATGGCAACGGCCTGTTCGGCCCCAACGACACCATTACCCGTGAGCAGATGGCGGCGATCCTGTACCGCTATGCCCAGTACAAGGGCTATGATGTGACGGCCAGCGCCGACCTGTCCGGCTACTCCGACGTGGCCCAGGTCAGCAGCTACGCCCTGGCAGCCCTCCAGTGGGCCAATGCCGAGGGCCTAGTCAACGGCACCAGCGACACCACCCTGACCCCCGGCGGCTCCGCCACACGGGCCCAGGTCGCGGTGATCCTCATGCGCTTCTGCGAGAATATCAAGTGAGTTAAAACAGGCATAAAATTTGGGCGGAGGTTTCCCTCCGCCCAAATTTTCCTACAAACTCGGCTATGGGCCGCGGATTTTATATCGTGCTTGTAAATTCCGCAGAAACCCTTTATGCCCGTCAGGATTTTGTTTGCACAAGTCGAGTACACCGCCCGGTCCCCTGAAGCAAGGGACTGGGCGGTGCTGTTATATTCTCATATTCTACATATCTGCTTCCCCGTCATCGACATGGGCGGGGACATCCGGTATTTCCGTACCGCAACCCGGACAAATGAAGAAAATCCGCTCTCCATCGGGAATTTGCTCCCGTCCTACAGGCATTTCATTGAGGGCGAAGTGCTGTTTGCACCGCTCACAATATTGGCTGGATACTACGATCCACATAGAATTAGCCTCCAATTTATGAGTGTCTGCCGTGTGTTTCCGGTTTACAGGGAATCGGGAACAAGGTCATACCCGGCTGCGGATCACGGCCTGCATGACTTCTTCACCCGTCAGCTCCGAAGTGCGGTAGATATTCTGGCAAAATTCCGCCAAGCTGAACTCCATACCAGCCTGCTCTTGATCCAGGAGGATGCCAGTGATGGTAAAGCGGCGGGCTGCCTGTTCCTGCTGAAGCTGCTTTAGATATGTCTTGGACAGCGCACATTCGCCGTCGGTGATGAACACCACATCGGCATTTTCAAAGCCTTCTTCCTGCATCAGCCGCAGGGCCTCGTCCATGGGCGTCTCAAAATTCGTGCCGCCGCTTAAAAAGGTCTCAGCCGCCGCCATTTTGTCCGCTGCGGTGTAGGCACCTGGGCGGAACAGGTCTGTCTGTATGCTGCCAGACCCGGAGAAGTGGACGAGCGCGAAGCTGCGCCCGCCGTCCGCCGCGATCTCCAGGAGCGTCAGGGCCACGGCCTTGCCCCATGCCGCGGGGTCGCCGCGGGTGGAGCTGGATTCGTCCAGGCAGCAGATGATGTCCCCGGCCCCCTTATAGATAGGCTCCCGGCGCTGGTACTGCTTGATCCGCCCCTGCTGGTACTTCCGCAGGAACAGCGGCAGCGTCTCCGGGCTGGCCAGCATCACAAGCTCCGAAGAAATCGCCCGGGACAGGTCCCGCCCCAGCTCCAGGGAATACTTTTCTCCCCGGCCATAGGCATAGCCGTTCCGTTTGCCCTGAGCGAAAATCTCCCGGAACCTGCCCAGATAGTCCGCCACGCGCCGCAGTACGTCGCTTTCCCGTACCGCGTCCAGCATCTGCCGGTTGACGGCGCTTCTCTCCATATTGCCGGGATCGTCGCTCCACGCGGCGATCACATTCTGTACCTCCCGGGCCTTTTCCGTTGCGGAGGTCACAGCCTGCGCCACCAGCATAGACACCGCTTCCTTGTTTCGGGCGGCGTCGGCGTCAATTTTCTTGCTGACAGCCTCAACCTGCCGCCGCTTTCCCTCTGCGGTGTTGGCGGCCTCTATGACCGCCCGCTCCAGCGTCTCGTTGCGCTCCTTGCTTTTCCGCATCCGCTCCAGCAGTGCGGCAAGCTCTTCTTCCGCCTTTTCTTCTGCGGCCTCCAGCTTTTCCAGTGTGTTGACCGCGCCCTTTTCCCCGCCGAGTCCGGAGAGCAGACTGTCCAGCTCGCCGGCGGTCTGGGCGATAAACTCAGAGGCCGCTTCATAAGCGGGCAGCTCCCGGCCTTCGCAGACCGCCTTGAGCGTGGGATAATCCTCGTTTTCAAGAATGTGGTCCAGGATCGGCGCGTTAAACCGTCGCGCCGCTGTGGACAGTGCATCGGCATCCTGCCGCCGGGGCATCAGGGAATAGAAGGACTGGTAGACGTCCCGGGTCAGGGCGGGGAAGGAGGCCAGCTTCTCCGCGGCCGCCTGTTCGATCTGATCCAGGTCAGGATCGTCGTCCCGCAGGTCGGCATAGATACTGTCCTCCAGCTTCGTGGAGCGCAGCACCCGGTCGGTGGCAGCCGCCTTTTCATCCTGCTGCTTGATGGCTCCCCAGGGGGAACGCAGCACATCGTCAATCGTTCGGTAGATTTTTCTCATTTTCGTTGTCTCCTTCAGTTCCAATATTTGTGCATCCAGGATGCCACGGCGTATTTCGCATATCCCTCATGGCTGGAAAGCTCCGGGAACTCCCTCTGCAGTGCGGATATGGCCTCGCTCATGCTGGGTTGGCCGGATTCGTACAGGCGGTCTAACGCATCAAAAAAGTTCTTCATGTAAACATTCCTCCAAAAAAGCAAAGTGAAGCAGTACCCCATTGGTACTGCTTCACTTTCTGTTCATGGTCTGGCCTAATCAACCCATCATAGATCAGTTGATTCCAAACCGCTCATATTGCTTCTTACGCTCTTGTGCGTCAACGCAAACTCGTTTGAGTAAATCTATAGAGCCTTCGTTCGGCAGAATCACAACAAGCCTGCCAAATTTTGCTTCGCCTTCTGCCCGGCCTTCATTCAGTCGGTTGCGCACAAATTCTTCCTCGTTAAACTCCGTCAGATCCATGTGTGTAGCCTCCGGTTCGTTCAGGAGAAACCGTCCCAACGGCTCAGTTAATCCCAAACCGCTGATACTGCTTCTCACGCTCTTGGGCGTCAACAGCGACGAGCCTGGCTAGGTCAATCAGTCCCTGCTTCAACAGAAGAGAAACCAGTTTTCCCAATCTTGCCTCTCCTTGAACTACGCCTTTTGCCACACCTCTTGCCTCGCCTTCCTTCAAACGATTGCGTACAAATTCTTCCTCGTTAAATTCCGTCAGATCCATGCGTCAGCCTCCGGTCCGTTCAGGAGAAACCGTTCCAGCGGCTCAGTCGATGCCAAACCGCTGATACTGCTTCTCGCGCTCCTGGACGTCAACAGCGACGAGCTGGGCCAGGTCAATCAGTCCCTGCTTCAACAGAAGAGAAATCAGTTTTCCCAATCTTGCCTCTCCTTGAACTACGCCTTTTGCCACGCCTTTTGCTACACCTATTGCCTCGCCTTCCTTCAAACGATTGCGCACAAATTCTTCCTCGTTAAATTCCGTCAGGCTCACGTCAACAACCTCCTCTCGGTGTTTCTTAAAGAACCCATTCAAATAATTCTGTGCAATGGCTTGCCGGACCGCGGCGTCTACCGCGTCCTTGACCGGCATCGTCTCGCTGTTTTCACGTACCCACTGAATGAAGTCCGCGTATTGGGCAAGCGCCGCGCAACTCTCCATAATGGCGGGATTCCGCCCCGCATTGACATTATACACCGTGGCGGTCCATTCAAATTCTCCGCTCACATCCGGGATCTCAAAGGCGTCGGACAAACGGAGCTTGCTCACATCCGGCAGTTCCCGCAGCCCATTGTAGAACACCACATACCGGGGCGAGGGGATCTTCACCAGAGACGAAGAATAGAGGTCCGTGCCCTGCCTGGAGAGAAACTGCCGGTACAGGGCGGAGAAGTACATCAGCCCGCGCAGCGGCATATTCGGGTTATAGCTGCTCTGCTGTTCATAGAGGGACAGCTCCGAGTCCAGCAGGAACGAAATATCGTTCTTCTGCCGGATATAAATGACATCCTGAAGCGTGGTGATCTCCAGCTCCGATGGGTCAGTATAGCTGGTGCCGTTCAAGGCGTTATAGAGCTGGAGCAGGTAGGGGCGGTTTTCCTCCTTCCCGAAGATGAAGGTAAACAGCCGGTCCTTATACTCCCGATTTGCGGCAATGCCGTCGTTTGCGTTCATATCCATGATAGCATCCCTCGCTTTCTGCCATTCAATCATCATCTGGATATACTCTTACAAATACAGTGTACCAACGCCAGCCCAGACTGTCAAGAGGCCGCCGTGTCGGTTCCTGCACGAGTACCGCACTGGCCTTCACACATTTCCCGCAGCCTTTTTCCACTGGATGCGCGATGGCACTGCCACGCGCAGAGAATTGCGTCAACGCCATCGGCACACCATTTGAGATGCGGAAACGCCTGTTCCAGCCGCTGCCTTGCCTGAGATATTTCACAGCCGGAAACGCGCAGCCGGTCCAGGAACGCGAAATACTGTTCTTCCCGTACCGGCATATCCCCGGCATACGCCTTCACCTTGTTCAGCAGCCAGGTTTTGACGCCGTTCCGGCAGGTCATACCGCCGACCTGGCTTTCACAGCCGCCGATCACACACATACTGCACATTTGGACTTTTTCATCCAGCACAAGGTCCTCCGCCAGCCGGTCGATAAAATAGTTCAGGGCCACAGATTCCTCGGCGTTGACGCCGTGCGTCACATCGCCGGAGGCTGCGGTGTCTTTCTGAATCGTACCATTTTCCATTTAGAATTAAGATCCTTTCTTTTGATTGATTAAGCAGCACTTTCCAGGCTGATCAGCAGTGCTTCAGCCGGTGTCAGCCGATACCCTCGGGTTTTGGCGCGTTTCTTCATAAAGAAGATGCTGTCCTCGACCAGTACAAGCCGGCCTTCCCAGCCATGATAGGAGCACCGCTTTCCGTCCATGGACGGAAGCGATTGCTGAACGAAGCGGTGGATTTTTTCCTCGTCCAGGCTTCCCCTGTACTGTACTGATATGTGGAGATTCGGCTGCTCCGCAAACCGCTCCTGAAGGAGCCGCATGATCCGGCTGTAGATCTCCAGGCGCTTTTCTTCCGTGTGCTCACGATTGAAGGTGAGCGTAAAATAGGAATAGTCCCGGCCTGCGGCCGAAGCGTTCGATACGTTGAGCATATTGCAGTGAAAATACAGGCCCCACTCCGCGCTGCGGAAAGCGAGCTGTTTCTCATGGTCATACTGATAGCAGACGAACTCACCCGCGATGGCGTCCATCACAGGCTCCATCAATTTGCTTCTCCGCAGGGCTTCCCGGTCCGCAGAGGCTGCCCACGCCTCCGGAGAGAGCTTGATAGCCATTGCGCGGTTTTGGGCCTGCTCCTCTTTCGTGTACTCAAATCGGAAAACGAGTTTGTCCAACTCTTCCCGCGCGTACCCGCGCTCTATGAGCTCCCGGGTGTCCGCGCTGATATAGGAGCGGTCAAATTTTGTTGTCATATCATACCTTCTCTCTCCAGCTCCTCAGCGAGCTGGAAAATTCATTTGGTTCCGGGTTGTCGCCATTCAGGTCGGGTTCCTCACGCCGCCTGATCGCTGCGGTACCGCCCAAAATTCAGCTCGTGAATAATGCGGCGGATCTCTGCGTCGTTGTCCCAGGCGACAGAGAACACCGCCCGGTTTGGGCCCTGCCCCACATAGACGGACACAAAGCCGTCATAGATCTGCAGCAGCACCTCCGGACGCTTGGCACATACGATGGCGAGATTTCCCAGCTGTTTCATAATCATCTTCTCCTATAATATTATCTGTTTGAGTAAAGGCGTGGCCTCTGCCATGTCTTTTTTATCTTGCATCTTTGAGAGATCGTATGGGGGGAGGCCGCAGCCTCCCCCCATAGTTTATCAGAACGGCAGTTCGCCGTTATCATCCACATCGCCAAAGTCTGGCGTAAATCCGGCTGGTACGTCAAACCCGCCGCTGGGCGCAGGAGCGCCGGTCATCGGGTCGCCACCATAAGCCGGAGGTTCACCAGCGCCAGCGTCCTTCGGCTTGGAATCGCCAAAGTAGGCGTTGTCAACAATAAGCTCCGTAGTGCGGTGCTTATTGCCCTCCTTGTCGGTCCAATTGCGGTTTTGCAGCCGGCCCTCCACAACGACCATCCTGCCCTTTGTGAAATACTGGCTCACAAACTCGGCGGTCTGGCGCCATGCCACACAATCGAAGAAATCCGTTTCTTTTTCACCGCTGACATTTTTGAAACCCCGATCACAGGCGATGGAGAAGCTACAGACCGGTGTTCCGGTCTGAGTCTTTCTCAACTCTGGGTCCCTGGTCAGGCGGCCCATCATGATCGTTCTGTTTAACATAGCGTTCTCCTCCTTGTGTTTTATTTCTTTTCCACTTTTGTGGAAAGCTCTATTTGAAGCCCGTTGTCATAACGGCCCGTTTCAAAAATATAGTAGATCCCATCCGGCAGGCGCAGGTCACGTCCTCCTTTGACCTTCTTCACCGCGCTTTTCAGACTTCTTGCCTGTACCAACGCAGCCAGTCCCTCCGGGGCGCACCAGGGCACATGGTTGACGCGAAAGGTTTTCATCCCTCGTCCTCCTGGCATGAATCGTCCTCGTCTGTTTTGGGACGCCAGTGGTAGATGCAATCCAGGTTTTCACACCGGCCATTCCACATGAGGGCTCCGCACTCCGGGCACGTCTCCACATCATACATCCCGCCGCCGATATAGCTCATGACGCCCTTCTCCTTACTGCAGCACGGCAAGCTGCTCCAGCGGCGCATAGGTAAAGCCCACCGCCTCATGTGCCTGCCTGCTGATCTGTTCCAGGTCGCTTAAAAGGCCCTCAGTCAGCGCTTTTTCGCTGTCGGACTGCGCCGCGCCTGCCAGATCCTGCTGCATCCCATAGAGCCGCACCAGCTCGCCCCGCAGTTTGATCAGGGCCTTGCTGCCGGCGTTGGGGATGTTTTGTCCATCCTTTGCCGCATTGAAGTCCTCCTGGGCCTCCATCGCCATGCCCCGAATGTCGTTGACCTTGCTCTGCATGGGGTTGATGCACAGGCGGTTCAGGACAGCCTCCACATTCGCCAGGTCGCCCGGCAGCTTCCACAGGTAATTTTTCAGCGCCAACAGGTCGGTGGCTTCTACCGCCGCATGGCCGGAAAGCCACGCCTTGGCCTGGGCGATGGGGTAGTAGTTCAGGTATTTACGGTCGGAGACTGGCACACCGTTCTTGCGCAGCTCGCACAGAATATCGTCCGCCAGTTCATTGGCAGTGTCAGGCACCGGGACCGCCGCGACCTCCTTCTGCATGGTGAGCAGTTCATCCATCGTGATCGCGGCACTGGTCTGTCCGAACGTGCCTGCCTGCTTGCTCTTGAGCACGGCCATCCGGTTTGCCTTCTCCTGGATATTGTCCGTGATGACCTTCAGCTCCAGACGGTCGTACAGCGCCTCCAGAATCTTTTCCTGCGGGTCATTGAAGTTTGGAATCTCATTGGACGCCGCAAAGAAGGAGATGGTGGGGATGGGATATGTACGCCCCTCGTTGGTGTACTTGTGCTCGTTGAGGGCGGTCAGCAGGGAGTTGAGCACCCCATCGTTGCACTTGAAAATCTCGTCCAGGAAACAGATCTCCGCCTCTGGAATTTTCCCGGCGGTCTGAACGGCCGGCTCGCTGCTGTGGAGCAGGGCCAGGATGCCCTTATACCGCTGAGCCAATGTGACGGCATTTCCGGCGTTATAATACCCGTCGGACAGATCTGGGTTGCTGTCAATCTCCGCTTTCGCTTTGCGCACGGCCTCCAGCGCCCTTTGATACCCCGGGTCGCTGTCCAGTATGGACTGAGGCACCTGGCCGGGGATCAGGGTGGACAGGTCCACGCGCCCGAAAAGCTGTTCTTCATCGGTCTGCTTGGAGAGCAGGCGCTCGAACTGCCGGGCGCCGGTGATCCGGCTGCGGAAGCTGTTGATAGCGTAGCTCTTGGCCTGACCGGGCGCGCCCAGGATAAACAGGTTTTTGCGGGTGAGCAGGGCGATGGAGATCATCTCCACCAGTTCTGACCGCTCGGCAACATCCCGGTTGACCTCCGCCATGACGGCGAGCATTTTCTCACGAAGCGTCATGCCGCCACCTCCTTGCCGCACGCGAAAAATGGTACCGGAATGATGGTGTATAGCAGCCCGCTTCCGTCTACAGGCTGGTCCTCAAGTCCATAGTAAAACTCTATTGTGTTTTTCTCGCTGGAGCAAAACACATCCTTCAGCTGCATTGCCGTATCCATATCTCCTGTCAGAGCTTCTAAGTGCTCCTCCATTTTCCGAAGCAGGTAATCTTTCCTGGCGGATACTGCCAACGGCTCAATATAATCTCCAAACGACCCATGCGCGATCAGCACATAGATCTCTCCTGCCGGCTCAGGCAACGCGGCCGCGATGGGTTCTAAACTGCCGGCTCCAATATACACATCCTTCAGGGGAATCTCAGCCTCCGGCAGTTCCCGTCCATACGCAGCGGTCATGTTCTCCCTTAACTTCTTCCACATCTCCTTAGAAGCAGGCGCTTCAAAGTCGCAGTGGATCACGGTTTCCGTATGGCCGTCCCTGATAAACGCCTCGGCGCTTTTCGTGCGTCCCCGAAGGCCGTGCCACCCAGTTTCGTCGTTTGCCCAGACGGCCGCGCCAAGAGGAAATGTTTTTACCCCCATCGGGAGGATTTCGTTCGTGTTTTGAGTCATCGTCAATGCTCCTTCTGTCTGTATGTTATTTTCGAGATAGGTTCCATCTAAATTGACCTTCAGCGCCGGACAGAAATTTCCCAGATTATGGAATTTACCCTTTCTGCGCAGCGCAGCCATGACCAGTGGGTTGGCCGAGATATACCGGAACGCCGGAAATGGTATAATTGAGATACAGGTTTTCAACGCCTGTATCCTTTGCCTCATAGGAAAACCGATAGCCGTCGATCAGCCGTTCCGCGTGGGAGAGCACGACCGGCACCTCATAGGTATCCAGGTCTTCTTGCATTTTGCGCAGCATAAAGCCCATATCATTGGACAAAGCCAGCGTTTGGGCGCCCCAGCTGCTGTCGCTGTCGTAGAAACAGGTGAGGGAAAGAAGCCTGCCGTCCTCTGCCGGCATCTTCTCCGGGATCGGCACCAGCATACTGGGCGCCAAAATCGCGCAGTCCAATCCCAGATCCTCTAACTGCTTGGGGTAGCCAAACGACTCGGAAAACCGCCCCTTGATGTCCTCGACCATCGTTTCAGATTCGGGCGGTTGAAAGGCGCAGCAGATGTCGGGTTCATCCCGTTCCGTACACTGGTCCGGCCCGGTGCGGATCTCCGTCACCGTGCCGAAAAGGCCCTCATAGTCGCAGGTATGATTGGCGAAGACCTCGCCTCCAACTGTAAAGGCTTTACCGCCGGCAAGCACAATGTCGCCTTTTTTCTGGTATAACATAGTTTTTCTCCTTTTTTCTGACCGTTTAGATACAATCTTTTATGTATTCGGCATAGCATGAGGAACAGGCTGTGTTATGGCCCGGCCGATACCCGATTGCCTCCAGCAAAGCTGAAAAGACCAGCGCTTCCCGCTCCGTGGAGAAGGGATAGACGCCCATATCGCAGCCGCAAAGGCAGCACTGTTCCGTCACCGCCTCCCACTTGCGGAGATCTTCCGCAGGCTGGACCGCACATCGCATAGATGCCCGAAGTTCTTCGTCCGTTTTCTTCAGCACATGGGCCAGCACCGGCCTCAGTTCACCCTTTTGCCGTCTCAGAGCCGCGATTTCCGCACGCGCTTCCATCAACCGGGCCTGTGCGCGGCGCAGTTCCCGCTCCAGATCCTCTCCCGGTTCCGGGGCTGCGTCGCTTCCAGTGCCGGACGTTCGGCTCTCAAACCAGGCGCGGACGCGGGCTCTCAATGAGCGCATACGTCTTTTGGGAGATTGCGCCATCCTCACCGCCTCCAAATCAGCAGCCGCCCGCTGGACGGCTCCATCAGATGCTGAGGGAGCTCCGCATCCGCATGGAACATAAACCAGGTCAGCGCCGGCGACGCAAAGAGCATATCCCACGGAAAGACTTCCACCGGATGATGCAGCGGCCGGGCCCATGCGGGGAGCTCCCAGTCGATGTACGTCTGGGCGTCGCCGCTCGTGAGAAATTTGCGCGCGTCCAGCAGCGTCCCATAGCCGATGGCGTCTTCCATTTCGCCCATAGGTCCATGCTTGCAGTAGTTGTCGCTGTGCTCAATGTCACCGTCTTTGCGGCAGATCACAAATATTTTTCTGTACTCTTTCATCAGCCATGCTCCTGTTTCTATTGTGCTTTAGCGTTCTTCAACCGGAATTTATATTCTCCCTGTAGCTCGACGTCCTTTCGCCTGGTAAATCCCGGTATTCCGTATTTTTGCGCCAGTTCATCATAGGCGTCTATCAGGGAGATATGATCCTGCTCAGCCAGCCACTCTCCGCCGCTTCCGCGGAAGTAGTAATGGCGGACATGAAGCACGGCGCCGTTCCAGGCGGCCTCCTTTACCGCAGCATAGCGGGCTTCATATTGAAGCAGCTCCCGCAGGTCGTGTTCATCCGGGTGGCCGCTCTCCCATAGTTTCATCTGTCTGCCGTCACAGTCCTTGTATGTGATCTCTGAAAATAAAAGGCTCATTGTAACGCTCCATTTCTATCCGCCTGCCTCTGCCCAAAAGGCAGAGGCAGGTGGATTCTTTTTCTTATGCGGTCATGGCCTGCCCATACAGGCCGCTATTCTCGCGGATCGCCTCAAAGGGGATGATCTTCGCTTTGCGGTAGTCTTTCGGCAGCCCGGTCATACCGTACAGGCGGTAGGGAGCCTTGCAGTTGAGCAGTTCAAACTTCAACTGGACAAAGATGTGCTGCTCCAGCTTGCCCTTGTCCGGGTCAAAACCAGCCACGGCCCTGATGAGCCGGATGGCAAGCTGCTGATATACGTCGTCGTAATCCAGCCCAGCCGCCCGCATCAGCGCGCGGTTTTTCCGAATCACGGCTTTGATACACCAAAGATGCTCCTCTACGATGGCGTTGCGCTGGGCGATGGAATAATTGTTTTTCATTTTGATGTTCCTTTCCCTGACTTTGGCGCCCAAAATCGGCAGTAATTTCGGGCGCTGTCGGCCAGCATCATTTCTTCTGTGTACGCCGGTGAACGATACACCGGATGTCTGCATAACTGCACCCGCCCGGTTTTCGGGCTGACGCCGTGACGATCCTTCTGCCAGTAGGAATGCCGGCAGTTATTGCAGTGCTTTTTGACTCTCCGCAAATAGGTTCCTCCCTGATGTCCAGTTAAAATCTGATCCGTGCCATGGGATCTTGCAGATCGCGGTGGTATCTGGTGGACGGGGCCGCCGCCAGCGCCCCGGTCCAGTTGTTTCTTCCTTCAAACCCGCAGGCGCGGGCAACGATGGCCTCCATACAGCGCATACACCAATCGGAAGGGTACAGCCGCTCATTCTGGTGGCCGCGCCGAAATTCGTCCAATTCGTCGAGCACTTCCAGCGGAGAAGCCATATGCTCCCGGTTCCCTCTTTCAGCAGTGGGTGTCATACCATTCAGCCTCCTGGCGGCAAGCCTTATGAAATGCGTGCATCAGCCGGTCATCCTGAGCCAATTCCTCAAATGTCATGCCGAGGGCGTCAAGCGCCGGCTCTGCGTCCCTGGTGTACCCATATTCGTGGTCTGCCAGCGCGCATCGAAACATCTCAAGCAGGAAACCGTCTCCGGTCCGGTCGGCATTCATGGCGGACTTCCGTTCAAGGCAGTGGAGGCGGAACATCCAGTGAAACGCCTCAACATCCGTTTTCCGCACAAATCCGCCGTCGCCGATGGAGACGATCTGATCCGTATCGGTGGGCTGCAGGCCCAACTTCTGCATCCCCTCAGCGAGCTGTGTCTTGCTGAACGCAAATGCCATCGGAAATGCGTTGATCTCTTCCTGCTGACGTTTTTTCATCTCCCGGTAGGTTTCCGAGGCGGCTTTCTGGAGCCGGTGCTGAGTCTCCGGATCATCCATTGCCTCGGGGGGCTCCGGCGCTTCCTGCGCCGCCTGTGCGTTCTGCTCTGATACGGGGGAGGGCTCTGCCGCTTTGGGTGTGTATTGCTCCGGCCATTTCCTCACGAGTTCTGTCAGCCGGGCAATCCGCTGCCGGTCCTCCTCGTTTTGGAGGAGCTGCGACACAGCCGCCAGAGTGCTCAGCATCCCTTCGGTCAGTTCCTCCGGCCGGCGCCGCGGGCCGGATGTTTTTTCCTCTTTCATACGCGCTGAAAGAACATCTTGAAAGGCTTCCAGCGCATACCATGCGGCATCCGGGAATTTTCTGCCGATCAGGGCCAGTGCCCATTCATACAGCTGCACATCTTTTTCCGGGGCCCCATCCATTTGATCAAGCTGCTTCAGGTCATTCCACAGCATATCAATCAGCCAGATCGGATCGGGAATAAAGTCAATCGTCGGGTCGAGAATAAAGTCGCTCATTCACCCACCCCGTTTCTTCCGTTCTTGTGGCCGGAGCGCTTTTGGGCGGACGCTGCGTCAAAATACGGCTCATAGCGCCAACCTTCATCTGCTTTGTAGAAGAAAGCGGGCAGCAGGCCGTCGTCGATCTCCACGACCTGATACCTTGCGGCCGTCATGCCGCCCAGCAGCTCCGCGTCGGTTTCATAGCGTGACCGCTCCAAGAACTCCTCTGCCGTCAAATCGGTGTCCGCCTCATGCGTCACGGCATATTGATAGCCTCCCGGTGCGAGGGCCCTGCCAAGGTCCCAGCACAGCCGCTCGTGCAGCAGCCGAGCCCCGGCGTCCTGGAAGTCGTAGATGCGCAGCTTTCGTAGTGGCAGCCGTCTGGGGCACCACTGGGGGACTTTGAGCTTGGGGTCGCTCCTTTTGAAGCGCCGGGCCTTTTTCCCAAAGACACAAAATACGTCGCCCAGCCTCATCATGACGCCGTACTTTTTCATGGGGACGTCTCCGCCATAGTGGACCCGGTGGGGGCAGTTGTAGCAGGTGGGCTCCCGCAGCTTCTTCGCCTCACTCATTGTCGCTCTCCTTTTTCTCCAGGCCGTCAAAGAGGTCGCGCAGGGTTTCCTCATCATAGCTGTCGATGATACCGTATTCCCGGCAGAAGGACAGGAAATCGTCGAACATCCATCTTCCGGCTTTGGCTTCAACGTCGCTCAGACGCTTATCTTCCCGGATCGCGTCCAGGCAGTCGTTCAGGTCGCTTCTGGTGTTGGTAAAACGGCAATAACTCATATTAGACATTTACATTCTCCTCATTTTGCAAATCTTCATAAACGCCTTTTGCGGTACGCAGCTTTTTCTTAAGCCCTTCGATGGTAAAAGTCCCGTGCAGGCACTTGTCCAGTTCTCTGTGGCGGTAGACCACATAAAACATGAATTTCGTGCTGTTATACTGCTCCTCCGGCATGGCCTTCCGCTGGGCTTCCGTATAGCGTTTATCCCGGAGCTCCATGTACCGCACGCCGCGGTCTTCCTCAAAAAAAGCCTTCATTTCGGGCACTGTGGCCCGAATTTTAATGGTGCTCTCCATCCCTGTCCCTTTCTACGGGATCGCTCCGCATATGCCACATACGAGAAAGACACTCCTTGGCCTCAGCTTCTTCCTCCAAACTGCCCTTCACTTCCTCTTTTTCTCCGTCAGACATCAGGATCAGCTCGGAGGGGACGATCTCCAGGCGAACGAACAATGCGGCGGCGTTGCCGTCCTGATACATCTCCCAGTGGTCTTCATCCAGCTCTTCGCAGTCATAGCGGCCGTCCAGATCCTCTTTTTCCGCACAGACCAGTCTTTGCAGTTCCTTCTTGGCCCGCAGGAGAGAGAAGAAGCTCCCCTCGGCCGAAGGCCCAGGAAATGAGCCGTGGTCCACATCGACGCCTGTACGGATGATGGTGTAGACCGTCACTCCGGCCTTCTCCTCTTGAGCGGCAGGCTTCACGCTTCTGCGATACATCCGGGAAACATGTTGATTCTCGGGCCGGTCTAACCATTCGCAGATAAAGGCCCGGTCCGCCTCATGGAACATCCGAATAAACCGATCTCTAAATTCCTGCCGGGGCATATAGCGCCCCCCGGCATTGTGGACTTGATAAAGATGCCGGTAAATGGCGGCGAGGAGATCATCCCCGGCCAGTTCGTCCGAAGCGTCCAGCTCCTGACAGAGCCGGCCGCCGCAGACGCGGCACTTGCCCACCAGGCACAGCCGGCGCTTTTCCGGCCGGCTGAGATCTGTGTAGTCCAGCTCCCACTCCACATCCTTCATATTTTCGTGGATATGGATAAACAGGCCGATGATGTCTTTGTCTCTTTCCTTAATCGCTTTACAAGTACAAAGCGTCTCTGCTTCATGGGGGCACAATCTTGTTTCACACATTATGCTGCTTCCTCCTGATCCATTTTTTTGCAAAGGTCGATGACCATTTGACACTGATCCATCTCAAAACTGCCGATATGGGCCTGGCTTTCTGTAAGCTGCAGCTGCTCCGCCAGCCACTTGTAAGCCTGCGTGCGGGTCATACCCCTGCGTTTCCAGAAGGCGTCGTATACCCGATGAGTCTCCATACGCTTGAGCCGTAGCACCTCGTTGGCCAGATTGCCCAGGGGCCGCGTCGTGCCCTTGTGGCAGCCGACCCTGGCGTTGCAGTTTTGACACTGGTAGAACATCTCTTTTTCCAGCTTCAGCCGTTTTGCCGACGCAGCCCCGTAGACCATGCTGGCGGGGACGAGCCGGACGATTCCGCCGCAATAGCGGCAGATCTCGGGAATCTCCAAACGCGCACCTCCTTACGCGGCCTTGGCGGGTGCCGTGTTCTCAGCCGGCGGCCGCATGGCGCTTTGCACATAAAAGGCGTCCTGGGTGTTCAGGGTCAGCATCCCGTTTTGGGATACGCCCAGCGTGACGTTGCCGGACAGGGAGCGCAGGCAGGCCATGAGCTTTTTGGCGCTGTACCAGTATTCACCCTGCGGATCTCCGGTCAGGGGGATCACTTCAACCGGCGCTTTCGCGGAGGCTTCGACCCCCTGGCAATAGAATGTGAGCGCCGAACCGTCAAAGGTCAGCGACACCTTCCCCTCCGCGCCGACGCACAGGACAGAAGACAGGGCGCTTTTCAGATCGAGGATGTCCGTCAGTACGGTAAAGCCGTTCTGGATGGCCGTGAGCAGCTGATTGGTGTTGATATAGCTGCCCGCCATGAGCCGTGCGCTGAACAGGAAATTCTCCTTGAAGAACACAATGCTTTTTCCCGTGGTGCCGACCCGGAGTTCATCGTCATTTCCAACGATACGGGCCAGTTTTGCCAGTGAGGAAGCCGGGATCAGCAGATTGATGTTTCCCACGCTCTGCGTGTCTCCTCTGGCTGTCACGATGCAGTTTCCATCACTGCCTGCGGCCTGCAATCCCTGCGGGGTAAACATGAGGTTGACGCACCGCATCAGCGGCTTGTCGTTTTCTGTGGAGACGGCGAAAACTGTGCGCTTTGCCATATCTGGGATGCCGCTGACCTTCACCGTATCCTCCGGGAAGGGAATCTCCAGTTTCGGGAAGCTGGACCGGGGCCAGATCGGTATGGAGTAACTGGCGTATCCGCTCTTGAGCGTTACGACCGCGCTGCCCTCCGGGTGGATGATCTCCGCCGTGTCCTCCGGCAGCTTTTCCATCATGTCAGTCAACAGCTGTGCGTCGATTACAAACGTGCCGCTCTCCGCCACCGTGCAGGATAGCCTTTCCATTAAGGAAAGTTCGACGTTGGTGGCCGTCAATGCGAGTTTCCCGCTGTCGGCGTCCGCTTCCAGCAATACGCCGCGCAGCACCTCCAGCGGGGAATCGGCCGGCGCGATGGAAGCCATGCGGCGGGCCGTATCCAGCATTTCCGTGCGGTTGATGGTAATGTTCAAAATAAATCCCCCTTGTATCATAAATTCTCAATATAAGGTCAAAGTACATTTGCCCCCTGGCTGACTGTCCGTAGACTCATGCTTCACAATCCGAAATACATCTATGGCCGCACCGCCGGCATTCATAAAATCAACCGCGAGGCGACCCTCTTCATGACTGTAATCCGCCTCAAAAAAACCGACTTGGGCAAGTCCTTTCAGCGATTCAAACCGCCCGCCATAGGATAGGTACTGGGCGGCCCTTCGGATTTCATCTGGAAGGATGATCTCCTGCGAATTGTAAAGCCGCAGGGCGATCTCCCGGCCGTACTGACGGTCCGCATACCGGATGGCATCGCATATCTCACCTACCACTTCAGCAAAGGGCCGGGTAAAATCTTCGTTGAGTTCATGGGCGACACGGAGCCACTGGCTGAATGCCCCCCGCTGCCCCTGAATATCGTTCTCCAGCTCGTAGAGCTGCTGGGATGCGGAGGCCAGGTCTAGCGCAAAACGCTGTTTGTTTTTCTCTGCCTCCAAGCGCTCCTTCTCATTCCTGCGTTCCCATTCAACCAGGTCATCGTCATTAAGAAAAGAGTTCTCCATATTTTATCTGCCTCCTAAATCCTGCGTTTACGCGACAAAATCGAAGATAGACAGCTGGTTTTCGTCCACAACTGGTTTCTTCGACTTCTTCTTTTTCCGTTCTTCGATTGTTCGATCCAGCAGCCCGTCATAGAGGACCTGCTGTTTCTGGGACTGCACAGCCCGTACACCAAAACCTTCTGCGGGCTGTACCGTTGTGATCGGGGCCTGCTCCGGCGCTTCCTCGGCCACGGCCTGTTCCACCTTGACGCGGCGGCGCTCCAGATTGATGATCGCCATTTTCTTGAACGCGGAGGCGATGTCCTCCACATTGTCCTTGATGCCCTGGGCCAGCTCCTTGGCCATCTGCGAGGTCATATCCTTCACGTCGCTCATGGCCGCCAATCCCTCTTCCGAGAAGGTGCCTTCAATGATCCCGGCCACCGCCAGCTTGGAGGCCATCAGCTTCATGGCCTTGGCCTGCATGGTATTGGCGTAGTAGAGCATATAGACCTCCACCCGGGGAGCCGTCTGATTGATGCGCCAGGAGCGCCGCGACGCCTGCCGGAGCGTGAAGAGGTTGTAGCCCATGGAATAGAAGATGATGGTCGTAAAGGCATTGAGATCCAAGCCTGTCTCTACAACCTTCGGATTTGTGATGAGCACCTGCAGGCCGGAATTGACCCGCTTTTCCACCCACTCCTCGCGTTTTTCCGTCGCTACCTTCGGCGTGAGGATGTCGGTGCGGTAGCCCTCCTCGCGCAGCAGCTTCAAGAGCTTCTGCTGGGAGTCTGTCCGCGTCCAGCTAGTGTAGATGAGCACCCGTTCCCCGGCGGCGATCTTGCGCCGCACAATGGCCATCGTCTCTTCCTCCTTGGGCAGTATCCGCTCGAAGTCCCCCAGATTTTCAGGGACCACAAGGGGCAGCCCGGTGATGGGGTGGATGACGGTCGGCTGGTCGTAGGGCTGATCCGGGTAGACGGTCAGCAGATTCAGGTAAGCTGAGAGGATCTTCTGCGCCGCCTGCCGGTCTGATTTCAGGACGTGCTGCAGGGTGTGCTCCGCCTCTTTATAAGACGAGCGCACATCCTCCGGCATCTCGATAGCAACTGGGATCTCCTCGTAATCCGGGAGGTCCTTTCCCATATCCATTAAGGATAGGAAGGCTGTGTACTCCAGCAGGAAGCGGGAGAATACCAGCGGGGACACTCCAGGCAACTGACGGGTCTTTGTCTTACGCTTGGTGGTACGCCGGTTGGAGTTGTAGTCCCCATCCTTGATTTCATAGACGTTCTCTATCACACCGTACTCCGCGTCGAAGTCCCCTGGTTTGCGGTAGCTCTTGCCGTCCTTGCGCATCAGCCCGGGGACAATGCGGTAGAGCAGATGAAAAATACCGGAGGAGTAGCCGTTGATGAGGGTGGCCGTCATGCCGACGAACAGCTTGGACACCCCATACAGCTCGGCCATGGCGTCGCCCTGGCCGCTGGCGTTGTTGTACTCGTGCAGCTCATCGGCTAGGAGACTGCCGATGCGGCCGCGCATTTTCTTTTTGATGTACGTGCTCAGGGGATAACGCCGGCAAGCTCCCCTGACCGGGTAATATCCATCCGGGTTTTCCGCGATCTTTATCAGCTGATCCGTTACGGATTCATTTTTTGTGCGGGCGAGATGCGCCCTGGCGCCATACCGGTAGACCCAGCCATACTCGCCGATTTTGACCCACGAGGTCTGCCGGCCGGGATTGACCGGAGCCCACAGCAGACTGCCGCAGTTTGGGCACTTGTGGTTTTTCTTGTGCTCGGTCTGGAAAAAGAACTGGTCGGCGTTGGTCGTATATCTGGTGCCGTCCTCGCTGACCTCCATCTGCACCGGCTCCATGCAGTCCGGGCAGAGGAAGCCCTTTCTGCGGCGGTTCCAGGTCACGGCCGGATAGCGCATATAGCCGTCCCGTGCCTTTTCCTTGGAAAATACCGCAAAAACGCTCTTGTCCCCCTGCTCGTACAACTGATACAGGCGGTTCAGGTCTGTGATGCTGCGTACCACCATGCCGTAGGTGTTGGGAAGGGTTTCCCCAATCTCCCGCACCCATTTCCGGGTAATATGAGAGGGAGACATCACCAGCCCAAAGGATTTTTCAGTTCCGTTTCCGTGCTGCGCGGCCCACAGGCCATGCAGCGCGCCGATTGCGGTAGAGCCGATCTTGCTCTTGCCGCTCCCGCATTCCGCGATAATGATGGCGGTGCCGTTCCGTTCCAGCTGGCGTTTGACCGCTTCTGCCACGGCGAGCTGGGCGTCGTACAAAGAGTAGCCCGCCCGCTGCAGGATGCAGTCGTTGATGGCCAGCACCTCCTCTGACAGTGGCTCGGATGCCGGGTCAAAGAGGGGGAGAAACTGGTTGCGGATGCGGTCTGCCACCGTGACGCCGAAGGTGTTGAGATAGCCGGTGACATTCTTTACCTGCTCAAAGCCGTCCGGCGCTCCGGGCACCGCTCCTGGTATGGCGATCTGCCCGCTTTTCAGGCCGTCCTCCAGCACCTGCACCACATTTTCATCTCCGGGTTTTAGCTCCAGCACCCAGGCATCCATCTTTTCCTTTTGGGAAATGACATGCAGGCGCCGAAGGGAACCCCGCTTTTCCAGCTCGTCCAGAACATAGTCCCGGAACGCTGGGATGAGCGGCGCTGCGGTTTTGTGGTCCAGCTCATCAAAGAGCCGGTCCCGGTCCCCCGCGGGGCAGAAGATGTAGCATTTTCGAGGCTGAAAGGTCTGCTGTCCTTCCTGCGCGCTGTCCGACTCTTCTGCATCGTTTTGATCGCCCGTGGTTTGTTCGTCGTCGGTGGCCATCAGGGTCGCCGTAGCGTAAATTCCATCATGGCCGAGTACCCGCTGGTACCCCCGCAGTATGCTTTGAATCCGGTGTGTGGCGCCATTTTGCGTGGCCTCGATGGTCGCGCCGCCGTAGATCGCGTCGGACATGGCCCGAACATTCTCCGGATAGCCGCCGAACCGGACCGCGCTGATGATCCCTCCTTTTTCGTTGTGATCCAGGACGATGGTATCCGCATACGCCGTCAACCTCGTTTCTGCTTTGGGGTCGTAGTAGCTGAGCTCAATGAGTCTGCTTTCTGACATTCAATAAAGATTCTCCTTTCCGGGGACAAAAAAAGACCGCAATCGCCCATTTTGAGCAATTACAGTCGTTCTTGTCCTTTTTTATTCTTCCAGGCCGTGTCAGTCCGGCGGCGCCCGCAGGGGCGCGCCACGGTACGAGCGGCAGAACCGCCGATCCGTGCGGATGGGCGCACTTCGCCCCTCCTCCTCGCCGATCCTCCCTAACTTACTCCGCCCTAACTTAACTCCGCCCTGAATACACCCTCATTTTACTACCACGCACGCCTCCTGCACAGGCGGAGTTTT
>JAHAEW010000170.1 GCA_018374635.1 Clostridiales bacterium
GGACAAGGGTATCACCGGCACCTCGGCGGAAAAGCGGGACGACTTCCAACGGCTGCTGGCGGACTGCCGGCGGGGTCGGGTGGACAAGATCCTGGTGAAATCCTCCTCCCGGTTTGCCCGGAACGCCAAGGAGTGCCTGGAAGCCATCCGGGAGTTGAAGGCCCTGGGGGTAGGGGTGTGCTTCGAGGAGCAGGGCATCGACACCTCTGAGCTGGCCGGAGAGTTTCTCAGCGCTATCTTCGCCATGATGGACCAGAAGGAGAGCGAAAATATCTCCCACAATATGCGATGGAGCTATCAGGTACGAATGCGAGATGGCACATATCGCCCCTCATATCTCCCTTACGGTTTCATTCACAAAAATGGGGATATACAGATTCATCTGGAGCAAGCTGAAATCATTCATAGAATTTTTAGGGAGTATTTATCCGGTATCAATGTAGAAGAAATTGCAGCTGGGCTGCGCAAGGACAATGTCCCAAACAGAAGCGGAAGGCCAGCTTGGAGTTCAACGGGGATACGGTATATCCTATCCAACGAAAAATACATAGGGGATTCCCAATGGCAGAAATACTATACGACCACCTCACTTCCGTTTCAGTCAAAAGTGAATCATGGTGAAGTGGATTCCTACTATGTACGCAGTACCCATCAAGGTATCATTACACCAGAAGAGTTTCGTGCCGCAAATCTGCTGATGAAGCAAAGAAGGGAAAAAATCATGCCGCCTTCTTTGCATATGTACCCGTTTAAGCAGAGAGTTTTCTGTGGTAACTGTAATTCGGTTTTCCGCCGAAAAGCAATGGATGGGAATATGTATTGGGTTTGTATTGGAAGAGATAAGAATCGAACAAATGGCTGTCCAATTATGCCAGTTCTTGAGATTGAAATCGAGCGGGCATTCCTTCGGCTATATTATAATCTCCGGCATCAGGGCCTGCACATTCTCACCCACCTGCTTGCAGACCTCCAGAGCGCCCGGAAGGGCAAGCTGCTCTGGAGCCTGGACATCGTGGCACTCAACCAGAAAATTGCAGACATTACCCGTCAGGATCGACTGTTGGCCCAGCTCAAGCAGCAGGGGCTTGTCGACCCTGACATTTTTATATCCCGCCAAAACGAACTGGCGGAACAGCTCCGCGCCGCAAAGCTGGAGAAGGAACGGTTCCTGGAGGCTGAGGAGGACCAGACGATCCAGCAGACCCAGGAGCTGATCGAAGCCCTGGAGGTTGGGCCGGACTTCCTGGACGCCTTCGATGGGGAGCTGTTCCGCGAGCTCGTGGACAAGATTATCGTGGAGAGCAATGACCGCCTGCGGTTCCGGCTGGTCAACGGCCTGGAGCTGACAGAGCTCATAGAAAGGACGGTGCGGTGATGGGGGGCAACCGGAAGCGGCCCTTCGGCTACCGGATGGAGTTCGGGGAGGTGGTGCTCTACCCGGCAGAGGCGGAGACGGTGCGCTGGATCTACGACCACTACCTGGCCGGGGACAGCTACAACGCCCTGGTAGACAAGCTCCGGGAGCAGGGGATTTCCTATGACGGAGACAAGCCCTGGAACAAGAATATGGCCGCCCGTATTTTGGCGGACCGCCGGTACACCGGCGAGGGTGGATTCCCGTCCATCATCCCAGAGGAGCAGTTCCACATGGTGCAGGCACGACGGCAGGAGCGGACAACGCCCTGCCAAAAGAGCCCAGCCCAGAAGGAACTTCGGAAGCTGTGCGGCGGCAGCCCACCGGCCTGGGTGGAACGGCAGGTGCTGGGTCTCCTGAACCGCCTGATCCAGTGCCCGGAGCGCGTCACCTGCCCCGTGTTGGAGGATGAGCCACCGCCAGAGGTGACGAAGCTGCGCCGGGGGCTGGACGAGCTCCTGCACCGCCCGCCGGTGGATGAGGCCCAGGCAAAGAACCTGGCCTTCCGGTTGGCCGCCCTCCAGTTAAATGCCATCGGATCAGAGGAGTATGAAACCCTCCACCTTCGGAGGCTGTTTCAAAACCGCCAGCCTATGGTGGAACTGGAGCAGGAACTGCTCCATGAGAGCGTCCGCCGCATCACCGTCAGCAACGGGACGGTCACCGTCCTGCTGAAAAATAACCAGACCTTGGAAGGAGGAAATGGTATATGAATAATACCGTACCCAACGTCATCGTCATTCCAGCCAAAGTGGAGACACCCCAAGAACAGGAGAAAAAGCGCCACCTGCGGGTGGCGGCCTACTGCCGGGTGTCCACCGACAGCGAGGAGCAACTCTCCAGCTATGAAAATCAGCTCTCCTACTACACCGAGAAGATCATGAAGGAACCGGGCTGGACCATGGCCGGGGTGTTCGCGGACGAGGGTATCACCGGCACCTCCACCTGTAAGCGGAAGGAGTTCCTGCGGATGATCCGCCAGTGCAGGCAGGGAAAGATCGACATGATCCTGGCCAAATCCGTCTCCCGATTCGCCCGCAACACCGTGGACACCCTCAACTTCACCCGGGAGCTGCGGAGCCTGGGTATCCCGGTGATTTTCGAGGAGCAGAACATCAACTCCATCTACCCGGAGAGCGAGTTCCTGATCACCCTCCACGGGGCCTTCGCCCAGGCGGAGAGCGAGAGCACCAGCAGCCGGGTGCGCTGGGGCAAGCGTCAGGCCATGAAATCCGGCCATGTCGCCATGCAGTACAAGCAGCTGCTGGGTTATGAGAAGGGCCCGGACGGCAATCCAAGGATTGTTCCGGAGCAGGCGGAGACGGTGCGCTTCATCTACGACCGCTACCTGGCCGGGGACAGCATCCGGGAGATCAAAGCGGCCCTGGAGGGCCGGGAAATCCCCACGGTCTCCGGAAAAACAGAGTGGATGGCATCCCATATCCGGAGCATCCTGACCAACGAGAAATACTGCGGGGACGTCCTGCTCCAGAAGACCTTCATCCAGGACTGCATCAGCAAGAAGGTGATCCCC
>JAHAEW010000171.1 GCA_018374635.1 Clostridiales bacterium
CCGTTCCATAGGTAGTCCAGAAACTCCTGAAATATATCTGCCGGGCGTTTTTGCTCCACGGTCTCCACCTCCTGACGAATCCTCCTTAATAATCAAGCAAGATGGGCACCTGCTGTTCCTCGGCAAACCGCATGGCCCGCCAGAACATGGAGAAGGCGAACCTGGCCAGGGATTGAGTGTCATACTGAGTGTGTTCCGGGATGTCCGCCTTGCTGTACTGCCCATCTGCATCTATAATTCCGTCTACCGGGTATCCTTCCGTATCCGCCCAATCAAGGATGGTATCCTCATCGGCCTGCCACGCCAGCTGGTTCAGCTTCTCCAGTTCCTTCCGCAGTCCGCCCAGGGTGGCGATCATCGCCTGATCATCGGTGGGCAGAGGCGCCTGAAATAAGAAGGAATCCGGCAGAGGCAGCCACCAGGTAGCCCCACGCAGCAGGGACCACACCCGCTCCTCATCCGATCCAAGGCGGGCGACCAGAGGATGCTCCCCGAAGTTCCAGTCCTTCTCCACGGTGGGGGGCACCGGCTCATCGTATGTATGGCAGGCGGCCACCAGCAGCATAGCGCCGAAGGCATCCCAATCCGGCTTGTCGGTGTAATAGGGCTTTTCATTATCCTCCGGCCAGGGGGTGTAGGGGGGCTGGCCCGGCTGAGAAATGGCGCTCAAGATCTGATCCCGCCAGTTCTCCACTGCAGCCTGGATCTCAGCTGGGGACATTTCTTCCTCGTTATCAGCAGTTTCTCCATCTGGCGTGATCCGGTTAAAGGCGTATCCGTTTTCCTCCGCCCACTGCTGAACAACAGTTTTCCAGTTGTGAGAATAGTACCGTGTCAGTGTTCCGGCGTAGATGTCAAGTCCCATCGTGATGCCTCCTTTTCTGCTTGATCAAAGCCGTTCCAGGGTACAGTCGTGCCCGGAATGGTCTGTATCCAAAATGATTTCCACAATGGTGTCCATATTCTCTTTTCCGAGATTACGGACGCTTTTTTCATAGGCCAACCACTGGATGTGGATGGGCTGTCCATACTCATGCCGCCCGAAACCGCCCCGGAGAATATCGTTGAAAGCGTTCAGGTTCCGACCGATCTTCCGGTCCAAGCCGAAGGTAAATACCCGCTCCACCTCGTCATAAAAACCGGCCATGCTGGAAAAGCGGCGGCCGTCGATGGTGAACTTCCGCCGTTGTGGTTGGTCTGCTGTAAACACACGGTCGATCTGCTCCAGATTATACTCCAAGATCCAGCCATGAAATTGATGGTAAAGCGGCAAAAGCAGTTCTCTGGAACTGCCCAGCACATCCAGCCCCCGGTCATCGTACAGGTGGTAGAGGAACGGTCCAGGCCCCGTCAGATAGACGCTGGACACAAAGCCGCTCCAGCCTCCGATATCTCCCAGAATGATCTCCTGCAAAAGTTGCTCGGGCTGAAAGGTAATCCCGCTGAGATCCCAGTAAAACTGCACTTGTGCATGGGTATCCCCATCTTCATCCAGCTCTATGGCCGGAAGTTGCTCATCGGGAACCGGGAGTCCCATTCGCTGCCGGATAACGGTCAGCAGGGACTCGGCAGGTTCTTCATCGGGATACCCGTCGATTCGCAGAAGGTCCGGCACCTCCGGAAGTGCCCGATAGATCGCGGCGGCCCGGTCCAGCGCCCTCTGAACATAGGCGGGGTTGGTTTTCAGCTTCGCCGCACTCCTGTCCAGATAGATTGGTTCCTCCCCGCCGATCTCAAACCGGATGCCCACTGGCGCATGGTAGAACAGAGGGTGTTCCAGTCCAGCCATGCCCAGCTTATGTAAAATGTCTTCAAACCGCTTTGCCAGCATGGTATCCCTCCGCCTTATAACATTTCATACAGCAGGGCAGCGGCGCCCCGCACCAGTTCCAGATGGGAGCGCAGCGTTTCAAGCCCGCTTTGCACCGCCTCAGCGGGCAGATCCCAGTCTGGGGCAATTTCAGCGGCCAGCTCCGGGAGGTCCTGCTCCCGCAGGGCTGCCAGCACATTAGACGCCAGCTCTCCCTCCAGCAAAGCGCAGTCCAAGGTGTCCTCCGTCTGGGGAGCAGGAAAACGGACATCCAGATCCAGCTCGCTCTCACACCAGTCCCAGATGGCCATATAGACCGCGCCGGAGCAGTCGCCGTTGGACAGTTCCTGCCGCCGGCCGTCTTTGAGAAGATAAAAGGATGCGATCTGTGACATAGTGGTTCCTCCTGTATGTTATTCTTTTTCCATCAGCCCTTCTGCCTGCATCCGGATCACATAGAAGGCCCGCACCCAGTCCAGCTCCTGCTCCATGGATTCCTCCAAAGCAAGCAGGCGGCGCTTTCCCAGCCTGCGGTCCAGAAGGGCAAAGACACGGACAAGCGGATTCTCGCTGGTAAGGCTTTTCTCGATGCTCTGGTTGTCAAATTCGTGAAATGCCTCATAGAAAAAAATGTTGTCAAAACAGCCGTCGTTCAGCGTCCCTTCATGGGCCATCCGGAAGGGGGCCTTCGGGTCGTCCTCTCCGACACCCTCCCGCCGCAGGGCCTGATATCTGTTCCAGTAGTTCTGTTCATAAGCGTAGTAGTTACTTCGCAGCACCTCCACGCCGTCCAGTCGAATGGCCGCCCGGCCTGTTTGGTCATGGCTTTCCCAGTAACTGGTGGCAAAATACTGGATGCGGCCCCGGAGCGCCGGGCACAGGTAGTCATTCTCCAGTTTGTTTCGGATTCCGCTCCAGGTTGACATAGGTACTTGTTTCCTTTCTGATGTCGTTGCGGGCGTTGCCCTTTCCGCAGAATTTGCCTTTTGTGTTTGAAGTGTTATCCGTTGAATCCGCCGACTTCAATTTTATATTTGCAGTCGACCTCGATACAAACTAAATGTCCCATGAAATAGTCGGGTTCCGCATCCAAATCGATGTAAAAGCCAGTTTCACTTCCATTTA
>JAHAEW010000172.1 GCA_018374635.1 Clostridiales bacterium
ACGCATAAGAGGACTCCGTGGACGTGCCCTCTTGAAAATATTGGGACAATGTGATACAGTAAGAATGCCAAGTGTGCCGGCACACTTCTGTCTTTTGCATGCAAAAGACAATAACAACTGACAGCAGTGGAGCCGGTAGGAGAGCCTGCCGAGCCGGATAACGGAGCCTACAGCGCTCTGAAGCAGGCAATTGAAACTGCACCAGATGGTAAGGAAACTACGGTTACACTGACAGGTGATATCGCCGGGATGACGACGGAGCAGATTATCACTATTTCGGAAAACAAGAATATTATCTTGGACATGGAGGGCCACAGTATTACCGTGGCGTCGGGCTTTACAGGCCGGCCGATTGTGAACAGAGGTACCCTGGCAGTAACAGGGAGGGGCATAATTGATGCGTCTGCATCTGAAACAGGCGGATATGGCGCGATTGATAATTATGGTACACTGACTATCGAAAACGGTACATATACTGGTTCGGTTGATGCAAGTGGCGCTTCCGTTAAAAATTGCCCTGATAGTGTTTTGACGATTCGGGATGGAACGTTTAGCGGAGCGGTGACAGTGGTTTATAACGTAAGCGTCAAACGAAAAAGAATGGAGGCGAGCAAAATAAGAAGGTGACGGTCGCCCCATTCAGCAGGCTGTTGTTGTCCTTGTCATGGCAGACATCCATATGTAGGTAATTTTAATCTGGAGGACTTGTTATGAAACAACGTATTCACTGCGCAGCCCTCGCCACGACCCTGTGTCTCGCCCTGCTTCCGGTCCAGGCCGCGGCCCTCACAGTCACCGACCGGCCCCAGCCCGGAACCACCCAGGGCCAGCCTTTCGAGCACGATCCCGACACGGCGGGCAGCGACAGCTTCCGCATCCCCGGTCTGACCACCCTGCGGGACGGCGCCCTGCTGGCAACGGCAGACGCCCGCTGGAACACCACCTACGACGGCGGCGGACTGGACACCATCGTCTCCCGCTCCGAGGACAACGGTGAAACCTGGAACTACAACTTCGCCAACTACCTAGGGGACAACGGCAATGAGTACAGCGGAGACGGTTCCACCTGCTTCATCGACCCCTCGGTGGCGGTGAAATATGAAGGCAGTCAGGAGACCATCTATCTGCTGGCCGATCTCTACCCCTACGGTGTGGCCCTCAACGGCAGCGGTAATCTGTGGCCCGCCAAGGAGACCGGCTTTGACGGCCAGGGACGGCTCCTCCTCTCCACCGACTCGTACGGCAATGAGGTACAGGGTAATAATCAGACTTATACCTACGATTACTACCTGGATGGCGATACCATCAAGTCGGTCTCCGGCGATACCCCGGTGGAGGGGCTCACGGTGGACGAGCATTTCAATGTGACCGGAACCTACAATGGCCAGCCGGTCGACAGCAACCTCTTCTTCCAGAACGCTCCCTTCAAGGTCCAGCGCACCAGCTTCCTCTATCTTGTGACCTCCACTGACGGCGGCAAGAGCTGGAGCGTCCCCACCCTGCTCCCCTTGAAGAAGGACAGCGAGCGGGCTTATCTGGTGGCCCCCTCCAAGGGCCTTGTCACCAGCCGGGGGGAGATCGTGTTCCCCTGCTACTCCTTTGAGAACACCGGCAGCTCTCAGCCCCAGCACATCAGCTTTCTCTACTCTGAGGACGGTGTGAACTGGGCGCGGAGCGAGGACGATCCCAGCTCCACCGCCGATCAGTGGGACTCCGAGTCGGTGGCGGTGGAGCTCTCCGACGGACGGTTGCGCTTCTTCGCCCGCAATAACCACACCAAGCGATTGAGCTATTTTGACTTTATCCCCGGCACAGCCGGCCTTGCCGACGGCTATTGGGAGAATCGGGTCAACACCAGCGTCATCACCAACTCCAACTGCCAGATCTCCGTCATTGAGTACTCCCATACCTCCCAAGGAAAGGAAGTCCTTCTGATCTCCTGCCCCGCCAGCTCCAATCCGAACGGAGACAACCAGTCCGGTGCAAGCTACCGAAATAACGGCAAGATCTTTGTGGCCCGGGTGAACAGGGACGCAGACATGACCCTGGAGTGGGTGGACAGCGCCACCATCGACATCGACCCCAGCCGGAGCGATGACCCCTTCATGTACTCCGCCATTACCGAGCTGACTCGGGACGGGAACGGCGCAGAGACCGGCGATATCGCCATTCTCTACGAGATGAACGAAAATGGCTGGGGTGCTGGTATTGGCAAGTACTATGAGATGACCTTTGAGACCCGGTCACTCTCGGGTATCGACTTTGACCCCATCTTCACAAAACAGCCCGTCAACAATGGCGGTCCCCTGACCCTGGGGGATAAAAGTCTCCAACTGAGCGTCGAGACCGACATCACCGCCAACGTCACCTATCAATGGTACAAAAAGACGGATGCAGGCGAGATGGCCATTAACGGTGCGATCGAAAAGACCTACACGGTGGACACTGATGCGCTGGGTCTGGGCGAACATCAGCTCTTCTGCCGGGCCGTCAACGGCAGCTGCACAGTGGACAGCAATCCGGTCAAGGTCCAGGTGATCCCCGCTCCCGTCACCTACACCATCACCCTGGACGCCCAGGGCGGTTCTGGCACGGCGGCCAGCCTGACCACCAATGCGGATGGTAAGCTCACCTCCCTTCCCACCCCCACCCGAGCGGGCTACGCTTTCAACGGCTGGTACACCCTTCCTACCAGCGGCGATAAGATCACGACCGACACGGTTTTCCAGGCCAACGCCACCATCTACGCCCAGTGGACGGCGAACAGTTCCGGTGGCGGTTCTTCCTCCGGCTCGACCCGGTACACAGTGAGCGTGGAGGGCATGGACAACGGCAGCGTGAAGGTGAGCCCCACCCGCGCCTCCAAGGGGAGCACGGTGACTGTCACCGTGAAGCCCGACGAGGGGTATGAGCTGGACGAGCT
>JAHAEW010000045.1 GCA_018374635.1 Clostridiales bacterium
GAGAACTCTGCTTCTCTCTTTATGTTCCTCTTTTGGCCCCTATATGCCAGAAACCAGGCTCATGCTTGATGCATAGCCGGGTTTCTCGACAGGCTGAGACCTGTGCCTTAATGGACACAGGTCTATTTTTACAGCGCCAGATCCAGCGTGTAGGCCGTGTGGAGCAGGGCGGGATAGGCGTCCTCCGACCCGGCCGGGGTAGCCAGGGTGAGCTCTACATAGGAATTGGAGTTTTCCACGGAAAACACGGTGTACACAGTCGTTCCCTCCTGATAACGGTAGAATACGGCGGGCAGGCCCCGGAAGAGGATCACGTCGGGCTGCTCCAGCAGCTCCACGCCGCCCCGGGCGTCCCGCAGCGCGGTGAGCCGGGAGACCGAGAAGTCATCCAGCGTGGCGGCGCTCTGGCCGGATTTGGCAAAGGAGAGGGCCTTCAGGGTGCCGTTCTGGTCGGTGAAGGTGACCCCGGCGGCCCCGTCCTGCTGGACCTCTTCCCAGTTCCCCGCGCCGAAGGTGAGGCGGAAGGCGCCGTCGGCATTTTCCACGGTGGTCCCGTCGGCGGGGGTGTCCAGGGCGGAGGCCACCCGGCTCTCCGGCAGGACCAGGCGGTTGAGGATGGCGGCGGCGCTGGAGCGGTCAATGGGGGCGTCCGGGGAGAAGGTCCCCTCCCCCGTTCCGGCCAGCACTCCCGCGTTGTAGAGGAGATAGACGGCCCCGGCGTGGGCGGTGGAGGAGGTCACATCGGGGATGGAGGCCACCCGGTTGATCCGGGGGAGTTCCTCCACCGGCAGGGCGTAGGCAAAGATGCCCGCCATCCCGGCGCGGGTGATGGGGGCGGCGTAGTCGGAGAACTCCTTGCGCAGGATGAGGCCGTTTTCCTCGGCGTAGTCCACCGCGTTCTCATACCAGGGGGAGCCGCCGGGGGTAAAGCTCTGCCCGGTATAGGCCGAGTGGACCTGGGCGGCCATGGTGATGGCCTCAGCGGCGGAGAGCCGGCCCTGTGGATCGAAGCGGCCGTCCCCCTTGCCCTTCATGAGGCCCAGCTTCACGGCCTGCTCCACATCGGCGGCATACCAGGCCCCTGCGGCCACGTCGGAAAAGCCCGGGTAGGCCCCGTCGGGGACAAAGGCGTCCATCCCGGCGGCCAGCGCGGGGACGGCGAGGGTGAGCGCCAGACCCAGAGGGGCCAGGCGGCGGAACGGGATGTGAGCCATGATAAAACGCCTCCTAAAGAGTGTGTCAGAATGTGTTGTGCCCTATTAGACGGCGGAACGGGGAAAAAAGTTCCCCCCTTTTTGGAATTGACCGGGGAGAAAAAAGCGGGTATACTGTCGGCCAAAGGAGGAATGCCTATGCAGCGCGCGGCACTGGCGGCCCTGGTGTTGGTCAATCTGGTGGAATTTGCCCTGATGGGCTGGGATAAGCGGCGGGCCCGGCGGGGCGAGTGGCGGGTGCGGGAGCGGACCTTTTTCCTGCTGGCCCTTCTGGGGGGCGCCCTGGGAGGGGTCGCGGGGATGCGGGTTTTCCGGCACAAGACCAGGCACTGGTATTTCCGCTATGGACTGCCCACCATCCTGGCGCTCCAGGGGGCGCTGGCCCTCTGGCTGGCACTGGGACGCCCCCTCCCCGGCGGCGGCTAAAAAAGCGGGTCTGCGTCAGCAGACCCGCTTTTTTGAGGTTGTGTCGGAGGCTGTGCCTCACAGGCCCACGATCCGCCCAGCCACCACGGCCACCACCGGCAGGGTGAGGATGGACAGGAGCGTGGAGAGGGTGACGATCTGGGCCGCGCCCTCGGCGTCCCGGTCAAACTGCTCGGCAAACATGGCGGTGACCCCGGCTGTGGGCACACCGGCCAGAATGACCACCGCCATAAAGCTGATGGGGTTGAGGTGGAAGGGCAGCAGGATCAGGGCGGTCAGGACGGGAGCCGCCACCAGCTTGATAACGGCGCCCACATAGAGCCGGGTGTTGCGGAAGGTGGCGGGCAGGTCGGCGGCGGCCATCTGCGCGCCGATGACCAGCATGGCCAGGGGGGTATTGAGGTCGGCCAGAAAGCCGATAGTGTTCCCCACCGGGGAGGGCAGGCGGATCTCAGCGAAGAAGAGAGGCAGCGCCACGAGAATACCCAGAATGGGCGGGCTGAGCAGGACTTTTTTCAGGGAGAAGCGGCTGGCCCCCCCCATGAGATAGACGCCGTAGGTCCACACCAGCAGGTTGAAGGCCACAAAGACGGGCATGGAGTAGACCAGGCTCTCATCCCCCAGAATGGCCGACATGAGGGGGAAGCCCATAAAGCCGGTGTTGCCGAAAATGACGGCAAAGCGGAGGGTATCCCGGCGGTCCGGATCCTGCCGGCGGAAAAAGCACTGGCAGAGCAGGGTCAGGACCACATAGCTGAGAATGACCAGTCCGAAGGAAAAGACCATGTCATGCAGCAGCGCCGGGTCATATTCCACCTGGAGGGAGTCAATGATGATACAGGGCGTCACCACATACAGCAAAAGGAATGAGAGCTGGGGCAGCGCCTCGGGGGTAAGCTTTCCCAGTTTGGCCAGCAGATAGCCAACGCTCATCAACAGAAAAAGCGTCCCCACCTGTCCAATGACGATCAACAGATTTTGAAAAAAGCTGCTCAAGCAGATCTCCTCCCATAAAATACCTCAAAATTCACACAAATTTTATTATACTGTTTTAGACCGGCATTTGTAAATAAAAAGTCGGCTGAAAATTGACAAAATATCCCCCCTTGTCCTATACTGATTTCGATTCAATTGAGAATGAGGAGGAATATCATGTCACCCAAAGCATTCCGGGAACGGGGGTATCTCAGCCTGTTCGCGTCCTATTACAGGCCCCATATGGCCCTCTTCCTGCTGGATATGATCTGTGCCCTGGGCATTGCCGCGGTGGATCTGTCCTTTCCCCAGGCGTCCCGCTGGGCCATGCAGACCCTGCTGCCGGACCGCCTGTTTACCGCCTTTTTCGCCGTCATGGCCATCCTCATCCTGGCCTATGTGCTCAAGGCCGGGCTGAGCTTTATCGTCACCTACTGGGGACACCTGATGGGCGTGCGCATCGAGGCCGACATCCGCCGGGACCTCTTCGCCCATATGCAGACCCTCTCCTTTTCCTTCTATGATAAGAACCGCACCGGTCATCTCATGAGCCGGGTCACGGGCGATCTCTTTGAGATCGCCGAGCTGGCCCACCACGGCCCCGAGGATATGTTCATCTCGGCGGTGACCCTGCTGGGGGCCTTTGTGGTCATGCTGAACATGCAGTGGAAGCTGGCGCTGGCGGTCTTTGTGGTGGTGCCGGTCTTTCTGCTGTTCTCCGTGTTCCAGCGCAAGCGGATGATGCGCTCCTCCACCCAGGTCAAGCAGAAGCTGGCCGGGATCAACGGCGAGGTGGAGTCCTGCATCTCGGGGATGCGCACTGCCAAGGCCTTTGCCAACGAGGACGCCGAGCGGGCCAAGTTTGAGGCGGCCAACGACCGCTACCGCAGCGCCAAGCGGGGCTATTACCGCACCATGGCGGTCTATTTCTCCGGGATGGAATTTGCCATGGGCATCCTGCCGGTGCTGGTCATCGCCTACGGCGGTATCCTCATCATGCAGGGAGAGATGGATTTTATCACGCTGACCACCTTTTCCCTCTATGTGACCACCTTTATCAGCCCCATCCGCAAGCTGTCGGCCTTCATGGAAATGCTCATGCAGGGCACCGCCGGGTTCAAGCGCTTTGTGGACCTCATGCGCCTGGAGCCGGAGATCCAGGACGCCCCCGGCGCGGTGGACCTGGGCGTCTCCGCCCCGGTGGCGGGCGACATCCGGGTGGAGGACGTCACCTTCCGGTATGAGAGCACCTCCCCCGCCGTGCTGGAGGGGGTCTCCCTCCACATCCATCCCGGGGAGACCGTGGCGGTGGTGGGCCCCTCCGGCGGCGGAAAATCCACCCTGTGCCAGCTTATCCCCCGTTTCTACGACGTGACCGGGGGGCGGATCCTTCTGGACGGCCGGGATGTGCGGCAGATCAGCCAGCGCTCCCTGCGGGAGAACATCGGCATCGTACAGCAGGATGTGTTCCTCTTCGCGGGGACCATCTACGATAACATCCGTTATGGCCGGCCCGACGCCACCGAGGAGGAGGTCATCGAGGCCGCCCGTCGGGCCGAGATCTATGAGGATATCCTGGACATGCCCGACGGACTCAATACCTATGTGGGCGAGCGGGGCGTCATGCTCTCGGGCGGACAGAAGCAGCGCATCTCCATTGCCCGTATTTTCCTGAAAAATCCCCCGATCCTGATCCTGGATGAGGCCACTTCCGCCCTGGACAGCGTCACGGAGCACCGCATCCAGTCGGCCTTTGACGAGCTGGCCAAGGGGCGCACCACCCTCATCATCGCCCACCGCCTCTCCACGATCCGCAGCGCCAACCGCATTCTGGTGATCGACGGCTGCGGCATCGCCGAGGAGGGCGCCCATGAGGAGCTGCTGGCCCGGGGCGGCCGGTATACCGCCCTCTATGAGGCCCAGCGGGCGGTGGCGGCTGAATAAGCCGGGCTCGCCCCCGCGGTAACATCCAGATAAAAACGGCTGGAGCCGCGCGGTTATTCCGCGCGGCTCCGGTATCTTGCCCGCGGCCAGGGCGGGTCACAGGGAGCGTGCGTACAGAAACATGCGGATGGAATGGGGAACGGCGGGGCGGAAATCCAGGACGCGCTCTGCCCGGCGCGCAAAGCCGAAGTGCTCATAAAAGCCGAAATTGCAGCTGGTGTCGGTGAAGAGATAGAGGCGTTCCCCGCCCTGCTCCCGCAGGTAGGAGAGGGCGGCGTCCAGAAGGGCCTTCCCCGTGCCCGCGCCCCGCTGGTCCTGGCCCACGGCGAAGAAGACCAGTTCGCTGTCAAAGCCATCCCCCGCGTCCCGGAGAAGGGCGCGGTCGGTCTCCTCCACCCGGGAAAAAATGCGCGCCATGGCCCGGCCATGGGGGGAGGCGAGGAGGGCCAGGCTGTCCCCCAGGACGGCCAGGCGGTGGGAGAGGCGCGGCCCCTTCGCCCGGCCGTGCCTGGCCAGGATGATCCCGACCGGGACCCCGTCCTGGACGGCCACCTGAGAAAAGGTGTGGCACAGCAGGCAGCTTTGCAGGTAGAGCCGCGCCATCCGCCGGGCGACGGAGGGGCGGGGCGTGAGACGGTCGTAGTTCCAGGTATTGCGGATGATCTCTTCCAGCGCGGGATAGTCCTCCCGGCGCAGGGGGCGAAAAAGCGTGGTGTGCATGGGCTTCCTCCTTGCGGTTTGGTTCAGTAGGGGATATCATAGTGTGTATGAAATGGAACAGATTTGATGATAGACCTTACAGAAGGTGTAAAGTCAAGGGGGAAGAAAAAAGATGGAATGGGTGCGGCCGCTGCCAGGATCAGGAGGGTGCGCCATGAGGCCGGAGCTTGAGACGGCCCGCTTTACCACGGGACAATTTGCGCGCATGCACCGGATCAACCCCAGGACCCTGCACTACTATGACACGGCCGGGATCTTTTCCCCTGCGGAAAAGGGGGAAAACGGCTATCGCTACTACACCGCCGCCCAGAGCGCCACGCTGGAGCTGCTGCTCACCCTGCGGGAGCTTGGCATGCCGCTGGAGGAAGTGGGCCGGTATCTGAAGAAGCGGAGCCTCCCCGCGCTGCAAACCCTTCTCCGGCGGCAGGAGCGGGAGAGCGAGGCATCCATCCGCCGCCTGCGGGAGATCAGGGGCCTCCTGAGGGAAAAAGAGGCCCTGCTGGCGCGCTGCCAGGACGTGGACCCTGCGCGGGTGGAGCTGGTAGAGCGCCCCCGGAGCTGGCTGCTGCTGAGCGGTCCGATCCAGGGGATGAGCGACAGCGAGGCGGTGGCGGCGCTCCAGCGCCACCTGGAGCGAACCGGAGCGCTCCGGCTCTACAACCGGGGGAGCTACGGCACCCGCATCGGGCTGGACCGGGTCATAGCCGGCGATTTTGACGGCTACGACGCCTTTTTTACCGAGATCAGCTCCTGCCGGAAGGGCTGTGCCGTCCGTCCGGCGGGGCAGTATCTGCGGGGGTGGTGCCTGGGGGACTGGTCGGGCCTGCCCGGCACCTATGCCCGCATGCTGGACTTTGCCGCCCGGCGGGGGCTGCGCCCGGTGGGCTGGGCCTATGAGACGGGCATCAACGAGATGGTTATCCGGGCCATGGATGAATATGTGACCCAGGTGGAATTTCGGGTCGAGCCCTGCGGATGAGGATACCGCGCACCCTTTTCCAACGCCTTCATAGGATGGGGGAAAAGGAGGCTTGGTATGAAGATATGGACGGCGTTGACCGGCGCGGTTTGTTTTGCGCTGGCCTGCAACCTGGATACCGTGCTGCTGGCGGCCGCCTATGGCGGGCGCGGGTTCTCCATCTCGCCCGGGCCCTCGCTGGTGCTGGCGGGGGTGACGACGCTGATTACAGCCCTCTCTCTGCTCCTGGGGAACGCGGCCACCGCGGTGCTTCCCCCGGAGACGGCGGAAGTACTGGGGGGACTGGCGCTGGTGGGGATTGGCTGCTGGTTTTTGCTGGATTACCTGCGGGGCCGGACCGGAGCGGCGGAAGAAAACCCGCCGGCGCCCGGCCTGGCGGGCTGGGTCTCGCTGGCGGCTGCTCTGGCGGTCAACAACGCGGGGGCGGGCGTGGCGGCGGGCGCGGCCGGGCTCTCCACCCTGGCGGCGGCGGGAAGCAATTTTCTGGTGACGCTGGTGGCCCTCCCCCTGGGGCAGCGGCTGGGCTGCGGCGCGGCGGAGCGGCTGCTGGGGCGGTATGCCCTTCCCCTCTCGGGGGTGCTGCTGGTCCTGCTGGGAGCCTGGGAGATCCTGCTTTGAATGGAAAGAAGGCAGGATTGAAGCGCCGGGGCGGCCGGGAGAAAAGGCCCACGGCACGGGGATGGCGGGCGCGGGTCCCGACATCCCGGAGGCCCACTCGGCGGATGAACGGGCCCCTCTGGATATCCTGCCCGACGATGCCGCCGCCCTGGCCGGGCCTGGAGGAAATCCACGGAAAAAGAAAAAAACGCGGCCTGCGACTTTAGCGCGCAGGCCGCGTTTTTCACAGTTTCAGCCTGGGATGGCTTACATCTGAGCAAGCATCCCGGCCACCTCGGAGAGGTAGTTGGGCTGGAAGGACTCGATCTCCCCCTGGTCGCAGGCGGCGGCCAGCTTGGGATCGATGGGCAGGCGGGCCAGCACCTTCAGGCCGTGCTCGGTGGCCACGGCGTCGATGTGGCTCTCGCCAAAGATGGCGTGCCGCTTGCCGCAGTCAGGACACTGGAAGCAGCTGTAATTTTCCACCAGGCCCAGCACGGGAATGTGCATCATCTCGGCCATCTTGACGGCTTTGGTGACGATCATGCTCACCAGGTCCTGGGGCGAGGTGACCATGATGATCCCATCCACGGGGAGGGACTGGAACACCGTCAGGGGCACGTCGCCGGTTCCGGGGGGCATATCCACGAAGAGATAGTCCAGCTCGCCCCAGATGACGTCGGTCCAGAACTGCTTGACGGTACCGGCGATGACGGGGCCGCGCCAGATGACGGGGTCGGTCTCGTGCTCGGTGAGGAGGTTGAGGCTCATCACCTCCACCCCGCCCTTGGAGGTCTCGGGGTAAATGCCCAGCTCGCTGCCCGCGGCCCGGGTGTGGATGCCGAAAGCCTTGGGGATGGAGGGGCCGGTGATATCGGCGTCCAGGATGCCGACCTTCTTGCCCAGGCCGGCCATGGCGCAGGCCAGGGAGGAGGTCACCAGGCTCTTGCCGACGCCGCCCTTTCCGCTGACGACGGCAATGACCTTCTTGACGTGGGAGAGCTCGTGGGCCGGGGCCTGGAAGCTCTGGGGGCTGGTGCGCTCCGAGCAGCTCTCGCCGCAGGAGGAGCAGTTGTGGGTGCATTCAGACATGGGGCGTGTTCCTTCTTTCTTGTATTTCTCCAGGCAGATGGGGTTTATTTGTAACGGTAGGTCCCGCCGCCGATGAACTCCCGGATCAGGGAGCTGGGCGGGACCAGGACGGGGTCGATGGGTTCAAACCAGCGGAAGGCGTCCAGCAGGTCGTGGAGCTCTTCCCAGCGGGGATTGCTCCGGGGCAGGCCCTCCAGAGCCCGGGCCAGGGGCGCGGCGTAGTTGGCAAAGACCGCCGCCTCATAGGGCAGAGAGGAGTCCACCACGATGTGGGCCCGGCCCTTGTAGGGGGAGATATACCGCTTCTCCCCCCGGCGGACGTTGTGCCACATGGACAGGGTGTCGGTGAGGTCGGTGCCCCGGAAGTTGCAGTCCCGCACGGCCCGGCGGGTAATGCGCATCCAGGTGCCCTTGAAGCGGACCGCCCCGTCCTCCAGCACGTCGGAGCGGGCCGAGACATACAGGGCGGTGGCCTCGGGATGGCGCCCGGCGATGTCGTCGTTCAGGGCGTGGATGCCCTCGAAGATGGCTACCTCATTGTCCCGGAGGCGGAGGGGCCAGCCCTTGGCGTCGTTGCGCATCTGGCGGGAGAACTCAAACCGGGGGATGGTGACCTCCTCCCCCTGGGAGAGGCGGGTGAAGGTCTCGTCCAGCAGGGCCATGTCCAGCATCCGGGGGGACTCAAAGTCGATGTCCCCCTCCGGGGTGCGGGGCGCGGCGGGGTGGCTGGGGGCGTGGAAGTAATTGTCCAGCGAGACAGTGTGGGTATTCACCCCCCGGCGCTCCAGCTCCTCCTCCAGCTTGAGGGCGGAGGTGGTCTTGCCGGAGCCCGACGGGCCGGAGAGGAGCACGATGGGGCTCTTCTCCATGCGCTGGACGATGACGCCGGCCGCGTGGCGGATACGGGCCTGGTAGGCCTCGTCACACTCGGCCAGAAAGGCGGCGGGGTCGCGCCGGGTGCGCGTCCGGATCTCCGTAAGGGAATAGGCCATAAAGCCTCCTTTCCGGGGGGCTCACTCCCCCTGACGCAGCTGGAGCAGGAAGTCGGCGGCCTGATGCTTGCCGCGCAGGAGCTTCTCCAGGCTGTCCACATACTCGTGGGGATATTTCGGATTGGCGATGCGCTCGATGCGCCCGGTTCGGGGGTGGACCAGCTTGGTCACGCCGCCCCCTCCAAGAGATAGTATGGTGTGGAGCTCCTCCATCATGCAGATATTGTAGAGACTTTCCCACCCCGGTCTGGCCCAGCCCACATTTTCAAAGGAGCCGGACATGTACTTCTGCCGGTAGAGGTAGTAGGGCGCCTGTCCGTGGGCGCGCAGGGTCTCCCACGCATAGGAGAGCATGGCGTCCACATCCTCCGCCGCGGGCAGGACGGGGCCCTCCCCCGTGCCGTCCCCCATCAGACGGGAGCCCTTCTTGAGAGCCAGGGTGTGGACGGTCACGTTCTCCGGCCCCAGCGCAAGGACCTGGTCCAGGGAGGCGCGGAAGCCCTCCGGCGTGTCCTGGGGCAGCCCGGCGATGAGGTCCATGTTGACGCAGGGGATGCCCGAGGCGCGCACCAGCTCGAAGGAGCGCAGGATGTCGGCGGCGGTGTGGGCCCGGCCCATGGCGGTGAGGACGGCGTCCTGCATGGTCTGGGGATTGACCGACACCCGCTGCACCCCCTGGCGGTGCAGGACGGAGAGTTTCTCCCCGGTGATGGTGTCGGGCCGCCCGGCCTCCACCGTGTACTCGGTACAGCGGGAGAGGTCGAAGCGCTCCTCCACCCGGCCCAGGAGCCGCTCCAGCTGGGGCGCGCTCAGGGTGGTGGGGGTGCCGCCCCCCACATAGAGGGAGCGCACCGCGTACCCGGCCCGGCGCAGCTCCTCCGCCGTGGCGTCCACTTCCCGGAGGAGCACCTCCAGAAAGGGCGAGAGGAGCTTGAGGGTCCGGCCCACGTCGGCCGAGACAAAGGAACAGTAGGCGCACCGGGTGGGACAGAAGGGGATGCCGATGTAGAGGGAGACCTCATCCTCCCGCAGGCTCCGTTTGGCCCGCAGGCTGGCCTGAGCGCAGTCCAGGGCCAGGGCGGCCCGGCCCGGGGAGACCCGGTAGGTCTCCCGCAGCTCCTCTTCCGCCTCCCGGGGCGTGGCGCCCCGCTCCATGGCCCGGGTGGGGATCTTGACCGGGCGCACGCCGGTGAGGGCGCCCCAGGGGGGCTCGCGGCCCAGGGCGGCCGCTCCGGCCCGGTAGAAGGCCAGCTTCAGGATGCGCTGGCACACCCGGTCCCGGACGAGGGCATCGGCTCCGCTTGGCAGGGGGGCGGAGTCCTCCCCCGCCGTCTCCCTGCCCTGCCAGCGGAGGGCGGCACGGGCGTGCAGGGTATCTCCCTGGGCGGTGAGGGTGAGGAGGACGGCGTTTGCCCCGTCAGGGGCGGGGGCATAGTCGGGCCGCTCCTCGGGAAAGAGGGTGAGCATCATCTGCTCGGCGGCGTATCGGTAGTCATGTCCTTGTAAGGTCAGATGCATAAGAGGGACGGAAGGGCCCCGTTTCCCGGGAAACAGAGTCAGTCTTCCTTCATCGCCTCCTTCAGGTAGTAGTTGTATTTGCGCTCATGGTCCAGGGTGGAGGGGTCCATGTGGCCGGGCAGGACGGTCAGGTCCCCCTCCAGTCCGCCCAGGCGGCGGAGGGAGGCGCGCATCGCGTCATAGCTTCCCCCGGGCAGGTCGGTGCGGCCCATGGAGCCCTTGAAGAGGGTGTCGCCGGTGAGCAGGGTGTCCCCCGCCCGCAGGACCACGGAGCCCTCGGTGTGGCCGGGGGTGTGGAGGACCTCCAGGTCCACCCCGCCCACCTGCACATGGTCTCCGTCCTGGTAGAAGGTGAGCTCCCCCATCTCCTCGATGCGGAAAAAGGGCTTGGGCATCTCGGCGTCGCCGGGGTGGACGTAGACGGGCACGCCGGGCAGCTCCTGCCGCAGGGCGGGCACGCCCATGGTGTGGTCATAGTGGGCGTGGGTCAGGAGGATGCACTGCACCTCCCACCCCTCTGCACGGACGGTGGACAGGATGCGGGGATCGGGGTCGCCGGGATCGACGATGGCGCAGCGCTTGCTGGCCTCATCGGCCACTAGATAGCAGTTGGTGGACACGGCGGGGAGCAAAATGGTCTTGATTACCATGGAAATCACCTCAGTCAGAGATCGTATTACATGTGGTCAGTGTCAAAGAGAATAGTGACGGGGCCGTCGTTCTGAGAGAACACTTGCATATCGGCGCCGAATTCGCCATGTTCCACGTGAAACCCTCTGCCTTCGCACTCGGCCATGAACTTCTCGTAGAGAGGGACGGCGATGTCGGGCTTGGCGGCCCCAGTGAAGCCGGGCCGGCGGCTCTTGGTGTCAGCGTAGAGGGTAAACTGGGAGACCACCAGAAGGCTTCCCCCCACCGCCTCCAGATTGCGGTTCATCTTGCCGTTCTCGTCCTCAAAGACCCGCAGGCCGCAGACCTTATCGGCCATCTTGACGGCCTGGGCCCCGGTGTCGTTGGGACCCACCCCCAGCAGGACCAAAAAGCCCTGGCCGATGGAGCCGTTGACCCGGCCGCCGATTTCGACGGAGGCGTTTTTCACTCGTGTCACAACTGCGCGCATACTATCATCCTTTATCTGTATCGTGTGGAGCTACCGGTATTCCCGCTTCATGCCCCGGGCATACATGGGGTCGATGTCAAAATGGACCAGATCGCCGGCCGAGCACTTGAGGTCGGTCACGTCCACCAGGGTCTCAATGGCGCCGATGCGGCCCAGGACCCGGGCTTTCTGCCCGTTGACCCGCACGGTGATGTGGCGGCCGCGCCACCAGCGGCGCAGGGTGGCCCAAAGCCCTGCGTCCCGGGCCCGGGAGCCCCCGAAGCCGTTCTGATAGCCCACCGGGATCACGGCGATCCGGGTGGGACGGCGGAGGCGGACGGTGGACTCGTTGCCCACGGTGTAGTCCTTGGGGACCCAGCGGGTCTCCTCGATGCCGGCCTCACCGTAGCCCGCCCGGAGCAGGCCGTCTCCCCGGCGGCGGCGGCAGCGGCCCAGCAGGACCGACCCGGCCCGCACCGCGTCCATCCGGGCAAAGTCATAGTGCATCAGGGCGTAGGAGCCGGCGGCATGGACGACTCCGGTCTCAAAGCCGGCCTGGCGCACCGCCTCCACTACCCGGTGGAACTGCTTGAGCTGCTCGGCGGCGCTGTGCCCGTCGGCGTGGATGGAGTGGACCTGGGTATAGATGCCGGAGAGGGCCACATTGGGCAGGTTCCGGTAGACGTTTACAATCTTCTCCGGCTCCCCGGCCAGAAAACCGCCGAAGCCCAGGCCGGTATCCACCTGGATGTGGGCCTCGGCCACGGTGGAGCGGGCCTCCGCCGCGCTGTTGAGGGCCAGGCCCGTGTCCACCGAGCCCACGGTACACACCACGTTCAGGTCCAGCAGGCGGTCCAGCTCCTCCCGGTCGGTGGTGGCGCGGAGCATGAGGATCTCCTCGTCCAACAGGCCGGCCTTGCGCACGGCCTCGGCCTCCTCCGGCTCGGACACGGCAAAGCGGCGGACCCCCTCCTCCCGGAGGAAGCGGGCCAGCTCCGCCGTACCCGCACCGCCGCCGTCCCCGGTGAGGACCCCGTAGATGGCGGCGCTGCCCGCCCGCTCTTTCACCACGGCAAGATTGTGTTTCAGGGCCTTTTTCTCCAAAACCAGTGTTTTCAACCGCCCTCGCCTCGCTTGTCTCCTTTGTGTTCCCCCGCGGGGGACAGGTTAGCTTTCATTATAACGCCTCCCCCACCTATCGTCAATGAAAAGCGGGGCGGAAGCGGGAGGGAAACCTTGTGTTTTGCCGGGGAAAGTGGTACAATTTCTTGATAATACCCTTTGGACAAACAGAAAGCGGAGGAACCGACTTGAAGCGAGAGACGACACAGATCACCGCCGAGCAGATCGCGGTGCAGATGGACTACTGCATGAAGGTCCACGCCATGAACGCCCAGATGGACCACGCCCCCCTGGCCATGGTGGACACCTATGGCTGCCAGCAGAACGAGGCCGACTCCGAGCGTCTGCGGGGCTACCTGAGCGAGATGGGCTACGGCTTTACCGACGACGAGCACAAGGCCGACCTGGTGCTGGTGAACACCTGCGCCATCCGGGAGCACGCCGAGCAGCGCGTGTTGGGCAACGTGGGGGCCCTCACCCACACCAAGCGGGCCAACCCCGGCCAGATCATCTGCCTGTGCGGCTGCATGGCCCAGGAGGAGCATGTGGCCCAAAAGGTGCGGGAGTCCTACCGTCAGGTGGACCTCCTCTTCGGTCCCCACGCCCTGTGGCGCTTCCCGGAGCTGCTGTGGCGCTTCCGGGCCACCGGAAAGCGGGTCTTTGAGCACGCCGACGAGGCCGGTTCCATCGCCGAGGGCATCCCGGTGGTGCGCCAGGGCGGCGTGAAGGCCTGGGTCTCCATCATGTACGGGTGCAACAACTTCTGCACCTACTGCATCGTCCCCTATGTCCGGGGCCGGGAGCGCAGCCGCCGTCCCCAGGTCATCCTGGAGGAGATCCGGGGCCTGGTGGCCGAGGGCTGCAAGGACATCACTCTCCTGGGCCAGAACGTCAACTCCTACGGCAGGGACCTGGACGAGCCCATGGACTTTGCCGATCTGCTGAGAGAAGCCGCCGGGATCCCCGGCGACTTCCTGCTGCGCTTTATGACCAGCCATCCCAAGGACGCCTCCCAGAAGCTCTTTGAGACCATGGCCTCCTCCGAGAAGATCGCCCCCAGCTTCCACCTCCCCTTCCAGGCCGGGAGCGACCGCGTCCTCAAGGCCATGAACCGGGTGTACGACCGGGCGGGATACCTGGATAAGGTCCGCCGCCTGCGGGAGCAGATCCCCGACGTGGTCATCACCTCCGACGTGATCGTGGGCTTCCCCGGGGAGACCACCGAGGAGTTCGAGGAGACCCTGAGCCTTATCGAGGAGGTCCGCTTTGACGCCCTCTTTACCTTTATCTACTCCCCCCGGGTGGGGACTCCCGCGGCCGGCATGCCCGACCCCATGCCCCGGGAGGAGAAGCTCCGCAACTTCCAGCGCCTGGTGGACCGGCAGGATCAGATCTCTGAGGAGAAGCACGCGGCCTACATCGGCAAGACCGTCCGCTGCCTGGTGGACGGGAAGGACGAGAAGGGCCTCACCGCCCGCACCCCGGGCAACCGGCTGGTCCGCCTCACCGGGGAGGAGTCCCTCATCGGAAGCTTTGTGGACGTGGCCATCACCGGGGCCAACAAGTGGTCCCTATTCGGCGAGCTGGCCTAAGCTCCCCAGACGAACGCCTGCGGCCAGGGCGGCGCGGAGGAGCGCATGCTGTTTGGCCTCCCCGGCCAGGGCCTGGAGGCCGCAGAAGTCCTCCAGATGGCCAAGGGCCTCCGGCCCCAGGTGGGCGCGCAGCCAGTCCAGGTGAAAGTCCCGGTAGGCGCGGTTCTGCTCGTACTCCGGGTCCGTGAGGAACCGCTGCGCCTGCTCCTGAATATAGGGACTGAGATACTCCAGTAAATCGGGCATCGTTGGATTCCCCCATCCTAAGATAACAGCTCCGTTTGGAGATGTTCTAATCATATCAGCTCCAAATGGAGCTGTCAAGAGGAAACACGGCATGAGTGTATTGTCAGAACGTTTGAAGGAGCTGCGGCTGCTCCACCAGAAAAAGCAAGACGAACTTGCAGACATTCTGGAATTGTCGTACAGTGCCTATAAGCGCTACGAATATGGCGAGCGGGAACCTACGGCTTCTACGATCATCCGTATGGCCCAGTATTTTGAGGTCAGCGCCGATTATCTGCTGGGCCTGCGGGACGAGCCGTAATGAGTGAAACCGTCAGGAATATTGGTGTGATTTCATGAAGATGTTAGCGCAACGGCTTTTGACCCTGCGAAAACAACATTGCTTAAAACAGACAGAAGCGGCACAGGCACTTGGTCTGTCTATCAGCGCCTATTGCCGGTATGAGTATGGCGAGCGGGAGCCTACCGCTTCTACCATCATCCGCATGGCCCGATACTTTGAGGTCAGTGCCGATTACCTGTTGGGCCTGCGGGAGGAGCCGTAAGATTTTGAGAACGCGCCTGCGCGGCGGGCGCACCGCTTTCTTTGCAAAGAAAGCGGTGGGAAAGAAAGCCCAGAGGGGGCATCCCCCTCTGGACTCCCCCTTGCATCCCCGCACCCGGGATACACCACAGAAGAAAAGGAGCCTTGACCATGCCAGCAGACACCACCCCCATGATGCGCCAGTACATCGCCATGAAGGAGGACCACCCGGACTGTATCCTCTTTTTCCGTCTGGGGGACTTCTATGAGATGTTCAATGAAGACGCCAAGCTGGTGTCGAAGGAGCTGGAGCTGACCCTCACCAGCCGGGACCGGAGCAAGCCGGAGGGAGAGCGCACCCCCATGTGCGGCGTGCCCTACCACAGCGCGGACGCCTACATCGCCCGGCTCATCGCCAAGGGGTACAAGGTGGCCATCTGCGAGCAGATGGAGGACCCGGCCACCGCCAAAGGGCTGGTGGACCGGGACATCATCCGCATCATCACCCCGGGCACGGTCATCGCCTCCTCCATGCTGGACGAGGGGCGCAACAACTTCATCTGTTCCATCTATCTGGACGAGCGGGGGGCCGGGCTGTGCTTCTGCGACATCTCCACCGGAGAGATTTCGGTGACCTCCTTCCACGGCGGGGACGCCCTGGAGCACCTTCAGAACGAGCTGGGCCGCTTCTCCCCCCGGGAGGCCCTCCTCTCCGAGGGGGCCAGCCGGAACGAGGCCCTGGGGGCCTTCCTGCGGGACAAGCTGGAGTGCCGCTGTGAGAACGGCGGGGAGGCGCGCTACCGCCCCGAAACGGCGGGGGCCGCCGTGAAAAAGCAGTTCCAGAGCGGGGTGAGTGCCCTGCCTGAGGGGGACAGCCACGCGGTCCAGGCGGTGGGAGGATTGCTCTCCTACCTCTATGAGACCCAGAAGACTGACCTCTCCCACCTCTCCACCCTCACCTACTTCACCTCCGGGCAGTTCATGGAGCTGGATCTCACCGCCCGGCGGAACCTGGAGCTCACCGAGACCCTGCGGGCCAAGGAGAAGAAGGGCTCCCTCCTCTGGGTGCTGGACAAGACCCGCACCGCCATGGGCCGCCGCCTCATCCGCACGTGGATGGAGCGGCCTCTCCTCTCCCCCGCCGCCATCCACCGCCGTTTGGGCGCGGTGGAGGCCCTGGTGAACGACCCCATTGCCCGGGAGGAGATCATCCTCTGCCTGCGGGAGATCACCGATCTGGAGCGGCTCATCGGGCGCATCGTCTACGGCACCGCCGGCGGGCGGGATCTGGTGGCCCTCTCGGGCGGCCTGGGCAGGCTCCCCCATCTGCGGGACCTGCTGGAGGGGCTGGCCTCGCCCCTGCTCCAGTCCCTGCGGGAGGAGCTGGACGACCTCTCTGACCTGCGGGCGCTCATCGGCCGGGGCATCCAGGACGATCCCCCCTTCTCGGTCCGGGAGGGCGGCTTCATCCGGGACGGCTACGACCCGGAGGTGGACCGCCTGCGGGATATCCTGGTCCACGGCAAGGACATGGTGGCCGCCGTGGAGGCCCGGGAGAAGGAGAAGACCGGCATCAAGAGCCTGAAGGTGGGCTACAACAAGGTGTTCGGCTACTATATCGAGGTCTCCAAGTCCTACTACGATCAGGTGCCCGAGACCTATATCCGCAAGCAGACCCTGGTCAACTGCGAGCGGTACATCACCCAGGAGCTCAAGGATCTGGAGCACTCCATCCTCACGGCGCAGGACCGGATCACCGCCCTGGAGTACGAGCTCTTCTGCGCCATCCGGGAGGAGACCGCCCGGCGGGTGGGAGACATCCAGCGCTCGGCCGCCGCCGTGGCCCAGGTGGATGTGCTCACCTCCTTTGCGGCCGTGGCCGCCGACCGGGGCTATTGCCGGCCGGATGTGGACCTCTCCGACGTGATTGAAATTACCGAGGGACGCCATCCGGTGGTGGAGCAGATGCTCAAGGGGGGACTCTTCGTCCCCAACGATACCCGGATGGACGCCGGCGAGAACACGGTGGCCATCCTGACCGGCCCCAACATGGCGGGCAAATCCACCTACATGCGCCAGGTGGCCCTCATCGTGCTCATGGCCCAGATGGGCTCCTTCGTACCCGCCCGGTACGCCCGCATCGGCATCGTGGACCGGGTCTTTACCCGCATCGGGGCCAGCGACGATCTGAGCGCGGGCCAGTCCACCTTCATGGTGGAGATGAGCGAGGTGGCCGAGCTCCTGAAAAACGCCACCAGCAAGAGCCTTCTCATTCTGGACGAGATCGGCCGGGGCACCAGCACCTATGACGGCATGTCCATCGCCCGGGCGGTGCTGGAGTACTGCGCCGACCGCAAGCGGCTGGGGGCCAAGACCCTCTTTGCCACCCACTACCACGAGATTACGGTGCTGGAGGGGCAGATCCCCGGGGTGAAGAACTATAACATCGCCGCCAAAAAGAAGAAGGACAATATCCTCTTCCTGCGCAAGATCGTGCGGGGCGGCGCTGACCAGAGCTATGGCATCGAGGTGGCCAAGCTGGCGGGTGTCCCCGACCGGGTCATCCGCCGGGCCCGGGAGATCCTCAGCGAGCTGGAACAGGGCGGCGTGTCTGCCCCCGCCGCACCGGCTCCGTCCGGGGAGAGCCAGATGAGCCTCCTGGACCTGGGGGTCGGGGAGGTGGCCGAGCGGCTGCGCCGGGTGGATGTAAACACCCTCACCCCCATCGAGGCCATGAACCTGATCTACGAACTCAAGCAGAAACTCTGACCGCCGGAGGGCGGTCCCGGCAAAAGGAGGGATGACAGATGAATCCAATCCCCATCTGGCAGGAGAAGCTCAGCCCGGGGGAATGGCTCCGGGGCGGGGCGCTGTCGGTCCTCTATGTGGCCCTCTTCCCCTTCCTCATGGCCTGGGTGCAGCGCAATGCCTGGGAGGAGCTCCCGGTGGCGGAGTCCAACGTGGTCTACTATCTCATTTCTGTGCTGCTGGGCTTTGCGCTCTTTTCCGGCCTATGGAAGCGGAATCTGGACCGTCTGCTCACCCGGCCGGGCCGGAATCTGGCATCCGTCGCGGCGGGCCTGGCGGCCTGGATCGCGCTGGACCTCCTGGTCCGGCAGATCCCTCTGCCCGTGCGCAATCCCAACGAGAGCGGATACGCCCTGGAGTATCTCCTCTCCCCCCGGGCCACCGGGCTGATCGTGGTGGTCCTCATGCCCATGGTGGAGGAGCTGCTCTTCCGGGGCGTGCTCTTCGGAGGCGTCCGGCGGTACAGCCGGGGGGCGGCCTACCTGCTCTCAGCGGGCCTTTTCGCCCTGTACTGCGTGTGGCAGTTCGCCTTCTCCTATGGAAGGCTGGACCTGCGCTATCTGCTTCTGGCGGTGCAGTACCTGCCGGCGGGGGTCCTTCTCTCCTGGTGCTACGAACGGGGCGGCTCCCTGTGGAGCGCGGTGCTGCTGCACATGGCGGTCAACGGACTGACCCTGCTGCGCATCGTGGCGGGCTGAGTTCCCGCCTTCTCATTTCTCATTCAGAAAGTCTGGTGAATCCCTATGCCTCACATTCAACCTCTGGACCCCCATGTGGCCGACCTCATCGCCGCCGGCGAGGTGGTGGAGCGGCCGGCCTCGGTGGTCAAGGAACTGGTGGAAAACGCCATCGACGCCGGGGCCACCGCCGTCACGGTGGAGATCCAGCACGGCGGCATGACCCTCATCCGGGTCACGGACAACGGCTGCGGCATCGCCGCGGAGGAGGCTGAGACCGCCTTTCTGCGCCATGCCACCAGCAAGATCCGGAGCGAATATGACCTGGAGGCCATCGGCACCCTGGGCTTCCGGGGGGAGGCCCTGGCCGCCATCGCGGCGGTCTCCCGGGTGGACCTGCTCACCCGGACGGCGGAGGAGAGCGTGGGGGTCTCGGTGGAGCTGGAGGGGGGCGTGGTGGTCTCCCGGGAGGAGGCCGGCTGTCCCCAGGGCGCCACGATGGTGGTGCGGGACCTCTTCTACAACACGCCCGCCCGGCTGAAATTCATGAAAAAGGACTCGGCGGAGGGGGCGGCCGTCTTTGCCGCCGTGCAGCGGCAGGCCCTCTCTCACCCGGAGGTGAGCATCCGCTTCCTGCGGGACGGCCGGCAGGAGCTTCTCACCCCCGGCGACGGGCAGCTCGAGAGCGCGGTCTACGCCGTCCTGGGGCGGGAGATGGCCCTGGGCCTGCGGAGCGTCACCGGCTCCGGAGAGGAGATGGCGGTGAGCGGCTTCGCCTCCCTTCCCACCTGCTGCCGGGGCACCCGGGGATACCAGCACTTCTTTGTCAACGGCCGCTATGTGAAGTCCCGTACCATGATGGCCGCGCTGGAGGAGGCCTATGCCAACCAGAAGATGGTGGGCAAGTTCCCCGGCTGCGTGCTCCATCTGACCACAAAGCTCAATGCGGTGGACGTGAACGTCCACCCCACCAAGCAGGAGGTCAAGTTCGGCAGCGAGCGCAAGGTCTTTGACGCGGTGTATTACGCCGTGCGTGCGGCCCTGGAGCAGGACCAGACCCGGCCCGCCGCCGTGCTGGAGCGGCCCCGGGCCCACGACAGCGTTACCCCGAACCAGACCCGCTTCCAGACCATGACGGCCCAGCAGTATCGCGCCCTGACGAGCCAGGGCGCGCCGGAGGGTGCTCCGGAGCGCCGGCACCCCATCCGGCCGGGCCTCTCGGCCCTGGAGCGGATCCGCACCGCCCCCCTGCCGGGAGAACGGCTGCCCCTCCACGACTGCACCGCGCCCCGCGCCTCGGTGGGATCGGCCCCGGTCAGCGCCCCGGTGAAACCGATGTCCGCCCCGATGGCCCGGACAGAACCGGAGGCGCACACCGCCCCCGGCGCTCACCCGGTGCCCGTGGTCCCGGAGCCGGAGGCCAAAGCCGAAACCGTGCCCGCCGCGCCGGAGGTCCTCCCCCCTGCGGCGGAGGAGCCGGAGCCCTGGCGGCTGGCCGGGGAGATCTTCCACACCTATATCATTGTGGAGCAGGGGGAGCGGGTGCTGCTCATCGACAAGCACGCCGCCCACGAGCGGATGCACTTTGACCGGCTCAAGGCGGAGGGCTACACCCCCATGTGCCAGATGCTGCTGACGCCGGTGGTCTTTACGCCTCCCGCCGAGGAGGGCGCGGTTCTGCTCCAGAACACAGGGCTCCTGGCCGGCTTCGGCTTTGAAGTGGAGGACTTCGGCGGCGGCGGACTCATTGTGCGCCAGTGCCCCGACTATGTGGACGCCGGGGACATCGAATCCACCCTCTCCGAGCTGGCGGGCAGGCTGCTGGCCACCGGGCGGGCCGACCCGGCCGCCGCCCGGGACGGCGTGCTGCACACCATGGCCTGCAAGGCTGCCATCAAGGGCCGGCAGAAAAACGATCCACGGGAGCTGGAGCGGGTGGCCCGGGCTGTTTTGAGCGGAGCGGTGAAATACTGCCCCCACGGCCGCCCGGTGGCGATTGAATTGACCCGCGGCCAGCTGGAAAAGCAGTTTAAGCGGGCCTAAAGAGGCCGGAGCAAAAAATCTCCCCCGGTCGACTGATTTCGCAGGCGAAATTTCCAATAATTGGGTATTATAGTGGCATTCCGACGGCCGTCTCCGGACAGGCCCTAGATAGAAAAGGAGTGCACTGTGATGCAAAAGACCAACAATCTTCAGGAACTGTTTCTGCTCCGGGCCCGGAGCACCCGCGCCAATGTGACGGTATTCCTCATGAACGGCTATCAGATCCGGGGACAGATCACCGGGTTTGACGCCTTTGTGGTGGTGGTCCACAGCGAGGGCAAGCAGCAGATCATCTATAAACACGCCATTTCCACCATTATCCCGGAACGTCCGGTGGATCTGCGCCCCACGCCCTTCCCCACGGAGGAGCCGGAGGGGTAAGGTCCTGAGCGGGCTGGGTTCCGGCGCGGGAAGAAAGGAACGACATGAAACAGGGACCCCTTCTCAACCGAATCCTGATGCTGGCGCTGTTTGCGGCTCTGCTTATCTACCTGGGCGTATATGTCTGGGACAGTATGAACGACCCCTTCACCACCGCCACGGCCTATGCCTGCACAGTGGACGACGCCATGGAGGCCACCGGCTTTCTGGTGCGGGAGGAGCAGGTCATTCAGGGGAACGGGGCCGTGGTGGACCAGCTCTTCAACGAGGGCGAGAAGGTGGCCCGGGGCCAGACGGTGGCGGTCCTCTACGGCAGCGCGGAGGCCGCCGAGCGGCGCGGTACGCTGCTGGCCCTGGAAAATGAACGGGATCAGCTCCAGTACGCCCTGACCCAGAGCGCCGACGCCGGGGACAATGCCCGGCTGAGCGGGGAGATCATCGACGCCATCACCACCCTGCGCTCCTCGGTGGCCTCCGAGGACTTTACCCGCCTGGAGGACCAGGCGCTGGAGCTCAAGAGCCTGATCTACCAGCGGGCCGACGCCTTCGGCACGGAGGAAGAGGGGGGCGCCACCGTGGCCGAGATGCAAAACCGCATCCAGGCGCTCAACGCCCAGATCAGCGCCCTCCAGTCCCAGTCCAGCCGGGACACCACCCCCGTCACGGTCAGCCAGTCGGGGACCTTTTCGGGCATGGTGGACGGCTTTGAGACCCTCCTGACCCCGGCCGGGCTGGAGAACCTGACCCCCGCGGACCTGGACAAGCTGAGCGCCCAGACGCCCCAGCAGGACGCCACCGCCGTGGGAAAGCTCATCACCAGCTCCACCTGGTATTTTGTCTGCGCCCTCTCCGAGGAGCAGGCCGCCAACCTGACCGAGGGGAAGGACATCACCGTCCGCTTTTCCCGGGACTGGTCTGGCTCGGTGGACATGGAGGTGGAGCGCCTGGGTCCGCCCCAGGGCGGACGGATGACCGTGATCCTCTCCACCGACCGCTTCCTGGCGGACACCACCCTGCTGCGCAAGCAGACGGTGGACCTGGTGTTCCGCAGCAAGAGCGGCATCCGGGTGCCCACCCAGGCCATCCGCACGGAGGAGCGCAGCGAGACCGATGAGGAGACCGGAGAGACCACGGTGCGCCAGGTCACCGGCGTCTACGCCATTGTCGGCGTACAGGCGGAGTTCAAGGAAGTGACCGTGGTGGACCAGCGGGAGGGCTACTGTGTGGTGACGCCGGTGACCACCGGCGTTCCGGGGACCGATAAGAAGGCCCTGCGTTCCGGGGACGAGATCATTGTGACAGGAAAAGACCTGTTTGACGGAAAAGTGGTGCGCTGAACCGTTCAGACCAGAGAGAAACAGAGGTGCTTGTGATGTCATTGGCAGAAAAGATCCGGCAGGTACAGGACAACATTGCCGCCGCGGCCCGAGAGGCCGGGCGGGACCCGGGCGGGATCACCCTGGTGGCCGCTACCAAAGTTCAGACCTCCCAGACCATCCGGGAGGCCATCGCCGCCGGGGTGGGAGTGTGCGGGGAGAACCGGGTGCAGGAGATGACCGCCCACCTGGCCGATAACGCCTATGAGGGGGCCAGACTCCATTTTATCGGCCATCTCCAGACCAACAAGGTCAAGTTTGTGGTGGGCCGTGTGGATCTCATCGAGTCGGTGGGCTCCCAGCGCCTGCTGGAGGCCATCGAGCACCAGGCCGCCAAGCTGGGCGTGGTGCAGGATATTCTGCTGGAGGTCAACGTGGGCGGCGAGGAGAGCAAGAGCGGCGTGCGTGTGGAGGAGCTGCCCGCCCTGGCCGCCCGGGCGGCCGAGCTGCCCCATGTGCGCCTGCGCGGCCTGATGGCCATTCCGCCCGCAGCGCGGAAGGAGGGGGAAAACCGCCCGTTTTTTGCCCAAATGCGCCAGCTTTTTGTTGACATAAAGGGAAAAATGGACGATAATAAGTCTGTTATCGACTGCCTTTCCATGGGTATGAGCCGCGATTATGAGGACGCGGTGCGGGAAGGCGCCACGCTGGTCCGGGTGGGAACGGCCCTGTTCGGGCCCCGCCCGCCCATGGGACAGCCCGGGTGAACCGGATGGAGGCGCAGGCCTCCGGCCGGACCGGTCCGCGGTCTGGATTGACCCAACGTATTGCCATGCAGGAGGGAACAAACATGGGATTTATTGATGATTTGAAGCGTCTGGCCCGCCCCTACGAGGATGAAGAGGACATGGACGGCTACGAGGACGACTTTGAAGATACCGGCCGGAGCGACTTCAGCGAGCGCAAATCCGCCCCCAAGAAGGAGAGCGCCTCCTTCAACCTGGAGCCGGAGCGGCGCAGCAACAAGGTGGTCAACATCCACACCACGACCCAGCTCCAGGTGGTGCTGGTCAAGCCCGACCGGTTTGAGAACGCCGCCGAGATCGCCGACCACCTGCGGGAGAAGCGCACGGTGGTGCTCAATCTGGAGCAGACCAACAAGGACATCGCCCGGCGCCTGCTGGACTTCCTCTCCGGCGTGGCCTACGCCAACGAGGGCAAGATCAAGAAGGTCGCCCTGTCCACCTACATCATCACCCCGTACAATGTGGATATTTTAGGAGACCTGATCGACGAGCTGGAGAACAACGGGCTCTATTTCTAAACGGGCCGCTGGGGGGGCCGTCTCCCCGGAAAACGAGAGAAGCAATAAGAGAAATGGGGTATTGGAATTATGATGACGCCTCAGGAAGTCTCCGAGCACGCCTTTGCCAAGGCTTCGTTCGGAGGTTACAACATGGCCATGGTGGACGAGTTCCTGGACGTGCTCACCGAGGACTATACCGCGCTCTATAAGGAAAACGCCGTGCTCAAGAGCAAGATGAAGGTCTTGGTGGATAAGGTGGAGGAATACCGCTCGACGGAGGAGGCCATGCGCAAGGCCCTGCTCACCGCCCAGCGGATGGCCGATGAGATGGTGGCCGAGGCCGAGGCCAAGAAAAACGAGCTGCTCCAGAATGTGGAGGCCGACGCCAAGACCCGCCGCATCCAGCTCCAGCAGGAGCTGGCCAATGAGGAGGCCCGGCTGAGCGCCGCCCGGCAGGCCACCGCCGAGTATGTGGGCAGGCTCAAGGAGCTCTACCAGCATGAGATGGACTACCTCAACGGACTGGGCAGGCTCACCGCCGCCGCGCCCAAGGCTGACCCGGTGAGCGAGACCGCCCAGGCTATCGGGCACGCGGTGGAGCAGTCCGTCCGCGAGGAGGAGGAGAAGGTCACCGTCGCGGTCCCCGTGGAGGACAAGCAGGACGGCGGCCTGTACGCCGAGCTCATGGAGCTGAACATGAACCCCGCCGAGGGGGAGCGCCACAAGCGCCCCATCTGCCAGCCCATCGAGACCCCCGCGCCCGCCCCGGACGAGAGCGAGGAGGACGACACCGCCCCCACCCGACGCATCGACTTTTCCAATCTCCAGTTCGGCAAGGACTACGAAATTAAGTAAGCCCCTCTTGACAGAACCGGGAAAAGCGGATAAGATAGTAACACTTTATAGGAAAAACGCGCAGATGAGGACCAGTAGCGCCGTATTTGCTGCCCAGAGAGCCGCCGTTTGGTGCAAGGCGGAGAGCGGTACGGCGGGAAGATCACCTCGGAGCGGCCCGCTGAAGGACAGTAAGCGGGGACGGCCGGCGGCCGTTATCCGCCCGCCCATGGGGGTATTGCGCCCGTGGGACCGAGGGGCCGCATTGTGCGGCAAGAAGAGTGGTACCGCAGAGGTTCAAAACGCCTTTGTCTCTTGAAATTCAGGAGACAGAGGCGTTTTTTGCTGTCTGGCGGACCGCCCGGGAGAGAACTGACCAATCAAATCTGACAATAAAAGGAGAAGTAACCCATGGATTACAACCAGACCGTTCACCTGCCCCAGACCGACTTCCCCATGCGGGCGGGCCTGCCCAAGCGGGAGCCGGACATGCTCCGGGAGATGTACGACCACGACCTCTACCACAAGCTGATGAAGAAGAACGAGGGCAAGCCCGCCTTCGTCCTCCATGACGGCCCGCCCTACGCCAACGGCAACATCCACATCGGCACCGCCCTCAACAAGATCCTCAAGGACATCATCGTCAAGCACCGCAACATGACCGGCTGGTGCGCCCCCTATGTCCCCGGCTGGGACACCCACGGCCTGCCCATCGAGTCGGCGGTGCTCAAGGACAAAAAGGTCAAGCGGGAGGAGATGACCACCGCCCAGTTCCGCACCAAGTGCCGGGAGTACGCCGAGAGCTACATCGAAAAGATGACCGGCCAGTTCCAGCGCCTGGGCGTGCTGGGCGAGTGGGAGAACCCCTATATCACCCTGCTGCCCGAGTTTGAGGCCAAGCAGATCGAGGTCTTTGGCAAGATGGCGGAGAAGGGCCTTATCTACAAGGGCATGAAGCCGGTGTACTGGTGTCCTAACGACCAGACCGCCCTGGCCGAGGCCGAGATCGAGTATGCCGACGACCCCTGCACCACCATCTTTGTGAAGTTCCCCGTCCGGGACGACAAGGGCAGGCTGGGCCGGTACGCCGACCTCTCCAAGCTCTACTTCGTGATCTGGACCACCACCCCCTGGACCATCCCCGGCAACTATGCCATCAGCCTGAACGCCGCGTTCGACTATGTCCTCCTCCAGACGCCCGGCGGGGACGTGTACGTCCTGGCCAAGGACCTGGCCGAGAGCGTCTGCAAGGCCGCCCACATCGACTATGCGGCCTGCACGGTACTGGCCACCCTCAAGGGCAGCGAGTTTGAGCTCATGACCGCCAAGCACCCCCTCTTCGACCGGGAGAGCGTCATCCTCAACGGCGAGCATGTCACCCTGGACGCCGGCTCCGGCTGCGTCCACACCGCCCCCGGCTT
>JAHAEW010000173.1 GCA_018374635.1 Clostridiales bacterium
GTGAAGATTGCGCAGGCTTTGGAGGAAATTGCGGAGCACCTGGAGGTGATCAGCAACGAGCTGAATGGAGATTCCAATGGGTAGGGCAAGCCAGCGCAAGGGCCGTGCGGGTGAGCTGGAGCTTGCCCGCATACTCCAGGGATACGGCTACGACGTGCAGCCGGGCCGGGTACAGAGCTATGGGGAAGTGCCGGACTTATCCGGCCTCCCCGGCGTACATATCGAGTGCAAGCGCAACGAGCGGCTGAATGTGCCGGAGGCTATGGCCCAGGCCGTCCGAGACGCGGAGCGGTTTCAGGATGGAGCGCCCACCGTGTTCCATAGGCGCAACCGCTCCGGCTGGCTGGTGACGCAGCGCCTTGAGGACTGGATGGAAATGCACAAAAATTCATACATAAAAAAGGAGAAATGAGCTATGAACGAAAAGATTATTCAGATTATCCCTGCCCCTGCTGATCTGTGGGCGGTATATGCGAAAGAGACGAACGAACCATTAAGCGAGGGCGGTGTGTGCCGTGTGGCTTGCCTTGCCCTGATGGAAGATGGCGAAACCGTTCGGGCTATGGTAGCCGATGGAGATGGAATTATAGACTTTGCCGACTGCGCCGACAATTTTGCCGGGTTCACCTCCGACAACGGCCAGCCGCACGTGTGCTAAATTTTGCTCTATACCGAGATTTCGGAGGCCCTAAAAAGGGCGCTCCTATAACCCGATTTGTAATGCCCTAAAAAGAGAACCGCCCCCAGCGAATGAGAGCGGCCCACGTGGTAGAGTGTGAGCTTGTCACTCATATTCTACCACGAAAGGGGCGGCGAGGCAATGAGTAATGAAGAACTGGCGGCGGCAATCCAATCGGGCGAGCGGGACAAGCTCATGGAGCTTTGGGGACAGGTGCGGCGGCTGGTGCACGATATGGCATACGAGCGCCTGAGAGCCACAAACGGGGCCGGGGGTGTCACGCTGGACGATCTTATGCAAGCGGGCTTCCTGGGCTTCCTGGAGGCCGTGAGGGCCTATGACCCGTCGGCGGGGTTCCGTTTTACCTCATACCTCACTTACCCGGTAAAATCGGCGTTCAGTGAGTCGGAGGGGCGGCGGAGCGAAAAGCAGAAGCGTGACCCCATTTTCTCCGCCGTCAGCATAGACGCCCCGCTCGACGAAGGAGAGGGCGAACCGCTCACCCTGGCCGATGTGATACCAGACCCACGGGCGGCGGAAGCCCTGGAGGGTGTTGGAGTATGGGATACCCTTCACAGGGCTGTGGACGGGCTTCCAGAGGGCCAGAGAGAGGAAATCCGGCGGCGGTACTGGCTCAACCAAACCACGGCGGAGATCTCGACGGCTACCGGCGTACCGGAGAAGGAGGTACGCAAGCTGGAGGCGGCAGCCCTGCGGGCGCTGCGACACCCCAGGGTATCAAGGGGACTGAGGGCCTATATGTGAATTGGCGCATTTCGCCGTTTTCTGGCGGTTTTGAAAGGGGAGGATACTTTGCATCTTTACATAGTATTTAGGCATAAAAGCAACCAGGAGGGGAAAAGTGTATTTTCGCTGCAATAATGGGGGGTGGAATAAAACCCATGAGCAGGTGGAGCAGATGCCGCGCATAGACAGCTTTGAGTTAAAGCACACCCACGCATGGGGAGGGATATTCTGCGGAGGGAAATACCTGGACATTTACCAGGACAATGACCTTTGCGAGATATTCCCCCCAAGAGGATACAAAATCAGGCTATCCCACAAAGCCAACGGCTACGGCGGGCAACAGACCTTTTTTCTTTGCCCTGGATGTGGCATGAGAGTGCGCTATCTGTATGTGGCCGGGCGGAAAGGCTTCTTGTGCCGGAAATGTGCAAAGCTGAATTACAAAAGCCAGCAGCAGACAAAGGACAGCATGGTTGACTATTGGAATGGAATGAACTATGCAAAAAGATACCTGAATCTTCCGCCGTGGCCGGTTGATGGCTTTTCATTTGTTCGTTTTCGTCCAGGTAAACCGAAATGGATGCACGAGAGCACCTATCAGCGGCATTTGATCCGGCTTTCCCGCTACCAGCTCCGACACGGGAAGCGGCTGGCCGAGGATCTGGCCCGGCTATTTAGATAACTCAAGAGAGGAGCGCGAACCCCGAGCGAAGCTAGAGAAATCACGCATTTTTGAGCACCTAAAAAAGAACTGAACAACGAGCGAACAGAGAGGAATCCAAGATTTCCGAGACCATAAAAAAGGAGGGGCAATTTAGCCCCCCCTCCCTCGGAAGTAACTGGTACACCCAGGGGGGAACGGCGTGGGTAGACTTTTCCAATAGACCGAGCCCCACAAAAGAAAAACCGAGATTTCCGAAACCATAAAAAGGAATTGTTGTACCCCCCTCCCTCCAGGGCGGCGGAGCATGCCCAGGGGTAACGGCGAAGGGAACCTTTTCCAACTCTAGGGTAAAATATAGAAAAAGGGGGCCGCTGGGCGGCTCCCCTTTCTGTCTCTCTATCCCCCTTCCAGTTCCATGAGCAGCTTCACGGCCTCCAACCGCTCCCCCGGCGCAGCGTTATGGTCATCCCTGATCTGCCGCAGGGCGGCAAGCTGGGCCTCCCTCTCCCGCTCCTGGCGGAATTTCTCCGCCCTCTGGCGGCGTTCCTCTTTGTTCATCAAATCACCTCCACACACAGCCCCAGGGCCAGCTTGAAGCCGTTTACGAAGCCCTGGCACTCCATAGCTACCCCGTAGCTGTCCACGTCCACCTCGTCGCCCACAGTGTCCACAAGGGCGCGCCGGGCCTGGTTGGCCTCCTCTGTGCGTTGGTAGTAGTCGCACAGGCTGGGGCCGTCCATCGTGTCCGGCTCCTCGCTGCTGGCGGCGTGGTACAGCGCGGTTATAATGTCAATCATTTTGAAGTGC
>JAHAEW010000174.1 GCA_018374635.1 Clostridiales bacterium
CTATGGTGGGCCGTGAGCTGGGAAATCTCTACCCAACCAAGAGCAGCTGTATCGCAGCGGACGATCCGGTTCTGGAGGTCAACGGCCTCACCGGCAGTATCTTCCGCGAAGTCAGTTTTGCCCTGCGGCGGGGGGAGATCCTGGGTTTTGCCGGGCTGGTGGGCGCGGGACGGAGCGAGGTTATGCGCGGTCTGTGCGCCATTGATCCCATCCGTTCCGGCCAGGTAGTGCTCAACGGCAGGCCCTGTGCCTTCCACACCTACCGTGACGCTGTGGATGCAGGCATCTGTTACTTGACCGAGGACCGCAAAACCCAGGGCCTGTTTCTGGAGATGAGTATCAAAAACAATATGTCCAGCGCCAACATGAAGGGAGTCTCCCATGGCATTTGGCTGGACGACAAGCTGGAGCGAAGCTTGGCCAACGGATTTGTAGAGCAACTGGCCATCAAAATTCCGGGCATTGAATACCCCATCAGCAGCCTGTCCGGCGGCAATCAGCAGAAGTGCCTGATCGGGAAGTGGCTTTCTCTGGCCCCAAAGGTCATCATCATGGATGAGCCCACCCGCGGCATTGACGTGGGTGCAAAGCGGGAGATCCACGCGCTTCTGCGTCAACTGGCAGAGAGCGGCGTCGGTGTGATTGTGGTATCCAGTGAGCTGCCTGAGGTCATCGGCGTGTCCGACCGGGTGGCAGTCATGCACGAAGGGTGCTTGGCGGGCTTCCTCGAGGGCGAAGAGGTGAGGGAAGAGAATATCATGAAGCTTGCCTCCGGCGAGCAGCTTGCGGAAAAGGAGTTGCGGCAATGAAACAGAAGAGCGAGATAAAGCGGACGGGACCGGAGCTTTTGAAGCGGTTGCTCCGACAGCGCGAGATGAGCGTATTTCTCATTATTTTGCTTGTGGTGGCCATCGTGGCCATCGTCAATCCAAAGTTCATCCAGCCCTCCAACATGAAGAGCATCGCCCTGAGTGTGGCCACCGACGGCCTGCTCTCCATCGGACTGACCCTGGCTCTGATTCTGGGAGGCATTGAACTGAGCGTGGGCGGCGTGGCCGCCATGACGTGCGTCATTGCCGGCCAGATGGCTTTGATGGGGGTCAACATCTGGGTGGCCTGCCTGGCTGCTCTGGCTGCGGGAGCCATATGCGGACTGTTCAACGGCTTTATGGTCAGCAAGGTGGGACTGCCGCCTTTCATCGTTACCCTGTCCATGATGAACCTCTCCCGCGGTGTGGCCTACATTATCACCACAGGCTCCCCCCTGTCGGTGTCCGGCTATCTGCCGGACAGCTTCCGCTTTCTGGCCACCGGCGATGTATTCGGCATCCCCGTGCTGTTCCTGATCTTCCTGCTGGTCACCGTGGTGGCCCTTATCTTTACCAAGAAGTCCAATGCCTGCCGTAACATCTACTATGTGGGCAGCAATGAAAATGCCGCCAAGCTCTCCGGTATCAATGTAGACCGGGTCAAGATCTTCGTCTATGTGGTCATCGCCTTGCTCTCAGCACTGGCCGGTATCCTTTCTCTCGCACGCTTCAATGTTGCCACCCCTGAGCTGTCCAAGGGCGCGGAAACCACCGCTATCTCTGCCGCGGTCATCGGCGGCACCTCCATGACCGGCGGACTGGGCGGTATCCTGGGCACATTTCTCGGCATTTTCCTGCTGAAGATTGTGGACTCTGCCCTGGTTATGATGAATGTGTCCGTCTACTGGCAGGATTTCGTCCAGGGCGCTATCCTGGTCATCGCCGTTACCATCGACTATATGAGCCACCGAAAAAGCGGCAACAGCTTCCTCCAGCGCATGCTGGGCCTGGGGCGCAGGAAACCTGCCCTGCGGCCGTAATCCGTGATCCGGCGCCCGGCGCGGGCGCAGGCAATACCGCCAAGAAAAATAAAAGGAGGAACCCACAATGAAAAAGGCACTGGCACTTATTCTTGCACTGGCGCTCTCCCTGTCCCTGTTCGGCTGCTCCCCGGCCGAAGCACCCGAAGACTCCCCCAACGCTGGAGGGGATGGCACGCAGGCTTCGGCCGGAGCGTTCGTCGGCAACGAAAGCGACGAGTACTACATGGTCAGTTTCCTGTCCGGCATCGATTACTGGAAGCACTGCTTTGAGGGCATGGAGGATGCTGGAAACGCCTTGGGTGTTACTACCAAGTATACCGGCCAAACCGACTCTGATGTGGCCGGTCAGGTGGCTGTTCTGGAGCAGGTCATTGCCCAGAGTCCCAAGGGCATCGCAGTCACCTGCGTGAACTCCACCGCCCTAGCGGATACCATCAACTCTGCCAAGGAGCAGGGGATCTCTGTGGTGTGCTTTGACTCCGACTCTCCCACCTCCGACCGCTCCTCCTACCTGTCCACCGGCAATTCCGAAGCCGGCCGCATTGCCGCTGAGTACCTGGTACCCCTGTGCGGAGGGGAGGGTAAGATTGCCGTCCTCTATACCGTGGGCGCCGAGAACAGCGAAAGCCGTGTTCAGGGCTTTGAGGCCTGGTGCGCCGAAAACGCCCCTGGCATCGAGATCGTGAAGGTTAACGACGCCGGAGACACCACCGCTGCCACCGACAACATGTCGGCGGCCCTGCAGGCCGGGAACATCGACGCGGCCTACGGCATGGCCTATGAGGCGTATCCCAACTTTGAAAACGACGACTATCAGTTCTCGGCCATCCAGACCTCCCGGGCTTTCTTTGCCTCCATGAACATGGCCAGCCCCGTGATGCAGGACCCCGCCGTTCGCAAGGCCATCGCCATGGGCATTGACAAGCAGGGCTTTGTGACGGCTCTGCTGGACGGCCACGGGGTCGTGGGCACCGGCGCTTTCCCGGACGGCTTTTCCGGCTTCGGCGGCGAAAT
>JAHAEW010000175.1 GCA_018374635.1 Clostridiales bacterium
ATGACATTGGGCGCGGTATCGTTCATGTACATTTGCCTCCTTCCAAGGTCTGGTTATTTTTCAGCAGGACGGTGACCGTCCCGTTGCTGACGGTGATGCCTCGGACGCTCTCATGGAGCAGTTCCTGCTCCAGTTCTGCCATGGGTGTCCGTCCCTGGAACAGCCTCCGAAGGCGGAGGGTTTCATACTCCTCCGGCCCGATGGCGTCCAACTGGAGGGCGGCCAGCCGGAAGGCCAGCCTTCTGGCCCTAGTCTCGTCTACCGGCGGGCGGTGCAGGAGCTCGTCCAGTTCTCGGCGCATCTTATCTACTTCTGACGGCGGCTTGGCCTCTGGGACTGGGCAGGTAATGAGCTCTGGGCGCTGGATCAGGCGGTTCAGGAGGCCCAGCACCTGCCGTTCCACCCAGTCCGGTGGGCTGCCGCGGCACAGCTTCCGCAGTTCCTTCTGGGCTGGGCTCTTTTGGCAGGGCGTTGTCCGCTCCTGCCGTCGTACCTGCACCATTTGGAACTGCCCCTTTGGGATGATGGACGGGAATCCACCCTCGCCGGTGTAGCGGCAATCCGCCAGGATACGGGCCGCCATGTTCTTGTTCCAGGGCTTGTCCCCATCATAGGGGATACCCCGCTCCCGGAGCTTGTCCACCAGAGCGTTGTAGCTGGCCCCGGCCAGGTAGCTGTCGTAGATCCAGCGCACCGCCTCCGCCTCTGCCGGGTGGAGTACGGTCTCGCCCAGCTCCATCCGGTAGCCAAAGGGCCGCTTCCGGTTACTCCCCATCACCGCACCGTCCTTTCTATGGGCTCTGTCAGCTCCAGGCCGTTGATCAGCCGGAACCGCAGGTGGTCGTTGCTCTCCACGATGATCTTGTCCACGAGCTCGCGGAACAGCTCCCCATCAAAGGCGTCCAGGAAGTCTGGCCCAGCCTCCAGGGCTTCGACCAGCTCCTGGGTCTGTTGGATCGTCTGATCCTCCTCGGCCTCCAAGAACCGTTCCTTCTCCAGCTTTGCAGCGCGGAGCTGTTCCGCCAGCTCGTTCCGGCGGGAGATAAAAATGTCAGGGTCGACAAGGCCCTGCTGCTTGAGCTGGGCCAACAGTCGATCCTGACGGATAATGTCTGCAATTTTCTGGTTGAGTGCCACGATGTCCAGGCTCCAGAGTAGCTTACCCTTTCGGGCGCTCTGGAGGTCTGCAAGTAGTTGATTCAAGATGGGTAGCCCCTGGTGGCGGAGCTTATGGTATAGCCGGAAAAAAGCCTGTACAATCTCTGATTCCAAAATCTGTCGAACCGGGCATTTATCGCGCGATTTCTCATGCCTACTGCACATCCAATGGATAGTTAACCCACGAGGCTTGCGTTTAAATATTGATCCGCAGGTACTACAGAACAGCATTTGCGCGAACGGGTAAGTAGTTCCAGACGTTGGAGTGAGGCAGTTTTTTTTAAGCCGTAAAAGGTTTTGTACCCGGTCAAATATATCTTGGCTAATAATTGGCGTATGAACTTTTTGCATAAGGTATTGATTATACTCACCGTGGTTTCGCTTCCTTCGATATGGTAGGGTTTCCGTCGTATAGGTTTTTTGCAGGAGCGTCTGGCCTACATATTTTTCGTTGCGCAAGATGTAGTGTATGGAGCTCGTCTGCCAGTATGGCTTTTTATCTCTGGTAGGTACTCCGCAACGGCTAATTTCTTCTGCAATATCTTCCATGCTATGTCCCTGCAGATATCGATTAAATATAAGGCGAACAATAGGCGCTTCATTAGGATTGATTTCTAAATTCCCGTTTACCAGCTGATAGCCAAAGGGAGCTTTATTGGTAGAGAACCGTCCGCATTTCATTCGCATCTGATAACTCCACCGCATATTATCTGAGATGCTTTGACTCTCCTTCTGATCCATCATGGCGAAGATGGCGGTGAGGAACTCGCCGGCCAGCTCTGAGGTGTCGATGCCTTGCTCCTCGAAGTATACCCCAACCCCCAGGGCCTTCAGTTCCCGGACGGTCTCCAGGCACTCCTTGGCGTTCCGGGCGAACCGGGAGGAGGACTTCACCAGGATCTTATCCACCCGCCCCCGGCGGCAGTCCGCCAGCAGGCGTTGGAAATCGTCCCGCTTTTCCGCCGAGGTGCCGGTGATACCCTTGTCTGCGTACACGTCCACAAACTCCCACTCCGGGTTGTCGGTGATGAGCTCCGTGTAGTGGGCGTTCTGGGCGGCAAAGGAGTTAAGCTGATCCTCCGAGCTGGAGCTCACCCGGGCGTAGGCCGCCACACGGAGTTTCCGATCCCGGACAGGATCGCTGGGCGGGATGATAATCACCTGGGGCGCACGGTTCAGCGCCAGGGAACCGCTGGTTTTCTTCTGCTCGTCCACGAAATCGCCTCCTGTCAGCAACACACAATACCAGCATATCCGCGAAATATCCATATCCAACCCCAACAAAAATTAGGGGAAAAATATGACGTCCGCCCCGGTTTCTGCCCGGAGCTGGGCGGCGATCCTCCCGGCCTCCTTCCGGCTGACAAGGCCAGCGGTCTGGAGGTGGCGGAGGAGGTTCACCATCCCGATATAATTGATGTTCTGGCTCATCTCATATCTCCATTTTGAAATGGGGGTCGTTATGAGGCGTATGGCCGCAGAACGGCCCCCACTGAGTTTTTCAAAAACGCATTTCGCTGGTTGGCCCTATTCGACACTACTTCCCGGGCCCTGGGCGGCAGCAGACGGACTGTGTTGGCACACATCACGGGAATCTCACCCCTCCGAG
>JAHAEW010000176.1 GCA_018374635.1 Clostridiales bacterium
ACAAACGGATAGGCAGGGAAAATACGTGAAAAATTTTAATGAACTCAGCGGCCTGGAACTGGATACGCTCCGGGAGATCGGCAGCATCGGGACGGGCAATGCGGCGACGGCTCTTTCCAGCCTGCTCCAGTGTGAGGTACGCATCGAAATGCCGGAGGTGCGCATTCTGGGCTACAATGAGGCCATCGACTGGATCGGCGGGCCGGAGGTGATTACGGCCGGCGTGCTGATGCGTCTGGGTGGGGAGATCAACGGTATTATGCTCTCGGTACAGCAGATGGACTTTATCAATCAGGTGCTGGGCCGCATGATGAACCGGAGGGTCAGCGAATATGGGCAGCTCTCGGAGCTGGACCGCTCAACCCTGGTGGAGGTGGGCAACATCATGATCTCCACCTTTGTCAACGCGCTCTCCGGATTGGCCGGGGTAACGATCCAGCCATCGGTACCTGGCTTTGCCGTGGATATGCAGGGGGCGATCATTACGGTGCCCATGGCCGAGTTTGGCGGACAGTCGGATTACATTATGACCATCGGCACCAATTTTATCTGTGAAAAGCACAGTGTGCCCTGCCGCCTCCTGTTGTCGCCTGATGTGCGCTCCCTCAATTTCCTGCTGCGGAAGCTGGGTGTTTTGGATGAATGACAAGCTGGTGGTTGGGATCGCCGACATGAAAATGGCGCAGAGCAGTGGGATGCTGGTGACCTACGCCCTGGGCTCCTGCATTGGAATCTGCTTTTATGATCCCATGCTCAAGCTGGCCGCCCTGCTCCACATCATGCTGCCCCTGAACCTGGAGGCGGGGCGGAAGTCCCCGCTTAAGTATGCGGACACCGGCATTCGGGAGACGCTGCGGGAAATGGAGCGGCGAGGCGCCAAGCGGGCGCGGATCACAGCAAAAATTGCCGGTGGAGCCCGCATGTTTGAGGTGGCCGGAGGTGGAAACCTGGGCAATATTGGGCAGCGGAATATTGAAAGCGTCCATATGACGCTGCGTACAGAGGGCATCCGGCTGCTGCAGGAGGATGTTGGCGGCACAGTGGCCCGGACCCTGCTCTTTGACGCGGCCACCGGACAAGGCTGTGTCCGCTGCTATGGAAAGCCGGAGCTCATTTTTTAGCCGGTTGGGATAGAACAATCTGAAAGTGGGGGAATGGGTCATGGAAAACAATAAAGACGGAATTTTATTGGAGACAGGGACAAATGAGATCGAGATCATGGAGTTTACCATCGACGGAAATCTCTACGGGATCAATGTGGCCAAGGTGCGTGAGATTATGCTGTCGGCGCCGGTACACCCAATGCCCCATGCCCACCCGGCCGTGGAGGGGATTTTTAAACCCCGGGACATCGTGATTACCGTGGTGGACCTGCCTGAATATCTCAGCGGACATACCGAACCCAAAGGGGAAAAGGATCTCTTCATTATCACCAATTTCAACAAAATGCACATCGCCTTCCGTGTCCATACGGTAGTGGGGATCAGCCGTATCTCGTGGCGGGACATCCAGAAGCCGGACAATACGGTCTCCGGGGGCGCAGACGGAGTTGCCACCGGAATCGCTCAGTGCGGTAAGGACCTGGTTACGATTCTGGATTTTGAGAAAATTGTGGCGGAGATCGCTCCGGAAACCAGTATCCAGCTCAGTGAGGTGGATGCGATGGGCAAGCGGGAGAAGCGAAACGAGCCGGTCTGGGTCGCGGAGGACTCCATTCTGCTGTCCCAGATGATCCGTACCGCGCTGACCAAGGCGGGCTATACCAACCTGCGCATGTTCCAAAACGGCGCAGAGCTGTGGGAGGCGCTGCAGGCGTGTAAGGACGGCGCAGGGTTTGCCGGGCAGGTTTCCGTTGTGATTACCGATCTGGAGATGCCCCAGATGGACGGACATAACCTTACCAAGCGGATCAAGGAGGATAAAGAGCTGCAGGACATTCCGGTGATCATTTTCTCCTCTCTGATCACAGAGGAGATGCGCCGCAAGGGCAAAGAGGTCGGCGCGGATGAGCAGTTGAGCAAGCCGGAAATCGGACATTTGATCGAAATTGTGGATCATCTTTTGGAGCGCAGCAGACGGAAGAGGGAGGCAGGACAGGCATGAGCAGCAAATATATCGTTCGTCAGCCCATCAAGAACCAGGAGAATAAGATCATCGGCTATGAGATCCAGTACCACGGGGAAAACCAGGCTTTTGGCGACAACGGCAAAAACGTCAGGGAGAACGATTTTGCCGCGGCGGACACCATTTACAATTTCCTCACCATGAACACCGATAAGCTGCTGCGCGGTTCGCTGAATTTTATGACCTTCACCACCACGCTCCTGATGAAAAAGACGCCCCACCTCTTTGACAAGGGGGATCTGGTGATCCAGATCGACGACAGCGTTATCATCCATCCCCTGGCCATGCATATGGTACAGCAGTATGCGAAAGAGGGCTATCAGGTGGCGGTCAATGAATTCCAGTTTGCTCCACGCTATCTGGGAATCCTGGACCGGATCGACTACATTAAACTGAACATCCAGACCACGCCGGAGCTGACGCTGAAAAACATCATCGATATCGCACACAGTATGAAAAAGCAGTGTATCGCTGTGGGGATTGACCGGGAGGAAACCTACCAGAAGGCCGTCAAACTGGGGATAGACGCGCTGGAAGGCCCTTATGTGGCGGAAAAGCTGACCACACAGACCCACAGCAGCGGCTATTTGCAGAGCAACTTCTTCCGCCTGATGGTGGCGATGACGCGGGACGAGCCGGAT
>JAHAEW010000046.1 GCA_018374635.1 Clostridiales bacterium
GCCCCCCGTTCCCGGCGGGCAGGAAGAGCTTCTCCACCCGGTTACCTTCCAGAAAGCGGATGGTCTCCCGGCCGGAAAAGTGGTCGATGTGCAGATGGGTGTAAAAGAGCCAGCGGATCCCGTCCCAGGGGGGCGCACCGGCCGCCAGCGCCGCCAGCATCTCCGGGGCGACCGGGCTGAAGTCGTGGGCGCGGCTGTTGTGGAGCCCGTCCACCAGCAGCTTTTCCCCCCGGAAGGTCAGAAGCACCCCCGCGTTGGCCGTGAGGCGGAGCTCCACCGGCTCCTCCCCCTCCCACCACTGCCGGGGCGCAGGCCGCGGGATGGGCTCCTCCGGCGGCAGGTCCCGCTTGGACCGGACGGCTGCCATCAGCGGTATTCCCGCACCCGGAAGCGGCGGTCGGACGCATGGCCCGCCCGGACAAAGGCCGCGTCCTCGCCCATGAGCCGGCCCATCTTTTCCTTCTGGCCGCCCAGCCAGGCCTGATCCAGATTGTGGTAGGCCTCCTCGCTCTCCCAGAAGTAGAGGGAGGTCACCTCCCCCTCGTGGTCCTTGCTCACCCAGGTCTCGCCTCCCAGAAATCCGGCCCGGTGGGAGAGGGGCTCGGAGAAGAGCTCCTGCTCCAGCTCCAGATAGTGCTCCACCTGTCCGGGGGCGATGCGGAACACTAGTTCCTCGATGAACTGGGGCTTGTCATAGACTTTGAGTTCCATGGTAATTCCTCCTTCAATAGATAGGCAAAGGCCCCTCCGCGCTGCTGCACGGAGGGGCCTGGCTTGTCGGACACATCCGACACGCCTCTCAAAAATGCAAGCATTTTTGAGAGAGAAATGCAGGCCGCTGCGAGGCGCCGCTGCGCGGGGGCAAATGCGCCGTTTTCCGGACGGAGCCTTATTTCTTTTTCTTGGCGGGGGCGCTGTGGATGCCGCGGCCCAGGGTCAGGGTCAGGGCCTCTTCAAAGGCCTCGGACAGGGTGGGATGGCCGTGCATGGTGTTGGCCACCTCTTCCACGGTGAACTCGCCGCGCATGGCCAGGGCCGCCTCGGTGAGCAGGTCGCTGGCATTGGGGCCTACGATGTGGACGCCCAGGATGCGCTGCTTGTCCTTGGACACGATGACCTTGATCATGCCCTCGGCGTTGTTCATGGTGAGGGCCTTGCCGTTGCCGGAGAACTGGAACTTGCCCACCTCATACTCCAGGCCCTTCTCCCTGGCCTGCTCCTCGGACATGCCGACGCTGGCCACCTCGGGGAAGGTGAACACGGCGCTGGGCACCAGGTCATAGTCCACCCGGGCGTCCTCGCCGGCCATGCGCTCCACGCAGACCTTGCCCTCATCGGAGGCCACATGGGCCAGCATCACGCCGCCGATCACGTCGCCGATGGCGTAGATGCCCGGGACGTTGGTCTGGAAGTTCTCATCCACCTTGACGCCCTTGCGGTCGTAGGCGATGCCCAGGCCGTCCAGGTTCAGGCCCTCGATGTCCAGCTCGCGGCCGGTGGAGACCAGCACCTCGTCGCAGGGCAGGCTGCTCTTGGTGCCGTCCTTGTCCACGGTGACGGAGAGGCCGGAGCCGCTCTTGCTGATCTCCTCCACCTTGGTGCCCACCATGAACTGGATGCCCTTCTTCTCCAGCAGCTTCTGGAGGCGGTCGGTGATCTCCTTGTCCATGTTGGGGATGATCTTGGGCATAAACTCCACGATGGTGACCTCGGCGCCGAAGGCCTTGTAGATGCCGGCAAACTCGATGCCGATGACGCCGCCGCCGATGATGACGATCTTACCGGGCACGTGGTCCATCTCCAGCGCCTCCTTGCTGGTGAGCACGCCGGGGTTGTCGATGCCCTTGATGGGAGGCTTGGAGGCCTTGGAGCCGGAGGCGATGAGGATGTTCTTGGTCTCCAGCACCTTGCCGTTGACCTCCACCTTCCCGGGGGCCAGGATCTTGGCGGCGCCCTTCACCAGCTCCACCTTGTTGGCCTTGAGCAGGAACTCCACGCCGCCGGACAGGGTCTTGACCACCTTGGCCTTGCGGGCCTGGACCTTCTTCATGTCGATGTCGTAGCCCTTGACCGAGATCCCGAACTCATCGGCGTGCATGATCTCGTCCACCACCTCGGCGTTCTTGTACAGGGCCTTGGTGGGGATACAGCCGTAGTTGAGGCAGGTGCCGCCGCAGGCGTCCTTCTCCACAATCGCAGTCTTCATGCCCAGCTGGGCCGCGCGGATGGCGGCCACATAGCCGCCGGGGCCGGCGCCGATGACAACCAGATCGTAATTCATGTTTCTTTCCTCCTAATTTTCATGAGGACAAATTCCGCGGGGCCTTCCCCGCCGGACGGTGTCCCGATGGCGCTGTGCGCCTTGGACGAATGGTTTCAGTTTAATACTTGTAGGCGGAGAGGTCGGTCTCCTGCTTGACGTTGTAGCGGATCTTCTGACGGGTAAAGAGGAAGTTGCTCTTGTGGGTACCCAGAGAGATGAGATCGGCGTGGGGGTGATCCAGGTGGCCGTAGGAGATGAAGGAGCCGGGGGTGGTGGTGCCGCCCACGAAGACCATGGAGTAGTTGATGAAGTACTCATCCAGCATCTGCTCCTTGAGCATGTAGGCGCAGTAAGAGGGAGACTCCACGCACAGCTTCTCCAGGCCCAACTTCTTGAGGACGTACATCATCACATGGCCGTCGGGGTTCTTGCCCTCGCCGGTGACGATGACGGGGACCACGTCGTAGTCCCGGTCCAGGGGAGCCAGCTCCGCCTTGTCCACATCCTCCTTGCAGGTGAAGGGGCCGTAGACCACGTGCTTGAGGGGGGACTTCTTCTGGATGTAGTTCAGTCCGTCGGGACCGGTGGCGATGACCATCTTCAGCTCCTCGGCGGGGTCCACGTCGAAGGTGTAGTGGTCGAAGGGGATGTCGGTGGCGTCAAAGGAGACCACCACGCTGACCGGCTGGTGCTTCTTGCCCAGGTGCTCCCGGCGCTGACGGGTCAGGTCCTCGTCGTAGACATGGCAGGTGATGCCGGGCTCCTTGGCCAGGGTGTTGGCGCCCACGATGATGCCGTCGGCATAGGAGCGCAGCACGTTGAGCACCCAGAAGTCGCCCAGGGAGCCGTCGGGATCCAGGAAGTTGTTCTTGGCCACCAGGGGGCCGGAGGGATTGTCCTGATAGGCCATCTTACCATCGGAAGAGAGCACGATGGAGGAGAAGGTGTAGGGACGATCCGCGGGCGCCTTGGGGAAGTAGATGTCGGTATAGTAGTCGTGGACGTCGGGCAGGACCTCAGTCTCGGCGGAGTCGGCCTTGAAGGACTCCAGCAGCTTCTCGTCCCGGAAGACCACGTTGATCTTCAGATTTTCCTTCGGGGTCTGGAAAAAGAACAGCTTATTCATGGTTTTACTACCTCCCACCAGATCAAATGTGCATCAGGGGCATCTTCTGGCCCCACTGGACGTTGCCCAGGCCGGACTTCTCCACCAGTCTGGCGCCCAGGCGCTGGGCCTCCCGGATGACCTTCTCCTCATCCACTGTGGTCATATGGCCGTCCTCCAGGACCACCTTGCCGTCGATGACCACCGCCTTGATGTTGTCGGGGCTGCAGGCATAGGTCAGGGTGCTGACCGGATCATACACGGGGGCGGACCAGGGGCTCAGGGGATCGAAGAGGATGAAGTCGGCCTTCTTCCCGGCCTCCACGGAGCCCAGCTCGCTCTCCCGGCCCAGGGTGCGGGCGCCGCCCAGAGTGGCCAGTTCCAGCACGGTGGAGGCGGGCATCAGGGAGGGATCGCGGTGATGGACCTTCTGCATGAGGCTGGCCGCCTTGATGACCTCCAGCATATTCTGGGTGTCGTTGCTGGCCGAGCCGTCGCAGGCCAGGCTGACCGTGATGCCCTTCTCCAGCATCTCGGGGATGCGGGCCACGCCGGAGGCCAGGACCATGTTGGAGTTGGGGTTGTGGGAGACCTTCACATCGTACTTCTTGAAGGTATCCAGGTCCTCGTCCTTCATATACACGCAGTGGACTGCGATGAAGTCGGGGCCCAGGACGCCCAGTCTCTCCAGGTGGGGGATGGTGTCCTCCCCGTACTTTTCCCGGGAGAAAGCGTCGTCGTCGGGAGTCTCCACCAGGTGCATGGTGATGGGCATGTGCAGCTCGTTGGCGGTGCTGCGCATCTCCCGGAAGCCCTCGTCGGTGTGGTCCCAGATGATGCCGGGGGCCATGCACGCGCTGATGCGGGAGTGGTTCTGATACTTGGCGTTCAGACGGCGCACGTCGTCAAAGAAATCCCGCTCGGTCTCCACACGGGGGCAGGCGATCCCAGGCGAGAAGGAGGCCACGTTGGTGAAGGCGCGGCCCAGGACGCCGCGGATGCCGATGTCCTCAAAGGCCTGGGTCACGCAGTCGTCCAGCCCGGCGATGGGGTGGGCGTACATATAGTCCAGAATAGTGGTGGTGCCGGAGCGGATGCCCTCCATGCAGCCCAGCAGAGCGGCATAGTAGACGGTCTCCTCGTCGAAGTTGTGCAGGGCCACCCGCACAGAGCTGTTGAGCCAGTCGATGAGGAACTTGTCCCGGCCCAGACCCTTGAGCATGGTCTGGAAGAGATGGGAGTGGGTGCTGATAAAGCCGGGGAAGACATACTTGCCCGCGGCGTCAATAACTTTGTCGGCCTGATACTGCTCCAAAAGCGCATCGGTTCCAACCGCCAGGATCTTGTCTCCCTCCACCGCGATGCAGGCATTGGGAATCACTTCCCGCTTGGCATTCATGGTGATGAGGTAGGCATTTTTGATAATGAGGTCAATCTGCTTCATAGCCACGATCCTTTCCGTTTCGTATACATGCGGGGATGCCAATCTAAGCCGGATAGACAGCAGGCGGCCAACCGCAGTTTGGGTTGGCCGCCGCCGGTTCGGTTCAGTGAGCGGAAGTGCTCACGTCAATATCAGTGGGTGGTCGTCAGCCATTCCGTGGGGCGTGTCTTACAGCCACTTGAAGTCCTGCAGGCCGGTGATGACCTCCTGGAGGAAGCGGGCCGCGGGCGCGCCGTTGATGACACGGTGGTCGTGGGTCAGGCTCAGGTTCATGACGGAGCCGGGATAGAAGCCGCCGTCCTTCACCATCATCTTCTCCAGGATCGCGCCAACACCCAGGATGGCGCCCTCGGGAGCGTTGATGATGGGGGTGAAGTAGGTGATGCCGAACATGCCCAGGTTGGTGATGGTGATGGAGGCATTGCCCAGCTCATCGCTGTTGAGCTTGCCGGCCTTGGCGCGCTCGGTCAGATCGGCCAGCTCCAGGCAGATGGTGCGCAGGTCCTTCAGGTTGGCGTCCCGGATGACGGGCACGATCAGGCCGTCGGGGATGTCCACGGCGCAGCCGATGCTGATGCGGGCAGTGGTCTTGATGTGGTTGGCGTCGGCCACGGTCATGCGCATGGCGGGATGGTTCTCCAGAGCCTGGGCCACGGACTTGATGAGCATGGCGGTGTAGCTGAGCTTCACGCCGGCGTTCTTGTACTTGCCCTTGATGGACTTGTACACCTTCACCAGGTTGGTCACATCGGCCTCGGTGGCGATGGTGATCTGGGCGGAACCCTGGAGGGAGTTCATCATGCCCTTGCACACGGCGGACTGCATGGGAGTCATCTTGGTGATGACGTCACCCTCGGCGCAGGGCGCGGTGTTGTAGACCTGGGCGGGAGCGGCGGCAGGAGCCGGAGCGGCCGCGGGCGCGGGGGCCACAGGGGCGGGAGCCGCAGCAGGAGCGGCGGGAGCGGCCGCCTTGGAGAGAGGCTTGCCGTACTTCTTCAGGTCGTCGATGGTGATCATGCCCAGCAGGCCGGTGCCCTTGATGTGGGCGTAGGAGAGGCCCTTCTCCTCGGCGATCTTCTTGGCGCGGGGGGTGATCTTCACATCCCCGGCGGGAGCCGCGGGCGCGGCGGCGGGAGATGCAGCGGGGGCAGCGGCAGGCGCGGCCTCGGCGGCGGCCGGAGCCGCGGCGGGCGCGCCGCCGTCCACGGGCTCATCCATGCTGTCGGCGATGAGGCAGATGGTCTCGCCGCAGGGAATCTCATCGTCCACCTGAGCGATGATCTTGCGAATCACGCCGTCGCAGGGGGCCTCGCCGGTGTTGGTGATCTTATCGGTGCTCACTTCCACCAGGGCGTCGCCCTTCTTCACGGAGTCGCCCTCGTTCACGAGCCACTCGCCGATGACGCCGGTCTCCATGGAGAGGCCGAACTTCGGCATACCGTATTTCGTAATCATTGTCGTATCCTCCCCTTAATATTCCATAACCTCGCGGATGGCCTTGACCACGTCGTCCTGCTGAGGCATGACGTAGTCCTCCAGGTCCGGAGAGAAGGGCATGGGAGAATCCAGACCGGTCACGCGCTTGACGGGACCGCGCAGGTACTCGAACACGTCCTCGTTGATCATGGCAGAGATCTCAGCCGCCCAGCCGCCGCACTTGACGCCCTCCTGGGCGATGACCAGACGGCCAGTCTTGGCCACGGACTTCTGGATGGTGTCCTTGTCGTAGGGGAAGACGGTGCGCAGGTCGATGATCTCGCAGCTGACGCCCTCCTTCTCCAGCTCCTCGGCGGCCTTGTGGGCCTTGGCCAGCATGGTCTGAGTGGCCACGATGGTCACATCGCCGCCCTCGCGCTCGATCTCGGCCTCATAGAGGGGGAGCTCGTACATCTCCTCGGGCACCTCGCCCTTGATGTTGTACAGAGCCTTGTGCTCCAGGAAGAGCACGGGGTTGTCGCTCTTGATGGCGGAGATCAGCAGGCCCTTGGCCTCATAGGGGGTGGTGGGGCACACGATGACGAGTCCCGGGGTGTTCATGAACCAGGACTCCACGCAGGCGGAGTGATGGTAGGCGCAGCGGATGCCGCCGCCCTGGGGGGCGCGGACGGTGATGCCGCAGTGGGCCTTGCCCTGATACATATAGTTCAGCTTGGCGGCGTTGTTGGTGATCTGGTCAAAGCCGACGCCCAGGAAGTCGGCGAACATGATCTCGGGCACGGGCTTCAGGCCGCAGACGGCGGCGCCGCAGGACAGGCCCAGGATGGCGGACTCGGACAGGGCGGTGTCCTTGATGCGCTCCGGCCACTTGGCCCAGATGCCCTTGGTGATGCCGAAGTCGCCGCCCATCTTGGCCACGTCTTCGCCCAGGACGAACACGCGCTCATCCTGCTCCATGATCTGATGCAGGGCCTCGTTGATGGCCATGCCGTAAGAAAGCTTCTTTCCTCTGCTCATCTCGTCTCCACCTCTCTGTCAGCATAAGTGTAGGTCGTAGCGGTCTCAATGCCGGGATAGGGGCTCTCCAGAGAGAACTTCAGCATGTCCTGCACGTGCCCCTCTTCCTCGTCCTCGATCTTCCGGATGTCGGCCTCAGAGATGCCGCGCTCCAGCATGGTGTTGCGGCACAGCTTTACCGGATCACGGTCCTTCCAGGCCTGGACCTCCTCCTCGGGACGGTAGGCGGCGGGATCGCCGGCGAAGTGGCCCTGCCAGCGGTAGGTGTCGAACTCCAGCAGCGTGGGGCCCTCGCCCTTGCGGCCGCGCTCCACGGCGGCCTCGACGGCCTCCACAACAGCCTCGATGTCGTTGCCGTCCACGTAGAAGCTGGGCACCTCGTAGCCCTCGCCCCAGGTCTTCAGGCGCTGCTGGGGATGAGCCTCGGTGTACTTGGTGGAGATGGCGTACTGGTTGTTCACCAGGCAGTAGATGATGGGGAGCTTCCAGGTGGCGGCCATGTTCATGCTCTCATGGCAGGTGCCCTCGCCCAGGGTGCCGTCGCCCAGGAACACGGCGGTAACGGCGTCGGTGTGGTTGTAGACGGCGTTGAAGGCGGTGCCCAGGCAGGTGACCATGGTGGAACCCTGGATGCCGTTGAAGCCCATGTTGCCGCAGTCCAGGTCGTTGACGTGCATGGAGCCGCCGCGGCCGTGGTTGATGCCGGTGGCCTTGCCGAAGATCTCGGCCATGACCAGCTTGGGATCGGTGCCGCACAGGCAGATGGCGCCGTGTCCGCGGTGATCGGGGAACTTATAGTCGGTCTTTTTCAGGCAGTCCACCACGCCGGCCTGGCAGGCCTCCTGGCCGATGCTCAGGTGTACGAAGCCGGGGACGGTGCCGTTGGCGGCATAGGTCTCGATGACCTCCTCAAAGCGGCGGATCATGACCATGTCACGATACAGCTTCAACAATCTTTCATTCGAAAGTGCCATCTTGTTTCCTCCTATTTATTGAAATTAGTAGTATGTATTACAAACGGATTCACCTAAAAAAATTTTAGGCGACGCGCTGAGATCTTCAGTTCAGGAAGCTGCGCTCCAGCGCCTCATAGTTGATCTCGCCGGCGCAGTAGGCCCGGCCGGTGTTCACATTGTGGATCTGGATCTTGCCCACGGAGTGGACGTCGTGGTCTACATAGAAGAAGTCGCAGCCGGCGTCCTTGAACACGTCCTCAAAGAGCTCGCCGTAGTTGGGGGAAGAGGTCTTGCCCGCCAGCTGGTGGATGACCTTGGCGATGTCCTTGTCCTCGGCGTCCACCCACACCTCGATCTCGCTGCCGTAGATGAGGGCGTCGTTGATGCGCCCCATGGTCTTGAGCTCGTCCTTCACCACCGGGGCGATGGGGGCCTTGCCGCGGATCATGACGATCTGGGCGGGGTCGAAATGCTTTTCAAACATCTTGTGGCAGGTCTGCTCCAGCATCCGGGCGGAGACCTGGATGGAGGCTACGACACAAGTGCTGGGAGAGGTCAGAATGTACACATTCTCCGGCTTGATGTGGCAAGCCTCCGCCACCTCCAGCGCCATCGCCTCATTGGGATACTTCACATCCTGGAGGCAGAGAACCGCCTCGTGGTAGTCGTCCTTGTAGTCGGTCATCTCAAAGTACCAGTCGGAGGCCACGTGGGCGATGCCCCGGGCGGGGCCGGTACCAATGGTGGCGAACTCGCCCTCCCCCAGCTTCCAGCCGGCGATCTGAGAGCCCAGGCAGGCGATGAGAGGCTGATCGACAAACATCTCCACAGCGGCAAAGCTGTACTGGTCATTCAGCTTGAAATCCCCCAAGCTGACCACGCCCATGTCGCCGATGCACGCCCGGGTAAAGAGGATGCCGGCCTGCCAGCTGCCCTTACACTGAAGGCCCATGTCGATCACCGTAGCGCCGCAATCCATCTTGATAACCTTACAGCCCAGCGCTTCTGCGTTGTCCAGGATCTCATGCACCACTTTCATGGCGCGCTGATTCGTACTGACCATCTTGTTTTACCTTCTTTCTGCCTTATTTTTATCTATTATGCTTTCTTTCCGAATACGTCGATGGCAGCGCCCATGATGGGAGCGGCGGCATCGGAGGCCAGGAAGCAGACCACCTTGGACACCTCGTCCACCTGGAGCATCTCGTCCAGTTTGACGGTGACGGCGGGATCGCTGTCAATGCGCTCCCGGGTGTGCTCGGTATTGGTCATGCCCAGATAGATGGCGTTGACGTTGATGTTGTAGTTCTTGACCTCCTCCGAGAGGATCTGGGTCAGGGAGACGATGCCGCCCTTGGAGGCCGCGTAAGCCCCGAAGCCTGGGAAGAACAGCTTGGCGCCCGACGAGCTGATGTTGATGATCTTGCCATAGCGCCGTTCCACCATGCCGGGGAGCACGGCCTTGATGCAGTAGAAGGTGCCATTCAAATTGGAATCAATGTGTTTGTCCCACTCCTCTATGCTGGTGTCCAGCACCGAGAGGGAGCGGTGATACGCGGCGTTGTTCACCAGGATATCCACGCCGCCCACTTCGGCAGAGATGCGCGCAAAGCTGGCTTTCACCTGGTCCCGGTCGCCCACGTCGCAGCCCAGAGCCAGCGCCCAGCCGCCCTCGGCCCTGATCTCCCCGGCCACTTTTTCCACTTTGGAGAGGGTCCGGCCCAGCAGGACCACTTTTGCGCCCTGGCGGGCAAAATCCTTGGCAAAACCTGCGCCCAGGCCCTGTCCCGCGCCGGTAATGACGGCGACCTTTCCTTCAAATTCCATGGTATCAGCTCCATTTCCATTCATTTGGGGCGTCTCGGAAGGGAGACGGAACCCTCCGTCCCTCTTCCGAAACGCCTCGAAATCGAGGCGTTTCGATGCCGCTTACCGGGGAAGGCCCGCAAGCACCGCCTCTTTGCGCAGAGGCAGGTCATGGTAGTCGCCCTCCACCGCGTTGGATACCGCGTTGGCAATGGCGGCCGGTGCGGGGACCACGGAGCACTCGCCGATGCTCTTGCCTCCGTAGGGGCCGGTCTCCTCCGGTTTATCCACAAAGCCAATCCGAATAGGCGGCATTTCGGTGGACGTAAAGATGTGATAGGTGCGGAAGGTGCCGTTCTTTACCTTTCCCTTCTCGTCCCGGTCGATGCCCTCGCTCAGGGCATAGCCCAGGCCCATCTGGACGGCGCCCTCGATCTGGCCCTCCACCGACATGGGGTTGAGGGGGGTGCCCACATCGTGGACCGCCACATAGTCCAGTACCTTGACCTCACCGGTCTCGGTGTCCACCCGGGCCTTGACGAAGTGGGCGCCGTAGGAGACCGCCATGGCCTGGCTGGCGAAGGTCTCAGCCACCACCAGATCCCGCTGATTCTTGTGGTGGGCGTGGCGGGCCAGGTCCGCCATGCTGGCGGAGCGGTCGGGGTAGTTCAGGCTCCAGGCCCGACCGTCGTGGAACTCGATCCGGTCTGGGTCCTCCGGCAGCACCTCGGCCGCCTCCTCCAGGAGCAGCTTCTTCAGGCTGTTGGCCACCTTCACCGCCGCCGCGCCGCTGACATAGGTGCCGCGGCTGGAGTAGTTGCCCAGATCCCACAGGGTGGCGTCGGTATCGGCCTGGATGTACTCGATGTCGGTCATGGGGATGCCAAGGACCTCCGCCGCCAGCTGGCCCTGGAGGGAGACCGAACCGTTGCCCATATCGCAGCAGCCGCTGGAGAGGATCACGGTGCCGTCCTCGTTCATCCGCAGGATGATGCCGGTGGTGTCGGGATGGACGCCGAACACGCCGTTGCCGTGGGCGGCCACCGCCATGCCCACGCCGATGCGGTAGCGTCCGTTCTCCTTCCGGGATGCCTCCTGCTCTTCCAGGACCTTCTTCCAGCCAAAGAGCGCGGCGCCCTTTTCCACACAGGCCTTGGCGTAGGTATTGCCCAGAGGGGTGTCGTTGCGCAGGTCCATCCCCCGCTCCCCCTTCAGGTTCTTGAGGAGGAACTCGGTCAGGTCCATGCCCAGCTCTTTGGCGATCTTGTTGAACTGCCGCTGCTGGGCGAAGAACTCCTGGGGCGAACCGAAACCGCGCATGGCCGCGCCGCAGGTGCAGTTGGTGTAGACCTCGGTGGCCTTGAAGCGGATGTTGGGGGTGTCCATGATGCGGAACACCTTGCCGCCCATGGCCCAGGCCACGCTGGAGGTGCCGCCGGCGAAGGCGCCGGCATTGATGACCACGTTGAAGTCCTGGGCCACGACGGTGCCGTCCTTCTTCACGCCGGTCTTGAGGTAGACGATCATCTGGTGGCGGCTGTGGGAGGAGGGGATGTCCTCCCGCCGGGTATAGACCAGGCGCACCGGGCGGCCCGTCTTGATGGAAAGGAGCGCCGCCACATGCTCCACGATCATGTCGATCTTGCCGCCGAACCCGCCGCCGATGGCGGAGGCCACCACCCGGACCCGGCTCATCTTCAGCCCGAACAGCCGGGAGAGGTTGACCCGCACCGCGAAGGCGTCCTGGGAGGGAGACCAGACGGTCAGCTTGCCGTTTGCATCGTAAGAGGCCAGGGCCGCATGGGTCTCGATGGCGCTGTGGTGGATGGCGGGCAGGCTGTACCGGTCCTCAAAGACCAGGTCGGCCTCCTTCATGCCCGCGTCCACATCGCCCTGATTCAGGTTGACGACTTCCGCGATGTTGCCTCCCTCATGGATGGGGTAGGCGCCCTCTTTCATAGCCTCTTCCGGGTCGATGTAGAAGGGCAGCTCTTCATATTCCACCTTGATGAGCTTGAGCGCCTTCTCCGCGATCTGTACAGTATCGGCGGCCACCGCGGCCACCTTGTCGCCCACATAGCGGACCACCTGGTCAAAGATGCGCTCGTTCTTGCTCTCGTCAATGTTCTCGCCGCAGCAGTTGAAGGGAATATCGGGGGCGTTCTTATAGCAGACCACCGCGCGCACGCCAGGCAGGGCTTCCGCCCCGCTGGTGTCGATGCTCTTGATCCGGGCATGGGCCACAGGGCTGAAGAGCACCTTGGCATGCAGCATATGGGGCATCTTCATATCGGCTACGTATTTGAGCTGACCGGTGACCTTGACCTGTGCGTCCCGCACCGGGAGGCGGCTTCCAATCATTCCGTTGGTAGGAGTTTCACAGCTCATATGTTTTGCGTCCTTTCCTGTATCCTCGTTATGCGTTGCGCATGCGCTCAGCGGCCAGGCGGATGGCCTCCACGATCTTCACATATCCCGTGCAGCGGCACAGGTTGTTGGAGATCGCGGCGCGGATCTCCTCCTCAGAGGGGTCCGGATTCTTGTCCAGAAGGGCCTTGGCCGACATCACCATGCCCGGTGTGCAGTACCCGCACTGGACCGCGCCGGCGTCAATAAACGCCTGCTGGATGGGGTGGAGCTCCGGACCGCTGGACAGGCCCTCGATGGTCCAGATGTCCTTGCCCACCGCCTTGGGAGCCAGCACCAGGCAGGAGTTGACCGTCTCGCCGTCGATGATCACCTTACAGGCACCACAGTCGCCGGTGTTGCATCCACATTTGGCGCCGGTCAGGTCCAGGACCTCACGCAGAACATAGAGCAGCGTCCAGTTTTTCTCAACCTGGACCGACTTGACTTCTCCGTTGATTTTCAGTTCAATGGATTCCATAGTTACCCGTTCTCCTTTATAAATCTTATTCATGGTTCCCTGGCCCTATTATACCGAATCTCATCGGAAATGTCACGCAGTCTTCATATCTCTTTTGCCTGTTTTTTTGAAAAAAGCATCCAAACTTCAGGGTCTGTTTTTGGCAGATTGGGCAAGGGCGGTTTCCCGCCCCCGTCCCGTCCGCCGGAACCGGTGCAGCGCACTTACTTCCTGCCGCTCTTCTGCGCCTGGGCGGCCACTTTGGCCTCAGCCTCAGCCTCCAGGCGGGCGTTCTCCACGGCCTGCTGGGCCTCGAACTCCTTGTCCGCCTTGCTGCGGGGCAGGATGATGTTGAGGATCAGAGCAGTCATGGCGGTACCGGGGATGCCGGTAATGAGGGTCAGCACCGTGGACGGCAGGAAACTCAGGCTGGCGGAAGCGGCGCTTCCGCCGATCCCCACCACAATAGCCATGGCCAGGATGGTGATGTCACGCTTGCTCATACGGCTCATGCCAATCACGCGGATGCCGGAGGCCGCGATGGTACCGAAGGAAACGAAGAGCACGCCGCCCAGGACCGGATAGGGCGTTAGGGCCAGGACCTGCGCAAACTTGGGGAAGAAGGCCAGGATGCCGATGATGATGCCGCCGACCAGGGTGACGAAGCGGCTGCCCACGCCGGTCATGGTGATGATGCCCACGTTGGGAGAGCCGGAGATCACCGGCAGGCCGTTGAAGAGCGCGGCGAAGATGCTGCCCAGGCCGTCTCCGCTGACGGCACGCATGAGTTCCTTCTTGGTAGGCAGGCGGTCCTCCACGCCGGAGACCACGCCGGTGGTGTCGCCGATGTTCTCCATGACGGTAGCGATGTGCACGATGCACAGTGTGATGATGGCGCTGAAGTTAAAGCCGAAGCCGAAGTTCAGGGGCTTGGGCAGGGCCAGCCAAGACTTAGCGCCTACCTCAGAGAAATCTACCAGCCCCAGCACTACACACAGGATGTAGCCCACGACAATGGCGATCAGGATGGAGCAGGACTGGACGAAGCCCTTGGTGAAGGAGTCCAGCACCAGAGTGAGAACCAGGGTGAAGAGCGCGATGCCCACATAGAGCCAGATCCGAGGCTCATTGGCGGGGTCCGCGGAGTTGTTGACCATATAGCCGAAGGCGCTGCCCATCAGGCACATACCGACGGCCAGCACAGCGCTTCCGGTCACCACTGGGGAGAAGAAGCGGTGCAGATACTTGACCGCCAGAGGGCCGAGCACAGTCAGCGCGATGGCCGCAACAAAGGATGATCCGAATACCGTGCCGATCGGCATATCCTTGGAGAGAGCCACCATGGGAGCGATCAGCGTATAGCTGCCGCCGGTGACGATAGGAAGACGGGCGCCCAGAGGTCCGATGCCCACGGACTGGATGATGGTGGCCACGGCACAGATGAGCATGGCGCACTGAACCACCAGCGCGGTGTCCTCGCTGTTCATGCCCATGCCGGTCGCCAGCATCAGCGCGCCGGACAACGTACCTGCGAAAGCGGAGAGCACATGCTGGAACGCAAGGGGAATGGTCTTTACAAGAGTTGGCTTGTCGTTGATTCCATACTTGAGGTTTTCCATCTCGAATCCACCTTCTTTTGGATTTACAGAACGCCGAGAGACCGGATATGCAACCTTATTTTCATACTTCCGCAATAGCACGCGTTTCACTGTGGGTTCCCGGCTGGGGGCGCCGCGTCTGAATCATCTCTCCCCGGTCGTTTGTAGTACTAATTCTAGTATAGACTTCTCCGTCTAATATGTCAATTTTATTTGTCTATTTCCACAATTTTTATTGATTCTGTATAATGCGTCAATTTTTAAGTGTTAGTTTTACTTTTTTATGTTTCGCTTCTAACTCTTTTTATTTACTTTACAAACCTTTTTAGTATATTAGTACTACCAAATATTTTTTTGCTTTTCTGCCTTCGGCACTTTCACAAGGTAGAACGAAGCGTTTTGCAGGACGCTCCCTCTGATTCTGCATTTCCTCCCTTTTCAAATGTCAATTTTTCCCCTGCCCTCACCTTCTAATTGTCTATTTTATCTCATTTCTCCGCCCCGATCTTTCTTTTTTTCGTTTGTTTGAATACACTCTTGCATTCAACCTGCACGGGAGGTATAATAAGGATGTTTCTCTGGCGAATTAAACTTTGTTGGACGTGGTACTAGATGGATGATCAGTTGCATATCCTGCGGGTAGATAACAAGCAGCTTTCCTATAAAACAAAGCGGGCGCTCTTGGACCTCATCCGCACCTCAAGTCAGGACAACGCCCCCTTTAAACTCCCCAACGAGGACGAGCTCTCGCGCCGGCTGGGCATCAGCCGGAATGTACTGCGTGACGCCCTGGCCTCTCTGGAGGAAATGGGTGTGGTCACCCGCCGGCGCGGAAAGGGGACCATCGCAAATCCGCAGCTGGCCAATACCGCTTTCCGGCTGGATACGGCTCCGGAACTTTTCCGTTCCATGGAGGAGGCCGGCTACCACCCCCGGATCGAGTCTTTGAACCTGGGTTTTGTGTTCCAGAACGACCCCGCCTTTGGTCCGGACTCTACCTCTTATTTAAATACCGAAAAATTGGGCTGGATCGATGGCGTCGTGGCTGCCTACTGCACCGACCATATTGACGGGCGCTTTGCCGAGGCCGCCAGGGATTCCATCTTCAAGCTCCAGAACATGGGGCACTATCAGTTCTTGGAGCAGTACTGCCACACCACCATGGCCTATACGCTCTCCCACATCGACGCGGTGATCCCGCCCCCCGCTGTGATTGAGCTGATGCACCTGGGTGAGCACGAGCCCGTCCTTCTGATGGACGACTATGTCTATAACTACGACCATGAGATCGTGGCCCACTCCACCATCTATTTCCGAAGCGGATTTCTGGACCTCAAGTTCCTGCGGAAAAACTGGTAAGAACCGCCTTATCCGCCGGAATCCCCCGTCTGTCCCCTTATGAGGGTACATCAAACCTGTTTTACGATGTGATGACGCTGTAACAGATTTGACGTACCCTCTTCTTTTTTTGTCTTTTCTGTTTCCTTTTTATTTAAACTGTATAGTCTTATGATGTTATAATGTATTTCTTTTGTGTAATATTCCATTGCGATTCCCGCGTTTTTTTGCCCGATCTTTCCTTCTTTTTTTATAGAATAATGCTTTATTTTAAGTTTCTTCTTTTTCATAATCTACACGCCCTTTCGTGAGATTTGTCAAAATTATATTGACTTTACCAGGGTGTCTTTATATAATCATCATAAGTTGTATGTAGTACAAAGGACTTGTACCTCTGTCTCTGCATCTGCGATCTGCCGGAAAGCCTGTCAACCGTGTCTCCGCGGTTCTCCGGCGCTTCGAACGGAAAAGCTCGTGTTCCCATCGGCAATCAAACCAATCCGAAAGGAGCCAGAAAATGAACGTTGTAGAAATGCATGGCATCTGCAAATACTTCGGGAATTTTTGTGCCAACAAGAACATCGAATTTACCCTGAAGCAAGGCGAAGTCCATGCGCTGCTCGGCGAAAATGGCGCCGGCAAGTCCACCCTGATGAACATCCTTTACGGCCTTTACGCCCATGACGAAGGACAGATTCTCATCAACGGGGAAGAGGTTCACATGTCCAGCCCCAGCGTGGCCATTCAGCACGGCATCGGCATGGTGCACCAGCACTTCATGCTGATCCCCCAGCTCACCGTTACGCAGAACATCTTCCTGGGCATGGATAAAGAGACAGGCATCGTCCATCACATCAAAGAGCTGGACAAAAAGGTCCAGGAGCTGAACGACCGTTTCGGCTTCAACGTCAATCCCCAGTCCCTGATTTGGCAGATCCCCGTCGGTGTGCAGCAGAAGGTGGAGATCCTCAAGGTCCTGATGCGCCAGGCCAAGATCCTCATTCTGGATGAGCCCACCGCCGTTTTGACGCCCAACGAGGTGGAAGAGCTCTTTACCTCCATCCGGATGCTGGCTGACAGCGGCTATTCCATCATTCTCATCACCCACAAGATGAGCGAGGTTATGACCTACGCCGACCGCGTCACCGTCATGCGGCTGGGCGAGGTGATCGGCTCGGTCAACGTCAAGGAGACCACCGAGGAAGAGCTGGCCCACATGATGGTGGGCCGAGACGTCCATCTGGAGCGGCAGATCCAGCCCAAGGAGGCCGGCCGGCCTTTGCTGGAGATCGACCATCTCCGCGTCAAGAACGATAAGGGCCTGCCCGCGGTGGACGGCATCTCCTTCGCGGTCCACGCTGGTGAGATCGTCGGCATTGCCGGCGTCGACGGCAACGGCCAGCTGGAGCTGGGCGAAGCCATCGTCGGCGGACGAAAGATCGAGGACGGCGACATCCGCCTGGACGGCGAGTCAGTCTCCAAGGCCAGCATCCGCCGCCATCTGGACCTGGGCCTGGCCCACATCCCGGATGACCGTCTCACCAAGGGCCTGGTCCTCCAGTTCCCCATCAAGCAGAACCTGATCATGGGCACGCAGCGCAAGGCCCCCTTTGCCCATGGTCTCATGGCCGATAACCACGCCATCGCCAAGCACGGCGCCGAGATGGTAGAGGCCTTTGATATCCGGCCCCACGATCCGGAGTATCTGGCCGGCGGTCTCTCCGGCGGCAACCAGCAGAAGGTCATTCTGGCCCGCGAGGTCTCCCGTGATCCCAAGGTCATGCTGGCCATCCAGCCCACCCGCGGCCTGGATATCGGCGCCATCGAGTTCGTCCGCTCCAAGCTGGTGGAGGAGCGCGCCAAGGATAAGGCGGTCCTGCTCATCTCCACCGATCTGGACGAGATCCTCTCCCTCTCCGACCGTATCCTGGTCATGCACGGCGGGCGTGTCATGGGCGAGGTCTCTCCCGACGTCGACGTCAGTATTCTCGGCCTGATGATGGCCGGCAAGAGTGAAGAAGATCTGAAGGCGGAGCAGCATGCTGCCGCAGGAGGAGGCGTCCAAGGATGAAAGAAAAGCTGACCGGACTCTTACAGTCCATCTGGAAACCCCTGGTGGCGGTGTTTTTTGCCGTCATCTGCAGCTGGCTGCTGCTGACGGCCTTCGGCTACCCGGCCAACGAGGCTTTCGTCTCCCTGTGGGACGCCACCTTCGGCAATCTCCGCGTGTTCGGCAATACGCTGAATAAGGCCTGTCCCCTTCTGTTCACCGGTATCGCCGTGGCCATCGGCAACCGCGGCAGCGTCTTTAACATCGGCGCGGAAGGTCAGTTCATCATGGGCTGTACCGCCGCCACCTGGGTTGGCATCACCTTTACCTATATGCCCGGTATCCCCCTGATGATCCTCATGGTTCTGGCCGGTGCGCTGGCCGGCGCCGCCTGGGCGTTCATCCCCGGTCTCCTCAAGACCAAGTTCAGCATCTCTGAGATCATCACCACCATCATGTTCAACTACATCGCCCTCCAGCTGGTGGGCTATCTGGTCCGCAACCCCATGCGCGACATGAGCCAGGCCGAGCCCCAGTCCTACACCATCGCGGAGCAGGGCTTCATGCCTTACCTTATCGAAAAGACCAAGCTCCATCCCGGATTCCTCTTCGGCTGCATTGCCGCTGTGGTGATTTTCATCCTGCTCTTCAAGACCTACTTCGGCTATGAGGTGCGCGCGGTCGGCTACAATGCCACCGCGGCCAAGTACGGCGGAATCAATGTCAGCCGCACCATGATCTCCACCATGCTCATCTCCGGCGCGCTGGCCGGCATGGGCGGCGCGTTCGAGGTGGCCGGCTCCGCCCACTACCTCTATGAGAAGATCTCCAACGGCTATGGATACACCGCCATCGCCGTGGCCATCCTGGCCAACAACAACCCCATCGGCGTCATCTTGAGCTCCCTGCTCTTCGGCTTCCTGGCGTCCGGTTCCACCGCCATGCAGCGCAACATCGGCGTCTCCTCTTCCTTCGCTGACATCGTGCAGGGCATCATCATCATCTTTGTCGCTGTGGCCGCGGTCAGCCGTGTGAAAAAGAAGCGCACCGCCCCGGCCAACCCCGGTAAAAAGCCTGTTTTGAAGGAGGCGAAGCAGTAATGGATCTCTCTTCTTTCCTCGCTGCGACGATTCGCATGGCCATTCCCCTTCTGATCGCCGCCCTTGGCCTGGTGGTCTCCGAGCGCGCCGGCCTCATCAACATCGGCGTGGAAGGCACCATGCTCACCGGCGCCTTTGCCGCCTTTGCCGTGGCTTACTACACCAACAACTACTGGCTGGGCATGCTGGCCGGTATGCTGGCAGGCTGCTTCATGACCCTGATCTTCGCGGTGGCCTCCATTCGCTTCAAGGCTCCCCAGGTCGTGATCGGCTGCGCCATCAACATGCTGGGCTCTGGATTTACCGCCGTTTTGTTCCGCAAGATGTTCTTTGACGCCCAGACCGGCGGCACCCAGGTCACCCCCTTCCCTCCCATCGACATCCCGGGCCTCTCCCACATCCCCGTCCTCGGCGAGGTCCTCTTCCAGCATAATATCATCGTCTACATCGGCTTCATCCTGGTTCCCGCCATCTGGTTCCTGATGAACCGCACCTCTATCGGCACCCGGATCATCGCCGTGGGCGAGCATCCCAAGGCGGCCGACAGCCTGGGCATCAACGTCTTTACCACCCGCTATGCCGCGACTCTCTTCAGCGGCCTGCTGATGGGCATGGCCGGCGCTTACCTGGCCATTGCCCAGTCCAACACCTTCCAGGTGGACATGACCGGCGGCAAAGGCTACATCGCCATGGCCGTGGTGGTACTGGGCAAGTGGAAGCCCGGCGGCGTGCTTCTGGGCGCTCTGATCTTCGGCGGCTCCAACGCCCTGCAGATGACCCTCCAGAACGCGGGCCTCAACATCCCCAACAACCTCATCCTGATGGTGCCTTACATCGTCACGGTCCTGGCTGTTCTGGCCGCCTGCAAAAAGAAGGCCGTGGACGCCAGCGCCAAGGGCGTGGCCTACGAGAAGGCGTAAGGGCTATGGGAGCGCTGTTATGAACAAGAGACAGATCTATTCCTGGCTTCTTTCCGGTACGCTCCTCTTTGGCCTAACCGCCTGCACTGCTTCCGCGCCAGGCTCCAGCACGCCTTCCGCTCCCCAGCCAAGCGGGAGCGGAGGGATCTCCCCCTCCGATGTGAAGATCGGCATTCTCATTCCGGGTTCCCCGACGGACGGTGGATTTTGCCAGCAAGGCGCGGAGGCCGGTGCAAAGCTGGAGGAACTTGGTTATCAAGTCTCGGTTGTGGAGGCCATCACCGCAGAGGAGATCAAATCGGAGGCCGAAAACATGGCCGCCGACGGATACCAGATCGTCTTCGGCCACGGTGCCCAGAGCACCTCTCCCATCGCTGAAATCAGCCCCGACTATCCCGACACCTGGTTTGTCACCCTGGGCGGAGAAGTGGTCACCGACAATCAGTTTCCGGTCTGTGTCTGCGCAGAGGAGAGCTGCTATGTCCTCGGCGTAGTTGCCGGCATGCTGAGTGAAACCGGCACCATAAGCTACACCTTGGGCGGAGATTTCCCCTCCTATGTCAAGTATACCAACGCTTTGAAGCTGGGAGCACGCAGTGTCAACGCGGACATCAAAACGCTGGGCGCCGTCCTCAGCTCCACAAACGCAAACGAGTGCTATGAGACGACCCGCAATCAGATCGAGCAGGGCGCCGACTTTGTCTTCGGTAATTGCAATGAAGGTCAGCTCGGCGCCATCAAGGCCGCACAGGAAGCTCCCGGCGTCTTCATCTTGGGGTGCTTGGGTGATTTCAGCGAAATGGCCCCGGACAAAGTGGTGGCCAACATGGTATGCGACTACTCGGTCGGATATGTACAGGCTACTGAGGCGATCCTCAGCGGCAATGCTCCGGATGGCATCATGATGCAGACCATCGCTACCGGCTGCGTGGATTTTGTCTGGAACGAACAAATGAAGGAAACCCTGCCGCAAGAGGTAATCGACGCAGCGGAGCAGGCCCTCGACGACATCCGCAACGGTGTCATCGACGTCCCCAACGAATATGAGCTGGACTCAAACGAGCCTGTCTGATCACGTTTTATCCCGTTCCGCAACCAAAACTACTTGTTTGAAAAAACGTTTTATTGGAGGAATGAACATGAAAAAGCTGATCCCGTTGATCCTGTCCGGCGCGCTCCTGCTCGGTACTGCTGCCTGCGGCGGCGGCACCACCCCCGATGGCAGTACTCCTCCCGCTGAGAGCGGAGATGCCTCTGATGTGAAGATCGGCATCCTGATCCCCGGCTCCCCCACCGACGGCGGCTTCTCCCAGCAGGGCGCCGAGGCCGGTGAGAATCTGAAGAAGAACTACGGCTACGAGGTCGCCACCGTCGAGGCCGGCACCGCCGACGTCATCAAGTCCGAGGCCGAGACCATGGCCGCCGAGGGCTATAAGATCGTCTTCGGCCATGGCGGCCAGTGCTCCGCCCCCTTCGCCGAGATCTGTGAGGACTATCCCGACACCTGGTTCGTCACCTTCGGCGGCACGGAGGTCCGGGACAACCTCTTCCCGGTGTGCATGTGCGCGGAGGAAGGCACCTATGTGCTGGGCGTGGCGGCCGGTATGATGACTCAGACCGACAATATCGCCTACACCCTGGGCGGCGATTATCCCGCCTACACCAAGACCACCATGGGCTTCGCCCTGGGCGCCAAGAGCGTCAACCCCGACCTGAAGATCCAGGAGGCCGTCCTCAGCTCCCCCGACTCCAACGAGTGCTATGAGACCACCATGAACCAGATCAAGAGCGGAGCCGACTTTGTCCTCTCCAACTCCAACGAGGGACAGGCCGGCGCCATGAAGGCCGTGGGCGAGAGCGAGAACGTCTACACCTTCGGCTGCCTGGGCAACTTCTTCGACATGGCTCCCGGCAAGGTCCTGGGCAACATCATCGGCGACTACAATGTGGGCTATGATCAGGCCACCAAGGCCATTCTGGACGGCACCGCTGAGGCCGAGATCATGTACCTGACCATTGCAAACGGCTGCGTGTCCGTGGAGTGGAACCCTGACATCCCGCTGCCTGAGGACGTGCAGGCCGCCGTGGACCAGGCCTATGAGGACATCAAGAGCGGCAAGATCGATGTTCCCAACGAGTATGAGCAGGACGCTGCCAAGGAGCAGCTGGCCGCCTACAACTAATCCCCGCTTTTCCAACGCGAGCCTTTGGACTTCGCATTATCTCCTCACCCAATATACGAGGAGGGCCGGCGCAGCTGCGCCGGCCCTTTTTCATTTTCCACCCTCTATCTCAACGGATGAAAGGAGCCTTTCCCATGAAGCCACATGTGGTACTGATCGGCGGAGGGCTGATGTCCGCCGCGGCAGCGGCGGCTCTGGCCCGGGCCGGACATCCGGTCACCGTGCTGGAAAAGGGCGAACTGGCCCGCGGCGCATCGGGCGCGAACCTGGGGCAGCTCTCCCTCTTCGACCGCATCGAGCCCTGGCACTATGCCCTGGCCCGCGAGACCTTTGAGGAGTTCTCCCGCCTGGGAGAAACCATCGAATACGACTGCTCCGGCGGCGTGGTGGTCCTCCAGGACGAGGCCCAGTACAAGGGGGCACTCCCCGTCTGCGACGCCCTGCGCCGCCTGGGTGAGCCCGCCCGCATCCTGGCGGGCAGGGAGGCCCGGGTGGTGGAACCCTTCCTGGACGACACGGTGATCCACAGCGTGCTCCACTGCCCCCATGAGGGCAAGCTCAATCCCCTGCTCACCACCCTCCACTACTACCGCCAGGCCGAGGACGCCGGAGCGGAGATCCGCCTCCACACCTGCGTGACCGGATTTGAGACCTGCGGCGACGCAGTCACCGCCGTGCAGACCAATCAGGGCCGGGTGGAGGGCGGGCTCTTCGTCAACGCCGCCGGAGCCTGGAGCCTGGGCCTGGCCGGAATGCTGGGGCTCTCCATCCCCCTGGGCTACCACCGGGCCACCGCCTTTGTCTCCCAGCCCGTTCCCCCCTGCATCCGGGGCCCCATCGTGGGCGGCGAGATGTTCCTGGCCCACCGGGATATGTCCCTGCGCCGCCACATCGGTCTGGGCGGCGTGCAGACCGCCCACGGCAGCGTCATCATCGCCCAGGCCACCGAGACCTCCGGGGTGGACAGCCGGGAGGTCACTCTCCCGGGCCTGTGCCTCACCGCCCGCACCTTCCTGGACCACTTCCCCACCCTGGGCGATCTGGAGATCGTCCGGGCCTGGGCCTGCGTCACCCCCTTCACCCACGACGGGCTCCCCATCTTCGGGTTCAGCCGCTCCTTCCCCAACTTCTTCCATTTCACCGGCTTCAAGGGGGCCTTCTCCATCGCCCCCGCCGCCGCCCGCGTGCTGGTGCGCGCCCTGGACGAGGGCTTCCTGTGGGAGGGCGGCGCCTTCTCCCCCGACCGTACCGTCTCCGCCCTTGGAAAGGAGGAATTCTGATGCATCGGATCCAACGGCATCCGCACCTTCCGCCACACCGCCCGCTATCACGAGCCCCGGGGCCTCTTCTGCGGCATCGGCCAGTGCATTGACTGCGTGATGGAGGTGGACGGCAGGCCCAACGTCAAGACCTGCATCACCCGGGTCCGGGAGGGCATGACCATCCGCACCCAGGCGGGAAATGGAGGGAGCGCGTCATGAAACACTATGATGTGATCGTGGTGGGGGCCGGGCCCGCCGGCCTGGGAGCCGCCATCGAGGCCGGACGGCTGGGGGCCAAAGTCCTCCTGCTGGACGAGAACGACCGCCCCGGCGGCCAGCTTTTCAAGCAGATCCACAAGTTTTTCGGCTCCCGGGAGCACTACGCCGGGACCCGGGGCTTCGCCATCGGCCGCCAGCTGCTCCGGGAGGCCGAGGAGGCCGGGGTGGAGATCCACCTGGGCCGCCGGGTGTGGGGCATTTTCCCCGACGGCAGCGTCACCGCCGCCAACGACGCCGAGAGCGTCCGCTACCAGGGCTCCTGCCTCATTCTGGCCACCGGCGCCTCGGAGAACGCCCTGGCCTTCCCCGGCTGCACCCTCCCCGGCGTGATGACCGCCGGCGCGGCCCAGACCTTCGCCAACGTCCACCACGTCCTGCCTGGGCAGGACATCGTGATGGTTGGCTCGGGCAACGTGGGCCTCATCGTCACCTATCAGCTCCTCCAGGCGGGGGCCAACGTCGAGGCCATCCTGGAGGCTGCTCCCAGGCTCTCCGGCTACGCCGTCCACGCCGGAAAGGTCCGCCGGGCGGGCGTGCCCGTCCTTCTGAGCCACACGGTCACCCGGGCCATGGGCGACGGCTCGCTGGAGGCCGTGGAGATCGCCCAGGTGGATGAGCACTTCGCCCCCATCCTGGGCACCGAGCAGGTCATCCCCTGCGACACCCTCTGCCTGGCCGTGGGCCTCACCCCCCGGGTAGAGCTGGCCGACGTGAGCGGGTGCGACCTGGTCTGGTCCGGACCCCTGGGCGGAAAGCTCCCCCGCCACAACAGGCACATGGAGAGCAGCCGCTCCAACATCCTGGTGGCC